>JBEIDF010000073.1:0-15515 GCA_040383605.1 Lewinellaceae bacterium
ATATTTCTCGCTAATATGAAAGTCTTTTTCAGCCAACCTTCGTTCCTTTTTTTCGCCGTAATTAGTCCCATTACGCCTGCAAAAAGCGCCTTGTCTGGCTAAAAAATCCATTTCATATTAGCAGAGAATATAATTTTAGACACGCTCTTAGATCTTGTTCAAACTTTGATCTCTGGGCTGCAACTGCCCAATTATATTTTTAACTGCGTTAAATTTTTCGCCGAATCGCCCACCTGCTGCTCAAATCGAATGCGTTGCTGCGAGTGCCTGACCTTCTTTTTCGCAGGAAGCCATCCTGCCTGGGCAAAAATGATCAGCAGGAAAAATAATTGAACCGGATCGCCATTTTTTGTGTCTTACGGTTTGTATTGGACGCGTCATCGGGTTTCATCTCGCGTTCTGCAAAAATAGATAAAAAACGGCAATCGCTGTCCCGGATTTTCCCGTCTTGAACCCGAAAGCCGCTTCCGCGCACGCATCCTGTTGTGCCGCTTGTAAAAATGTCAAAGATATGGCATAGCGCCAATGCTAAACGTTGTAATTTTGCGCACGCCGTCTAAGGCGTCTTTAACCTTACTCAAGGACAAGTTATCGCATGAAAAAATCGCATATTCTCGCTATCCTCGTCGTAGCCATCGCAGTCGGTATTCTGATTTCTGCCAGTAAAGACGTGACGACCTACGCTAATTTCGCCCAAGCCACCGAAAACGGCGACCGGGTCAAACTGGTCGGCCAGCTGGTCAAAGATAAACCGGTAGAATACAACCCGGAAAAAGATCCTAACTATCTGTCGTTCTATTTGCGCGACGATGCGGGCGACGTCCGGAAGGTCGTGCTGCTGGCCGGTAAACCACAAGATTTTGAACGCTCGGAGCAGGTCGTGTTGACCGGCCAGATGCAGGGCGATCATTTCGCCGCCTCGGACATGCTGCTCAAGTGCCCCTCGAAATATCAGGATCAGGAGGTGTATATCCGCGCTGAAAAAGGCACCTAGGATCCAGAACCGGATATTTGCCGGCTCCCTTGGTATGCTTCGCCGCCGGCTGTAGGAGCGGGCGGAACAAGAATCTGTATTCGTTACACAAAAACTACCCGACATGGAATATATTGGCGAACACCTCCTGCCCGGACAAATCGGACATCTGCTGGCGGTGCTCTCTTTCGTGGCCTCTCTGCTGGCTACTGTCGCTTTTTTCGCTGCTACGCAACGCCGGGAAACGGCGGGTTACGCCGGATGGCGTAAAATCGGCCGGATTTCTTTCGGATTGCACGGATTGGCTACGTTCGGGGTAATCGGCGTTTTGTTTTTTATCCTCGTCAATAAGTATTACGAATATCAGTACGCCTGGGCAAACGTCTCCGACGATCTGCCCTTTGAATACACCTTTTCCGCTTTTTGGAAGGAGCAGCAGGGGAGTTTCCTTCTGTGGAGTTTCTGGCATATTATCCTCGGCAGCATCTTGATGGCCCGCGCCGGTAAATGGGAAACACCGGTGCTGGCGGTGTTATCCCTCGCAGAGGCGTTTATTGCTTCGATGATTCTCGGGTTGTACTTTGGCGATTTCCGGCTGGGCGCCAGTCCTTTCGACTTGCTGCGGGACGCGATGGACGCGCCTATTTTCAAACAGGCCGACTATCTGAGCCAAATTACCGGCAACGGCCTCAATCCCTTGCTGCAAAATTATTGGATGACGATCCACCCACCCACGTTGTTTTTAGGCTTCGCTTCCACGATTGTGCCGTTCGCGTTTGCGATCGCAGGGCTTTGGCTGAACGCGCACCGGGAATGGCTGAAACCGGCCCTGCCCTGGTCGCTCTTCTCTGGCGCAATTCTCGGCCTGGGCATTCTGATGGGCGGCGCCTGGGCCTACGAAGCCTTGTCTTTTGGCGGCTATTGGGCCTGGGATCCGGTGGAAAATACCTCGCTGGTGCCCTGGATCACGCTCGTGGCCGGTATTCATACCAACCTGGTGGCACGCGCCACGGGCCACTCCATCAAAAGCACGTACGGGTTTTACCTCATCACGTTTATCCTGATTCTGTATTCTACGTACCTGACCCGGAGCGGAATTCTGGGCGATACCTCGGCGCACGCGTTCACAGAAATGGGGCTGGGCTTCCAGTTGGTGCTGTTTATCGCTGCGTTCTCGCTGCTGGCACTCGGAACATTTCTCGCGCACCACCGCACCACGCCGGTTGTGCAGGAGGAAGAAAGCGCCCGCTCGCGGGAATTTTGGATGTTTATCGGCGCACTGGTCTTGCTTTTTTCCGCCGTGCTGATTACGGGCGCCACCTCGCTGCCCGTGTGGAATAAAATCGTGCAGGCATTCAATCCGGACTATGTCGGCGCAGCGCTCAAAGACCCGGTCGAGCACCACAACCGATACCAATTGTGGATTGCGGTATTCATCGGGATCCTGACCGGTATCGGGCAGTTTACACGGTACAACGAACGCAACTGGTCGGGCTGGGCGCGAAAGTTCACGGCGCATATCGGCGTCGCAGCCGGGGGCGCCCTGTTGCTGACCATGTTGAATGCCTTGTGGCTGGATATGCGCGCCTGGCAGCTGTTCGCCCTGCTGTTCGCAGCCATGTTTGCACTTGTCGCCAACCTCGACTACCTCATCACCATCGCGCGCGGCAACCTGAAAATGGCCGGTTCGGCGGTGTCGCACTTCGGATTCGGCGTGCTGGTACTCGGCATCCTAAGCACCGGACTCAATAAAATCTGGCTGTCCTCCAACCCGTTTGCCATGGAAGGGCTGATTGAAGGCGCCGATAATGAGGCGATGCAAAAAAACGTCCTCCTGATGAAGGACGCACCCATGCCGATCCGGAACGAACTGGAGGTGACTTACGAGCGGGATACGGTGGTACGCCAAACCCGCACGTTTCAGGTGCGTTTCAAAAAACGCGACGCCTCCGGCAATTACACCGGCGAATCATACGTACTGACGCCGAACGTCATGTACAATCGGCAGTTCACAGAAATTGTCGCCTCCAACCCCTCCACCCGCCATTATTGGGATCGCGATATCTTTACGCACGTCACCTCGCTGCCGAAAGCTGAATTGGATCCTGAGTACGCGAAGATACAGGAAGACAGCCTGAAGTGGATTACCTATGAAGCGCGCATCGGAGACACCATCTTTACGACCAAACACTACCTGGTCGTAGAAGCACTGACAAAAAAACCGGAGCACCCGGACTATAAACCCCAACCCGGCGACTTGGCTTTCGGTCTGAAGCTGCGCGCCTACTCCCTCGAATCGCCGCAAGCCTATCCCGCAGCGCCGGCCATGTATATCCGCCCGGGCTCGGGCGGCTTTAGCCATCCGGCTAATATCGGGCCGCTGCAGATGCGCATCCGACTCTCCGAGGCTGCCATGGAGAAGATTTTCAAGACGGAAAATGACCTAAAATACCAGGAATTTCCTTTAAAAGAAGGTGGATCTTTTACCCTGAACGGCTATCGCGTGCGTTTCGCAAGCGTGGAACGCGCGCCTCGACATCCAAATTATACCCCGGAACAGGGTGATATCGCCGTTGCAGCCCGATTGGAAATTACCGCGCCGGATGGCAGCAAGGATACGGCCGCGCCAGTGTACCTGATTCGCGATAACCGGCCCTACAGCCTGAAAGATGAAGCCTCGGCATTCGGACTGCATTTTCAGTTTTCCGGTATTGACCCCGAAAAAGGCCTGCTGACTATTTCGGCCGCGCAAGCGACGGAGGCGCAGCGTAGTATACCGGTCGAAATCGCCGAAGATGCGCCGCGCTCGGATTATATCGTCCTGGAGGCTATTCTGTTTCCGGGCATCAACCTGGTCTGGATCGGCTCGCTGGCGATGCTGCTCGGCCTGGCAATCAGTCTTTGGAAAAGATTGGCGATGAAATTTGGATAGTGCGTTGGTTTTAAATGTGTTGATTCGTTTATAAAAAACGGCTCGTTTTTTGCCTGTACAAGAATAGTCGCTATTTTTGTACAATCTAATCACGCACCTTTTACCCCCTCTCGCACATGTCAAACGAACGCTCAATCCGTATTCTCAGCCTCGATGGCGGCGGTATCCGCGGCCTCCTCACCGCGCGAATTCTCGCTGCGCTGGAAAGTAAACTGAACGCGCGCTGGAAAATCCAGCACGGAACAGATCCCGCCCATCCGCTCCGTATCGCCCATTTTTTTGATATGATCGCCGGCACCTCCACCGGCGGTATCCTCACCTGTATTTTGCTTACGCCCAGTCAGAACGACCCTAACGCGCCCCAGTTTGCCGCGTCCGAGGCCGTGTCGCTCTACAAAGACTATGGTGGGCAAATTTTTTCCAAATCCGCCGTGGGCCGAATTCCCCTGATATCGGCATTCAAATGGCCGAAATACACCGGCCAACAAATTGAGCAAATTTTGGCCGAAAGACTGGGAGACAGGCGGCTCAGCGATCTCATCCGACCCTGCCTGATTACCAGCTATGATATCGAGCAGCGGCGCGCGGTGTTCTTTACCTCCCACGATGCGCGGGAAAAAGGGCCGATGTTTGATTTTTATTTGCGCGATGTGGCCCGTTGTACATCCGCGGCGCCCACGTATTTCCCGCCCCATCAGGCGCGCTCTGTGGACGGTCTCGTCGCCAACGCCATTGACGGCGGACTTTTTGCCAACAATCCCACCATGTGCGCGGTCATCGAAGCCCTGAAACTCTTTGGCGATAAAAAAGAGAATGGCGAAGTGGAATTGCTCAATCCTGCGCGCATGTTTATCGTGTCCGTCGGTACCGGCGCTGTAAAAAAATCATACCCGCGAGCCAAGGCTGTGAACTGGGGCATGATATCCTGGGTGGAACCAATTATTGATATCATGATGAGCGGCGTCTCGGAAACGGTGGACTATCAGCTCCGAAAACTTTATTCCTCCATCGGCAAAAGCAAGCAGTATCATCGCCTGGTGCCGCAGTTGCACACCGCCGATCCGGAAATGGACAATGTATCGGAAAAAAATATCGCGGCGCTCGATCAGGCCGGTATTCAAAATGCGTACGATATGGACGATCAATTGAATGAAATCGCCGATCGCCTGATCGAAGCCGGAATGATATCTTAGAATATACCAGCCGAAAGCTGCCCTGGAAAAAATCCGCGCGTTATAATTTTCAGATGCGCCGTATATTTGCCCGAAATCACGCGCTATGAGTTGGTTCAAACGATTGAAAGAAGGGATTAACACGGCCACACAGGCTAAGAAGGACGTTCCCGAAGGCGTCTGGTATCAGTGCAAAAAGTGCAAGGAAACCAGTACCACCAAGGAACTCCGGGAAAATCTGTACGTATGCCCGAAGTGCGATTACCACAGCCTGATTGGATCTGCGGAATATTTCGAAATCATTTTTGACGAAAAAAGCAGTAAAACGCTCTTCGACGATCTGGTTTCGGTGGACGTCCTCGAGTTCACCGATCTCAAACCGTATGCCCGCCGACTGGAAGAAACCTACGTAAAAACCGGCCTGAAGGATGCAATCGCCGTGGCAGAAGGGAGAGTAAATAAATTCCCGCTCGTCATCGCTGCGATGGATTTTCGCTTCATCGGCGGCTCCATGGGCGCCGTGGTCGGCGAGAAAATAGCGCTCGCCATCGAACACGCACTGGCTACGCAGTCCGGTCTGCTTATTATTTCCAAATCCGGCGGCGCTCGTATGATGGAAAGCGCGTTTTCGCTCATGCAAATGGCGAAAACAAGCGCGAAACTGACGCTGCTGGCCAAAGCGCGCCTCCCGTATTTCTCGCTGATGACCGACCCCACCACGGGCGGCGTCACCGCATCTTTCGCCATGCTGGGCGATCTCAATCTGGCCGAACCCGGCGCGCTGATCGGATTCGCAGGCCCCCGCGTTATCCGGGAAACGATTAAGCGGGAACTCCCGGAGGGCTTCCAGACGTCCGAATTTTTGTTGGAAAGCGGTTTTCTCGACCTGATCGTCCACCGCAAGGACTTGCGGGAAACGCTCGGCGAACTGCTCGCGATGTTCGATGCCAAGGCGCGTATCTAATGCTGCTGCATCCGGTCAATTAATTGTACGGACGTTTTTTGGGCTGGGCACGGCGCCGATCCGCTATAATTTTGTAGTCTGCCAGGTATGCAACTGCCACCGGTTGTTCCGGCGAACGTATAGCGCGGTGAATCGCCCCCGGATGTCGAAAGGCTTGCCTTGGTAAGCCCCCGCAATTCTGGCTACGCCCGTGGCCACGACGGCGCGACGGTTCAAAAACCGGTACTGTGTGCTGTCTGTTTCAAATTTGTCAAATTCGTATGTACGCTTCTCCAAAGCGGCAAAGTACGCCTGTCGGTCTTCCAGATTGCCGTTAGAGTGCGTGTACACTAGTTCCGGGGCAATCATAGTTTCCAGTGCCAGAAAATCGCGTTTTACCAGCGCCTGGTAACGCGCTTGCTCGAATGCGCGAATAGTTTGAATACGACGCGGCGTCTGACCAATTGCCGTGCCCAGTCCGGTAAACAGCAGTACGAGGAGGATGATTTTTCTCATAATGATTGTTGCGTGTGTCCCGTGATGAAATAACGGACACCAAGGCCGTCAAATATTTTCTACATGCGCCATTTTTATGCGCGCCTCCATTTCTTCCAAAATTCGGTGGGCGACTTGCAGCGCGGCCAAACCGTCTTCCAAGGGCGCACGCGTAGGCGCGCCGGTGAGGATACTCTCCGCAAAGGTCTCTAATTCCCGCTGAATGGCATTGACTGGCTCGCTTTCGGGCATTTCTACCTGGAGCCATTTCTTGCCGGCCGGCGTATCAAATTCCATGCGTTTGTCTGGCGCCGGCAGGTTGGGTTCGTCCTGATCAAACAGGCGGATGATTTGGGCATTTTTTTCCAAAAAATCCAGGCTGATGTAGGCATTGGGCTGAAACAGGCGCATTTTACGCATCTGCTTTAGGGAAATCCTGCTGGCTGTCAAATTGGCCACGGCGCCGTTCGCAAACTCCAGGCGCGCGTTGGCAATATCCGGCGTAGCGCTTAGTACGGCAACTCCGGAGGCAGACACGTTGGTTACCGGACTTTTGATCAAGTGTAGGGTCAGATCCAAATCGTGGATCATTAAATCCAGTACGACAGACACATCGGTGCCCCGCGGTTGGAATGCGGCCAACCGGTGGCTTTCTATAAACATCGGCGCCAACGGGATGCCCTGCAAAGCCGTAAAAGCCGGATTGAAGCGCTCTACATGACCAACCTGCACTTTGAGCCCACTTTTAGCCGTCATCTCCAGCAAAGCCTTCCCCTCCGCTACGGTTTGCGTCACCGGCTTTTCAATGAAAATATGCTTGCCGGCCTGAGCGGCTTTTTGCGCGAGTTCAAAATGCGTAACGGTTGGCGTAACGATATCCACTGCATCTATTTCCGCTAACAAGGCCTCCGGGGTAGGGTAACGCTGAACTTGAAGCTGCGCCATCGCGCGCTCCGCGTTTTTGTCGTCCGGATCATAAAAACCGACCAGCTCGATGCCCTGCGCGGCTAAGGCGCATTTCAAATGAATATTCCCAAGATGTCCGGCGCCAAAAACGCCAAGTCGGATGCTCGATGGCATAGCGAAAGGTTTATAGGTCGCGATAATACATGAGGATCGCGCCAAAAAGCGTGATCAGGACCAGCAGCACGGTCGCCATGCGAATCGAATAGCGGATATGCCGGATGAAGGTTTCAATTTCCGCGCGAAATTGGGGATACCTGGGCAGCACTTCCGCTTCTAACCGTTGGCGGTTGAAGATATGGGCTGCACCAAATTGCACGCGGTTGCGCACCAGCACCCCGTACACTTTCAGTACGCGGGCCCGGAAGTACAAATTCAAAAAGAGCATGGCTACGAAAAGCCCGATCACAAGGGAGATCAACAATACGTACATGGCCGCAAAGGTAGTATTAGCGGATCAAAGCCGTGTTGCCTTTAAACACTTCTTTTACGCCGTCCAGGTATTGCGCCTCCAAAATCCATACATACACGCCGGAATCTTGTTCTTGTCCGCGGAAAACGCCATCCCAGCCGGCCGCCGGATCGTTGGTCGGGAAATCTTTAGCCTGGTACACCAGTTCGCCCCAGCGGTCGTAAATTCGAAAATCCAGAATACGCGCGGTTGCCTGCCCGTGCACGATCAGGCGGTCGTTGCTGCCATCGTTGTTCGGCGTAAATCCGGTTGGTACGTGAATCCGCCGCGGCTTGTCCACCAAAACCTTAATCTGGTCGGTGGCCAGACACCCGCGCGCATCCTCTGCCGACAAGGTGAATACGTGGGGATAGTAAATCGAGTCTATGTACGGATCCGGGCAGTCGAGGCAACTCAGCAGCCACTTGGACGCCTGATCCCACGTGTATTGAACCGGCTCCTCCGCGTGTTGGATTTCGGCGGCCAGCTGCGCGCCTTCGCCCAAGGTAACGGTTATGTCGGGGCCTAAATCCAGCACAATAGCCGGAGGTTGGCTGATAGTAACCGGCGGCAGGGTAAACGTACAGCCTTTGGCATCTATCAGGCTGGGGATGTATTCGCCGGCTTGCAGGCCAATTTGAACGGAGGAACCGTTGGGCGCGCCATTGTTTAGTGCATAGCGGTAGGGTGGGGAGCCGCCGGCGCCGGCAATCTGGATGCGACCATCCCGGCTGCCAAAACAGCGAACGTCTGCTGCCGAAGCCGTGCCGCTCAACGGCGCATCGGGCTGTTTGATTTCCGTTGTACGCACAAGGGTGCAACCGTTTGCATCGGTCACGGTGACGATTGCTAAGCCGCTCGACAATCCGGAAATGACCGGGCCACTTGCACCGCCGGCCCATGCGATCGTGTATTGCGGCGTACCGCCGGATACTTGAATTTGTGCGCTGCCGTCGCTTCCGCCATAACAGCGGACCACCGTGCTGGTCAAGGAGGCCAACAAGGCAGGCGGCTGACTAATGGTCGCCGTGGCAACGCCGTAACATCCGTTGGCGTCTGTCACCGTAACCCGATAGACGCCTGCCGGCAGGTTGACAGCTACAGAATCGGTTTGTGGATTGGGCGGGGTGTTCCAAAAGTATGTATAGGGCGCCTGTCCGCCGCTGCCACTTCCTGCCGCCCTGCCTGTCGCAGCGCCGTGGCAATCGGCAGGCTGCGTTTGCGCAGCCTGGGCAATAACTGGCTCACGGTTGCCCATCGTCACGGTTTGTACTGCCGAGCAGCCTTTGGAGTCGGCCACGGTGACGCGGTAGGTCTGCGTGGCTGCCAATCCGGTAGATTGGATTGTAAGCTGCGGCGGCGTGGTATTCCAGCGGTAATTGAATAATTGCAGGTTAGCCGGGCTGGAGCCGTAAAAGACGGATATTACTTGGGCAGAACCGTCGGTTCCGTTATGGCAACGCGGGTCTGTGCCCTGAACTACCGCAAACAACTCGCCTTTTTGCTCAATCCGCGTCGTCGCGTTGGCCGTACAGCCATTGGCGTCCACAATGCTGACAAGGTATTGCCCAGGCGCCAAATCAGCGATCGCCGCCGTAGTTTGTCCGCCTGGATTCCAGGTGTATTGATAAGGCGGCGTGCCACCGGAGACCGCCACCGTTGCTGCGCCGTTCGATGCGTTAAAGCAAACCGTATCGCTGACATCCGGCAGGTTCGGCGCCAAACGCGGCGGCTGGGTGATCCAAGCTGTATCACGGAGCAGGCAGCCGTTGATATCTGTGATCGAGGCAATATACACGCCCGCAGGCAGGTTGCTCAACGCGGCGCCGCTTCCGGTGAATCCGTTCGGCCCGATCCAGCCTATGTTCAGATTCCCCGCGCCGCCAGTTGCAGCGATGCTCAGCGCGCCGGTATTTTCGTCATAGCATTTTACCGGCGTTTCAGTGATGGAGGCCGTGATAGGCGGCGGGGCGCCGATGCTTGCCTGGGCGGTGGCGGTGCAATTTTTAGCATCGGTTACCGTAACGGTGTAGAGGCCGGGCGCCTGGTTTGTCAGGTTTTGATTGGGGCTGTTGTTATTCCAGAGGAAGGCATAAGGAAGCGTACCGCCTTGCGCTTGCAGGCTAATCTGGCCATTTGTACTGCTGGCACAGGACACGTTGTTGGCCGTTGCTGAAACTTGCAACAGCGGCGCCTGGCCAATGATGCCGGTCGCGGCGATCGTACATCCTTTCGCGTCGGTGACGGTGAGGCTGTACGCACCGGCTGCTAAGCTTTGCAGGACAGCGTTATTGGCCGCGCCAGCCGTGCTCCACTGAAAGTTATACCCACCGTTTCCGCCGGAAACAGCGGCGGTGAGGCGGCCGTCGTTGCCGCCGAAACAGCGGACGGAATCCGGGCTTAGGGCCAGCGTCAGGGGTGCAGGCGCCGAGACCGCTGTTGCCGTCTCGGCAACACAGCCATTTCCATCCGTTACGGTGACGGTATAGAGCTGCGCGCCCAGGCCGTTGGCGGTTGCCGTTGTCTGCTGGGCAGGATCGCTCCACAGATAGCTATATCCCCCAACACCCCCCTGCGGCGTGACGGTTGCTGTGCCGTTGGTTTCACCCGCGCATCGGACCGGCGCTGCGGTCGCCAGAGCACTTAGTGCTGGCGGCTGTTGGATGGTGGCAAAGGTGGTTTCTGCGCATCCGTTGACGTCCGTGACCGTCACGGTGACGATACCCGGGCCGAGATTTATCGCGCCGGGGCCTGATTGACCGTTGCTCCACTGGAACTGGTAGGGCCCGATACCGCCCTGCGCGAGGGCGGTGGCGGCGCCATTTGCCTGTCCAAAACAACCGATGTTTTGTACATTGGTCGAAATATTCAGGTCGGTGGGTTGCGTAAGCGAGGCCGTGGCGCTTGCCGTACAACCGTTTACATCCGTGACCGTAACGGTATAGACGCCAGCGGTCAAATTCGACAGAGCGGGGCCGCCGGGATTTCCCGGTGCGCTCCAGGAAAAATTGATCGTTCCGGTTCCGCCGGTTCCGCCGGCGCTCAATGCACCGTTGTCGCCGCCGAAGCAGGAAACCGGCTGAGCAATATTGATTGCGGCCGACAGAGCCGGCGGGGCGCCGATGAGAAACTGTTGTTGCGCCGAGCAGCCGGAAGCGTCGGTAACGACCGCCGTGTAGGCGCCGGCAGGCAGGTTGGAGAATATGCCGGTCGCGTTGTTCAGGGGGCCGAGTCGGAAATTATACGGCGGATTCAGATTGTCTGTGCTGATTGTCACCGTGCCGTTGGTGCTACCCGTACAGGATACGGGCGTGGCTGTAACAGCAATCGCCGGGGAGGCGCAATTCTCGCAAACACCGGAACCAACCGCCGGCGGACAAAGGCCAAGCGGATCTATACCGCGCACCTCGACGGACACCGAGGAGCCGGGCGCCAGTCCGTTCATCGTGAAGGTATTGTCGGTTCCGTTTGAGGTCCATCCGGCGCCGTTGACATTTATTTCATAGCCTGTGGCGTTTGGCAGCGGGTTCCAGGTAAAGATAACGCTGCTCGCGGAAGCGCCGGCGCATTCGACGACCGGTGCTGCCAGCGCATCGTAGATTTCCAATTTCACAGAATCGCGGGTCGCGCAGCCATAAGAATCGGTGGCCAGCAGGGTATATACCGTAGATTGCGCAGGCGTGGCGTCTGTGATGGGACAGTTAGGGCAGCTCAAGCCGGAGATCGGGAACCACTGATAATTTACCTTGTAAGAAGGTTCGAAGGTAATCGTCCAGTCCTTCAGCGTGCCGGTAAAGCCATTTGCATCATCCCGGAGTTGCAGTTGCCAAGTGCCGTTTGTGGGATAGCTGCCGTCCCAGATATCCGTCCAGGGGCCTTCCGGCAGCCAGTTTCCAGTGAATGGCGCGGCAGTTGGCGGCGCAAACGGGCCAGGGAAATTAATCGGCGTGGAAGCCGTCGGCGTAAAACAAGTATTCGTGTAATTGTCCCCGCTGCCGCCATTGTCCGTACTGAGCTCCAAAATTTGTCCACCCGGCGTAATCAGGTACATATCTATATCGTCCACAAAGCTGTGATCAATATTCACGCACACGGAGCGGAGCACGCCCGGCCCGAGGGTGGCAGGTTGTACGCCGGAGACCACGATCGAGGAGTTGATGGCGGTATTCGTTGGGGCGATCGGGGTATCCTGATCGTTGGTAAAAACAATGGGATCGGGCAGCGGTATGGCCAGCGTGCCGTTTAGTTCCAGCGGTGCGGCGTTGAGGCACAAGGCGGTATCCGGCCGCAGGTCAGGGGGGATCAGGAGATTGTCCCGGATGCCGATGAGGATGGTGTCGCGGTTGCAGGGGTCGCGCTGATAGTCCAGCGCGAAAAATTCCGGAACCTCTGCCAGTCCGTCTTCAAGTGCATTCAACGTGATCGTCACTTCCTGTTGGCCTGCGGGTATAGACAGGTTGGCCGGGATCGAGTCGTAATCGGTTCCGTTGATGGCGGAACCCCAGATTGTATAGTCTATGGGAAAATCCTGGGCGCTGATTTCCGGGAGGCGGAAGGTGACGGTGGCCTGCGCGCATCCTTCGGCAATGGCGCCTTCCGGGCTGTTGGTGGTGACTTCTGCGCGCAGGGAACCGGCGCCGAAGCTTTTGGCCTCCAGAAATACCCCGGAGTCGAAGATGTGGTCGCTGACGTCGGCAATAGCCAGTTTAATGGTGTATTGCTGGCAAGGTACAACGGTTGCTTCGGCAGTAAAAACATCCGTGAAGCCGTCGTAAATTGGCTGCTGGTTCGTCCCATTGTTGTTGTTGTAATACTGCACATTCAGCGGCGCACAGTTGTAAATAGGGTTGGCGGGATGCAGGTTGTTGATGGTTACGGGTAGCGTGCTGTTCGGGATTAGAGCGATGTTGGTCGGACTTGGATAATTAGGCCCCTGGATAAAAAATCCAAACACATCGTTGTACTGGCTGCAGGCGTACTCCGGGTATTCCTCCGAGCCAAAGCAAAATCGAAATTGCAAGTTCGGGGAGGTTGGAACAAAGGTGATGGTGTAAACCGCCACGTCGTTTAAGCCGGCGGTGGTCTGCATGGCCAAATCCGGATCGAAGGCCGTACTCGGGTTGTCCACCGAAGATTGCATGCTGCCCTGCCCGTTGGCGCCAAAGGTACTGCTGTTATTGCCCTGCGCCCTGCCGGTCGTCATCACCACGCCGCGTTCAATCCCGATCGCATTCGTACCGCCGGTGAAATATCCCACCGCCGTCGCCACACCGTTGTACTGAATATTCAGCACATCCACGCCGTCTCCAAGAAATATGTTGGAAATCAGGTACTGCGGGTTGTAGGGTGGGGTAGCGGCGTCGGTAACTTCGAGGACTTGTGCGCCCAGCGGCGTAAAAAAAATGGTTAGTAAAAAGGTAGTAAGGAATAGTTTTTGGAACAACATAAGGAAAAGATGGATTATGAGTAAATTCGCCGGAAAAATACGCACATTATTATATTTCTTGTTTTTTTTGCCCTATTAAAATTGTTCTGTCGACCAAAACAGGCCTCCCCGGATCGGTTAACCAATGCTGCGCAGTATTCCGCATGTTACGTCCTGAAAAACCGCACTTTCATCTAAAAATAACAGATCCTTAAGCGCACGGCAGGTTATTTTGCAGAGATTGCGCAATCAAGACTTGTCACTTACCGAAAAAATACTGTATGAACCAGTTTTTTAAATTCTTATTCGCCTCCTGCCTGGGTACGTTCCTGGCGCTTTTTCTCCTGTTCTTTATCGGATTCGGCGCCATCGCCAGTATCGCAGGAAGTGCATCCGAAAAACAAAAGGTGGATATTCCGGCCAATTCCGTTTTGGAACTGCGTCTCGAACAAAATATTCCCGAAAAAACCAATAACCTGCCTATGGACCCTTTCAGCCTCGAACAGGAGGATGTTTTGGGGCTGACCGATATGGTCAAAGCCGTCCGACAAGCAACGGAAGACCCCGATATCAAAGGGATTTACCTGGACGCTTCCGTAGTGACTGCCGGAAAGGCCACCTCTTCGGTGTTGCGCAATGCGCTGCTGGATTTCAAATCTTCGGGCAAATTCATCATCGCCTACGCACCCTACTATACCCAAAACGCCTATTATATGGCCTCCGTGGCGGACAGCGTGCTCATCAACCCGCTCGGCGCCGTGGATTTTAGGGGCTATTCCAGCATGATCGCTTTCTATAAGGATATGCTCGACCGGCTGGACGTCCAGATGCGCATTTTTTACGCTGGAAAATTTAAAAGCGCCACCGAGCCGTTCCGACTCGATAAAATGAGCGACGAAAACCGCGCGCAGATCCGCGCGTACCTCGATGACCTGTACGCCGGCTTTCTTCAGGATATCTCCAAAAGCCGCGGTATCGCCCCGGATAAGCTCCGCCAAATCGCAGATGACTTCGAAGGGCAAAGCGCAGAAACCGCCCTCCAGGCCGGACTGGTAGATCGTATCGCGTACGAAGACGAAGTCCATACGCTGCTGAAAACAAAAGCCGGACTCAAGGAAGATGCCAAACTCAAACTCATCAACCTGACCGATTATTTCAACTCGCGCGCTAAAAAACTCGACCTCAGCGCCAAAGAAAAAATCGCCGTCCTCTATGCCGAAGGTACAATCCGCGATGGCGAAAGTTTGGAATCCGGCGAAATCTACGACGCCGATTACGTCAAAATGCTGCGTACCATCCGCAAAGACACCAAAGTAAAGGGACTCGTCCTGCGTATCAACTCCCCAGGCGGAAGTGTCCTGGCCTCCGAAAATATCCTTCGGGAAATTACACTCTTTAAAAAATCCGGCCGCCCGGTGGTGGTCAGCATGGGCGACGTCGCCGCTTCAGGCGGTTACTACATCGCCTGCAAAGCAGATAGTATCTTCGCCGAACCCAATACGATCACCGGCTCCATCGGGGTATTCGGTATCGTGCCGGTGCTGCAAAATACCATGAAAAATAAACTCGGCATCACCTTTGATACCGTGCGAACCGGCCGATACTCTGCTTTCGGAACGCCTTTTTATGACTTCTCCCCGGAGGAAAGCCGGATGATTCAAACCCGCGTGGACGGGATCTATGAAGACTTCCTCCGCATTGTCTCGGAAGGTCGCGGTATGACCCGCGACGAAGTGCACGCCATCGCGCAAGGCCGGGTGTGGTCGGGCGCCAAAGCCCTGGAAATCGGCCTGGTGGATCAAATCGGCGGCCTCGACCGGGCCGTGCAGGCTGCAGCGCAACTTGCGAAAGTGGAAAAGTACCGCACTACGGAGTATCCGCGTACCAAAACCGGCCTGGAGCAAATCCTCGAACGCCTCGCCCAAACCCGCGACCGCGACAACACGATCCGAACCTGGCTGCTCCGCTCGGAAATGGGCGACTTATACCCCATGTATAAATCACTGCAGGACTTCCGGGAGTCGGACGGTATCCAGGCACGCCTGCCCTACGAACTGATCATTCGCTGATCGGGCCAATCCTCAAAATAAAGTAACTGGTTAGCAGGTCGCGTCTGAGCCAAAAAAGAACCCATTTTTCGCCAGACGAAGCGATTTTTTGC
>JBEIDF010000074.1:0-15421 GCA_040383605.1 Lewinellaceae bacterium
GATCAGCGATTGCAATATGGGCGGGTGCGAAACGGGCATAAACCGGATGGAGCGCTTGTTCAATCTTTGATTTCCGGGCTGTTTCGGCTCGGTAAGAGCGTGTATAAAATTATATTCTCTGCTACTATGAAAAGGATTTTTTAGCCAGACAAGGCCTTTTTGCAGGCGTAATGGGACTAATTACGGCGAAAAAAAGGAACGAAGGTTAGCTGAAAAAGACTTCCATATTAGCGAAAAATATAATTTTATACATGCGCTAATCACAACCTAAAACTTCACCCAATACCCGCTTGTTGTTTTAGCGATCAGATATTTTCCGGCAGTGATGCGCAAGGGCGCATTGGAGGGGAGCTGCGCGCGCAAATTTGCGGGCAGGATAAAATCGGCAGGAACGGGAAAATAGCCGGAGGCGAAAATCGCGCGCGCCGTGCAGGGCAGCATGTCCGCCTTTGGGAAATAAAACTGAAGACGCGCATCCGCCGCCAGGGCGATCAACGCCTTGGCAGCGCGGCAACGACTTTTCCCTACGGCGCTTACCATCGCCTGATCCGTTGTAACCTTGCAGATACCGAAATTGACGCATCGGCCGTCCTGGGTCAGCGTGCCAAATTCCACTCCGGCCACCACGACGGCGAAAGCCGGCAGGTCGGTCTGACCGCTTGCCAAGCAAGGGTCGGAAGGCAAAGGAAGTGCCCCAGAGGACATGGTACGAAAGTTTGTCCTGGTCGGCGCTTAAGACAGCGTCTTTCGCGCTGAAACAGCAAATGAGCGATAGTATTGATGATTAAACAGCAGGCGCACGCCGACTTTCCGCAAAAATACGCTTTTTTCTACACAATGCGGCCCGCAAAAAACAGGGAACAGTATTTTACTACAAATTTCGTACCAATAAAATGGTAGGCATGGAAATTTTCTGCCGAAGACAAAAGCTGGTCGGCTTTTGTCTTCGACAGAAAATGACCAATCTGCTTTCCGTTCGTCAGGATGCCTTCCGCTGAATAATTTTGACGCCGAGTGCTTGGGTGATGAGTTCCCAGACTACCTCGAAGGGGATAATTTCGATTTCGTGCGACTGGTTGGCGGCGGCGAGCGGACACAGTTGCAATTGGTTGCTCAGGCTTGCCGATTTCCGGAGGACGGCCTCTCTGTGAAAATTGGCTTGCGACAGGCAGAGCAGCATTTTAATAAACGTGTTGCTTCGGAAATTTTCCCTGTTTTTCGCGTAGCGCGTCAGGTATTTCTGCGTGGCCTCGATGCGGTCGGCGACGAGGTCGTAATTTTTATCGGCCAGGCCGTGTAAAATTTGCACGATCAGGCTGGCCATGTTCATGCCGCGCTTGTCCTTGGAAAAATGAGGCACCATATTGTTGAATTTTGCCACCTTAAATTTCGCGGAATTGGGGCTGACCTGCGGGAGCGCCTGCACTTTCACGAGGAATTGGAGGTAGGCGTGGAACAGCGTCCACATTTCAGTAATGACGGTATGCTGTTCGAGGAAATTCGGGTGTTGCACGGTTTTTTCCATGATCGCGCGCGCCGTCTCGTATCGCCCGGTGTGCATAGCCAGCAGGAAGTAGAGTTCCTGGAGTTTGAACCAGTTGAAAGAGCCCTCTTCGGTGACGGCCAGCATGATGTCCACGTGCTTTTGGCCGCGCTCAAAATCTTTCATTTGCAGCGCATAGACAATCAGGTTGTAGTAGAATACCTGCAGAGGCAGGGCGCTGAAATACTCCTTGCTGTTGAAAAAATCAATGGCTTCCTCACAGATTTTGATAGCGGTGGGATAGTCGCCCACGCCGTTGTACACGTGTAGGAGCAGCATGCGGCCGTAGAGCTGGAGTTTGAATGATTCGCAGGTTTGCAGCATCGGCTCCAGTTCGTTGTAGTATTGCCGGGCCTTCACCACCGTTTGTTCCTGCGTTGCCTTGGAGAGCGTGTGCTGGATGATAATATCGGTGTAATTGCCTTCCGCTTTACTTTCGGCAAGCCAGATCATTTCGTACTTTTCATACAGTTGCTTGATCTCCTCATATTTTTTCAAATCGCCGTCCACCGTGCTGAATTGCAGCCGAAGCACGCGGAGAATCTCCAGGGTGAGCTCTGTGAATTCATATTTTATGGTATGGCGCAGGAGTTTCTCCAATTGGTCTATGGCGTTGATTTTCTCTTTACGCATGAGAAGGATCATGGCGGCAGCCCATCTTTTATAGGCCTCCAGGATGGCGCGTTGGCGGGTATTCAGGCCATTTTCCCGGTAGTCGAGGAGAAATACGGAGTCCAGGAGCCGCTCCTTGAGTTTGTATTTCACATTGGAATAGCCGGCGGGCGCCACCTCGCTGCCGTAGAGCAGATGCTGCGCGTCCTGATCCGTACGCACTTTGTCGGTCAGAATGGCCTCATAGAGTTGTTCCATTTTGGAACCGGGTTCCAAGATCACATTCAAGAGATTATTCGTTTTAAGTTTGGTTTTGTTGATCAATTGGACCAGCGAGATGAGGTCCTTCATGGGCAGGTTGGCGATTTTCGGCCTGGGTAGCGTCACCATATCTGTTGTTATTAAATGAAGTTCGAAAGTAGGATTCGATTAAAAAATGGCATGGTTTGCCCTGTCGCCCTGGCGCGCGGCAAAGGCAAAGTCATTCCGGGAAAAAATGTGGGAATCAGCAGAAAACCCCTGAGGAGGTCGAAACTGCGCGATGCAACGTCAAACGCGGTGCGGGACGCAGCGCCTAAGCGCCGGATGCCGCCTTCGTTGTCGGAAATCGTCAGAAAGTGATCGCGCGCAACAGTCGCAGGGCGGAGATGCGCTAAGCGGGGGCGGATCAGGAGGATCGAACGCCGCCGGAAATCGGTGTGTGGTACAAGTTAAATTCATGATTAGGTCTGTGTAAATCGGTACACGGTGAAAGGATGAAGGGTTTTTCAGGGGGGGGGATTAAAAGCAGACCTTTCCGAGAGATTAAAAAAAAATACCTGGCCGGGTGATACAACATACGGATTAAAATAGGACCGCGTTTTTAAACGGGTTTCGCTTGAAAAATAAAAAACGCGTGCCCTGTCGTTAGTTCGTATCCTGCACACCCTTTTTAGGGTATGCCTGAGTATATACAAAAGCCGTACCAAAATTTTGTTAGCGCAATTTGGGTATAAATAAAAAACCGATTTTTTTAAAAATGCAGCATTTTGACCCACTAATCGCATTTTTTTTAAAAAAAATCTCCAACCCCGGGGTTGACCGCGCATCCGGGATTTTCTCATCTAAGGCAACACCTATTAAAAAAATCCCTTATTTTTGCCTTCGACAGAAAATTCTTGTTACCTCCCAGGTTGATTGAATCGTGAAATATTATCTGCTCCTGCTGTCGGTCGCAGCGTTCTTCCCGGCCGTTTTAATTGTGCAAGATGTTCCGCTTAATGCCAACCAAGCCGACCGGCTCGAGGCGCGCTGGGTGGACTCGATGTTTGCGCAAATGTCGGATGCAGAAAGAATAGGCCAACTGATGATGATCCGCGCGCATTCGGACAAGGACTCCGCGTACGAACAGGCGGTGGAAAACCAAATCCGGCAGTACAAAGTGGGCGGACTCTGTTTTTTTCAAGGCACGCCGGAGCGCCAGGCCGCGCTCACGAACCGCTACCAGGCGGCGTCCCGAATCCCGCTGATGATTTCCATGGACGCTGAATGGGGGCTGGGCATGCGGATGAAAGAACATACCGTCGCATTTCCCCGACAACTCATGCTGGGGGCTGTCCGCGACAACCGGCTAATCTACGAAATGGGCCGGGAAATTGCCCGGCAATGCCGCCGCCTCGGCGTACACGTCAATTTTGCCCCTGTAGCGGATGTGAACAACAACCCCGACAACCCGGTCATCAACGAACGGTCTTTCGGGGAAGACCGCTTCAACGTAGCCGCAAAATGCTTCCAATATGTACAAGGCCTGCAGGATGGCGGCGTGATGGCCTGCGCTAAACACTTTCCCGGACACGGCGATACGAACGTGGACTCGCATTTCGACCTGCCGGTCATCCCCCACTCGGCCAAACGGCTCGACAGCCTGGAACTGTTTCCCTTCCGCGTGCTCGCGCAGTACGAGGTGGGCGCCATGATGGTGGCACACCTGAACGTGCCGGCGCTGGATGCCCGACCCAACCGCCCCACTACCCTGAGCCGGCCGACGGTGTACGATCTGTTGCGCCAGGAAATCGGGTACGATGGATTGGTGTTCACCGACGGCATGGAAATGCAGGGCGTGGCCAAATACTTCCCACCGGGCGAGGCCGACGTGGAGGCGCTGCGCGCAGGCAACGATGTGGTGCTGCTGCCCGGCGACGTCGGCGCGGCCATCAATGCCATTCAACAGGCCCTGCAAGACGGTCGCCTCGACCGCCAGGCCGTGTACGAAAGCACGCGCCGGGTCCTGCGGGCCAAATACCGACTCAGCCTGACGACGCCCCAGCGTGTGGACACCGCCAATATCCGCAGCGAGATCAACAGCCCGGAAGCCCTCCTGCTCAAACGCCGCCTCATTGCCGGCGCCCTCACCCTGGTGCGCGATCGGCAGGAACTGACCGGTTTTCCCGATCTCGCCCAGCGGCGCTTCGCGACCCTGTCGGTCGGCGATACCAACCGCACGATCTTCCAAACCTACTGCGGTTATTACGCGCCCATGGCGCATTTCAACGCGGGCATGAGCCTCGATTCCGCCGCCGCCCGGGCGCTGGAGGACAGCCTGTCGCGCTACGACCTGGTGCTGGTCGGCCTGCACAATATGAGCAGCAAAGCGGCACTGAATTTCGGCCTGAGCCCGGAAGCCATCGCCCTGCTGCAGCGACTCAACCAGCGCGTCACCGTGGCGCTCACCGTATTCGGCAACCCGTACAGCCTGCGCTATTTCGATGATTTCCCCACGGTATTGCAGGCCTACACCAACGATCCGGCAGCACAGGAACTGGCGGCGCAGGCGCTTTTCGGCGCGATAGACGTCCAGGGAAAACTGCCGGTGACGGCATCGTCCGAGGCGCGGTTTGGACAAGGCATCCAGAAATTGTACACCGACTACCGCCTGGGTTACGATCTGCCCGAAGCGCAGGGCATGTCCGGCAAAACGCTCCTAAAAATAGACACCCTGGCTGCGGAACTGCTTGCCGCGGGCGCCGCGCCCGGCTGCCAGATCCTGGTGGCCCGGAATGGAAAGATCGTCTGGCATAAGGCCTACGGCTATTACACCTATGATACCGCCGCGCCGCCCGTGACGACGGAGAGCATCTACGATTTGGCGTCCATCACCAAAGTAGCGGCCACCACCCTGGAAGTCATGCAACTCACCGAGACCGGGCAGCTGGACATTCGCCGGCCGGCAGCCGATTACCTCCCCGAACTTCGGAACACAAATAAAAAAGACCTCAGCCTCGAATCCATGCTCGTACACCAGGCCGGTTTGCAGGCCTGGATACCCTTTTATCAAAACACCGTCGAGCAGCGGCAGCCCCTCCCGCACTGGTACAGCGCATCGCCCGGGGGCGAATTCCGGATTCCGGTGGCGGAGGGGTTGTATATGCGGAGAAGTTATGCCGACAGTATCTGGGCGCAGATATTCCGCTCCGAGCTGCGGCCCGATAAAAGTTACAAATATTCCGATCTGGGATTATATCTGACGGAGCGCGCCCTGCGGAATGCGGCAGGCGCGGGGCTGGATGTGTATGTGCACGATAAATTCTACCGTCCGCTCGGCTTATCCACGACCATGTTCAATCCCTGGAAGCAGGGGTTGGCGGCACGTTGCGTGCCGACCGAAGAGGACGCCTATTTCCGGCAGTGCCGCGTGCAAGGCTATGTGCACGATATGGGCGCCGCCATGCTGGGCGGGGTCAGCGGCCACGCCGGATTGTTTTCCAACGCCAATGATCTGGCGAAAATTTTTCAAATGCTGCTTCAGAGAGGGCGTTATTTTGGCAAAAGTTACCTGCATCCCGCTACCATAAACCGCTTCACCACCCGCTATCCCGGCAGTTCCCGCCGCGGGATCGGTTTTGATATGAAAGAACTCAATCCCGAGGCTACGCAAAATATGAGTCCGCTCGCCTCCGACAAGACCTTTGGCCACACCGGTTTCACCGGTAATGCGGTCTGGGCCGATCCCGAGGAGCAACTGATTTTTATTTTTCTGTCGAACCGAACCTTCCCCACCATGGAAAACAATAAGCTGATTGACGGGAATTACCGCCCCAGGATACAGGAGGTCGTTTATCGGGCTATTCAACAGCCACGGTAAGCTGGCGCGGGTATTTCGGCCTTTAGGCCGGTCTGTACCCCGCGCTTTAGCGCGGGGGGCTCGCAACGGGGCGCCGCGCTAAAGCACGGCGGACGGACCGGCCTAAAGGCACGGGGAACCCGGGATCGCGGGTATTTCGGTCTGTTCCCGGGGATTTAGCGCTGAACATCCCGTCGCGCGTGGCGCCGCGCTAAAGCACGGCGGACGGACCGGCCTGAAGGCCGGGGAACCAGCAAAAAAAAAGCCGATGCAAAACTGCACCGGCTATTTTTTGCGCCTCAGAAAGGACTTGAACCTTTGACCTACGGATTAACAGTCCGCCGCTCTAACCGACTGAGCTACTGAGGCTTTTTTGCTGCTTCCTTAAAAAGCGGGGCAAAGATATGCCGCTCCGCTAAATTATACAATCATTGCCAAAATTTTTTTTCAAAAATTTACCGGCGATCGGGCGCGGGATCTTGGGTCGGAACCAGCGGCAGCCTGAATTTGCACGCCGGTACAGACCCGCTTTTTTCGTCCGACCCCGCAAAAACCGCTCAAAGGCTATGCCGCTCCTGTAAATTGTACAATCTTTGCGAAAATTTTATCCATGAGCTTATTATCAGTTGGCACGGTCGCCTTCGACGACATTGAAACGCCCGCCGGGCGAGCCGAGAAAGTGATCGGCGGCGCTTGTACTTATATCTCGATGGCCGCTTCGTATTTTGTCAAGCCGGTTCAAATTGTGTCGGTGGTGGGCGGCGATTTTCCCTTGGATATGCTGGACTACCTGCGCACGCGCGGCGTGGATTTGGAAGGACTGCAGATCAAGGAAAATGAAAAATCGTTTTTCTGGGCCGGGAAGTACCACCGCGATTTGAATACGCGCGATACGCTGGACACGCAACTGAATGTGCTGGCCACGTTCGACCCGAAACTGCCCGCTGCGTACCGGGAACCGAACTTTCTGATGCTGGGCAATCTTACGCCCGCCGTGCAACTCCGGGTACTGGCGCAATTGAAACGGCGCCCGAAACTCATCGCCATGGATACCATGAATTTTTGGATGGATAACGCCATGGACGACCTGCGCAAGGTCATGAAAAAGGTGGACGTGCTCACGATCAATGACGAGGAGGCGCGCCAACTTACAGGGGAACACGCGCTGGTGAAGGCCGCCAAAGCCATTTATGGCATGGGGCCCAAATTTCTGGTAATCAAAAAGGGCGAGCACGGCGCGCTGTTGTTCCACAAACACCTGATATTCTATGCGCCGGCTTTGCCGCTCGCAGAGGTGGTGGACCCCACAGGCGCAGGCGATACCTTCGCCGGCGGATTTATGGGCTGGATCGCTAAAACAGGGGATGTATCGTTTGAGAACCTGAAAAAAGGCGTGATCTATGGCTCGGCAATGGCTTCTTTTTGCGTGGAAAAATTCAGCGTGGAGCGCCTTAAAGGGCTGACGCCGGCGATGATTAATAAACGGGTGGGGCAGTTTGCTGAATTGGTGCGGTTTTAATTTTAGACACGCTCCTAATACGCCAAGTCTGCTTTCTACTTCGCAAACCAAGAGGTTTTCGCTCAAAAATCGCAGGTCGCCCCGTTTACCTTGAGCCAGCGCTCTTGCTCCCGATAATCGGGCAAATGGGTTTCCACCAGCGCCCAAAAACGATCGGAGTGGTTCATTTCGACCAGGTGCGCCAACTCGTGCACAATCACGTAGTCCTGCACCGCCTGCGGCGCAAACAACAAGCGCGTGCTCAGGTTAATGTTGTTGCGGCGGGAACAGCTGCCCCAATTGGAATGGTTGTATTTCAGCGAAATGCCGTAGATCGGCTGGTTGAAAGTCTCGCGGTTGAGCGTCAGCACGCGATCTACAATGTACGGATAAAAATCGTCGGCGACCACGCGCGACAACAGGGTCTTGGCGCTTTTGTGCCGGTGCGCCTCGCTGCCGCGCGCACTCAGGTTCAGGCAGATCGTGTCGCCCACCAGCCGGGCCGAATGCGACGCGCGATCAGAGACGCTGACCTCCAATTTGTAACTGCGCTCGCCTACCCGCAGCAAATCGCCCGTTTGGTACTGCTTTTTATGAAAATAAGCGCGGAGCGCCGGCTTTTCCTGCACCTGCCTGTTTACCCATTCCTGTAAGGCGCTCAACTGCTGCTGTATATATTCCGGCGGACTGCCTGCGGGCAGCCGCAGGTTCACCCCGCGGCGGGTAATGCCGTATCGGGTGTTGATCCGCCGCTCGATAATGACTTCTACGGGCACTTCGGCGCCGTCGAGCAAGATGGAGGAAACATATTTCATATTGCGGATTGCGGAATGCGGATTGCGGATTGGGGATTTTTGCGATGGCGGGTTGTTGCCGGCGGCGCCCGTTCCGGGGACAAATATCGCACATCCCGCCCAATCCGCAATCCGAAATCCCCAATCCGCAATTTTATTCTATCTTTGCGGCCCAAATTTATACTATGCTCGACAAACTCACCGCCATCCGCGAAAAATACCTGCACCTGGAAGAGCTCCTGGCCGATCCAAGTACGATCAGCGATATGGATCGGTGGAAACGCATCAACAAAGAATACAAGGCGTTGCAGCCGATCGTAGAGGCATTTACGCGCTACGAGCGCACGTACGCGGAACTCGCCGGCGCCCGGCAGGTACTGGCTGCGGAATCTGATCCGGACATGCGCGCGCTGGCAAAAGAAGAAATTGAATCGCTGGAGCCGCAGTGCGCAGCATTAGAAGAGGATCTTAAAGTGCTGCTGACGCCCCGTGATCCGGAGGACGAAAAGGATGTTATTTTTGAAATTCGCTCCGGAACCGGCGGCGATGAGGCCGCGCTGTTTGCCGGCGACTTATACCGGATGTACACGCGGTATTTCGATGCGCAGGGCTGGACGGTAGAGGTGCTCGAAGAAAATCCGGGCGCCGTGGGCGGTTACGCTAAGATTATCCTCGACGTAAGCGGCGATAATGTGTATAGCAAACTGAAGTTCGAGTCCGGCGCACACCGCGTGCAGCGAATCCCGGAGACGGAGGCGAAAGGCCGGGTGCATACCTCTGCCGCCACGGTGGCGGTGTTGCCCAAAATGGAGCCGGAAGATATTGATGTCCGAAAAGAAGATATTCGCACGGATGTGTTCCGCGCCAGCGGCGCAGGCGGGCAGCACGTAAACCGGACGGAATCGGGCGTGCGCTTCACCCACCTCCCAACGGGTATCGTGGCCGAAAGCACGGAAAGCCGGTCGCAGCACAAAAACCGCGAAATTGCTATGGGCCGCCTGATCCAGCAAATCCAGGACGCACAAATCCAGCAACAGGCTTCCGCCCGCGCATCGCAACGGCGCAGCCTGGTGGGCTCCGGCGACCGCTCGGAGAAGATCCGAACGTATAACTGGCCGCAAAACCGGGTGACCGACCACCGACTTGAAGGGGATAACAAAAATTTTAACCTCGACCGCGTGATCGAGGGCGAGCTCGGCGAGCTCATCGAGGCGCTCACGATCGCAGACCATGCCGCTAAATTACAGGCCGAAACAACAGATTAATCCGGTTTCCTTTCGCCATCAGCCTGTGTATCGGGCAACTCAGTCGCCTCCCTTTCCCGTTCCTCGATCGCATCCTCCAAGGCCGCCGATTCCGGCAGGTTCGGATTTTCAAGCGCCTCCTCCACCACGTGGCTTTCGCGCAAAAAACGGCGATGAAACGCCAGAATCGTCAGTACGCCCGTGGTAATCGAGGCGTCCGCGATATTGAAAATCGGGCTGAAAAAGAGGTAAGGTTCATCATCGCCTAAAAAAGGCACCCACTCAGGGATATGAATATAACTCATCGGGAAATACAACATATCCACCACTTTTCCGTGTAGAAAAGTACCGTATCCTTGTCCGGGCGCGACCAACTGCGCCAGGCCGCCATGCCAGGGTGATTCCGTGAAAATCAATCCGTAAAACGCGCTGTCAATAATATTGCCGATCGCACCTGCAGTAATTAGGGCGATCGCATACACATATCCGACCGGCGCCGCTGCCTGGAGCAGCAGGCGGATATACCAGAACAAGCCGGCCACCATGAAGATGCGGAAAATGCTCAGCATCAATTTGCCGTGCTCCCAGCCAAATTGATATCCGAAAGCCATGCCCTCGTTTTCGACAAAACGGAGAAAAGCCCAGTCTTGCCCCAGGATTGGCGCCTCTTCATTGTATTCAAAATGCGTTTTTATGTAAAATTTAAGCGCCTGATCCACGATCAGCACGGCGGCAATGATAATACCGATAACGGTTGATTTTTTCATCAAAAAACGGGTTTTAAAAACCTTTTCGTCGCGCAAAGAAACGATTATTCGCCTGAAATGTTTTTATAAACCGGCTGAAAACCCCTCAGTTTATCTGCCGCAACAGCCATTCCCGCTCCATCAGCGGCTGCGCGCGTTCGATATCGCGGCGCAGCGCTTCCACTTCCGCCTTGGCGTACGGATTGGTATTCAGCAATTTTTTCATCAGGCTGATCATATTTTTATACGCATTTTTTCGGGCGGGATCGAGCGCTTCTTTGCGTTTCAGGTAAATGCGCAGGCTTTCCAGCAGCGATTCGAATGCGTCGAATTCTGTTTGTTCGTAATAAATTTTCAGAAGCATCGTTTTAGCGACGATATTGTGCAGCATATCGTCGTATTCAAAATTCAGCAGGAGGCGCTGCGCTTTGTCGTAATCTCCTTTTTCATAATACAAGCGGGAGAGATTAAAATGCACGATACTCTTGCGCTCTTTCCCCTCCAGCCGGTGCTCAAAATCGTGGATAAACTTTTCAGCCCAGGCAAATTCCCGAATTTTGATGGCGGCGCCGACCGCGTTGGCAAAGGTGTAGCGGGATACCTGTCCGTGCTCGAGCAGGACGCCGGTTTCCAAGCCTCTCTTGCTCAGGTCAAAAGCCCGGCGCGCAAAATCCTGCCGCCCGTGGTTGATCTTCGTGGCGCAGTAGTTGAGCGCGGCTAGGTAAAAATTGCGCAGCTCCGTGTGGTCAAATTGGTCGTTATACTGCTGGATCAACTGCTCAAACTCGTCGAAATAGTGCTCCTCCGATGGATGCACCACCGTCATGTACGCGTAGTAGTACAAGGAAATTGCCGGCGATTCCAACAAATGCTGGCGCGTTTGCATATACGATACGCCGGCGTCCAACAATCCGTAATCGTAATTTGTTTTTTGATACACTTTATGGTGCGCCTGCATGGCCAGCGCAATTTTAAATTTTTCGGACAAAAAATACCGCTCCAGGGCGTCGGCCGTCTCCTGCAGGTTCACCGGCGCATTCTGCGTGATGCCAATCAGGTAGTCGTACTCCTCCTGCTCCAACTCAAACTGCCGCCGAAGGAAATCGCCGTTCCGAATTGGCCGGACGTTCAGCTGCTCCCGACTCAGCCGCGCAGCCTGTCGGTAGGCCTTGTCCAACTTCCGATTCCGATATAGCCGGGCCAAGGTCAAATAATACGGTACCGGTTCCGCCTTAAAGGCCTCAAATGCCAAATAATCCTCGATCGCCTTGCTCAAAAAAAACATCACCTGTCGCATCCGGCTGTCGTCGTACGGCTCCCCAGGATAAATCGCGGGCCAGGCCTGCTCCTTTTCCGGCACGTTGTCCTGCGCGGACAAAAATCCGGTCAGATAATCGAACAACAACACCACATCCTGCCGTTGATTATGAGAAGGCGATTGCAACCACTTGCGCAAATCCCGCTGCTCTTTTTTGTCTAATGCCCGAACAATTTCAATAAGAATGCTTTTTTGCATGAAGTTTTTTTATTTTTTTTCAACAAAAAAGTAAAATAAGATGATCTTATTTCGTCCGTTTTTATTTTTAACATTATGACCTTCATGTTTTTAAAAAAAATAAAAGTCAATTTTGGCTTAAAGATAAACTAAAAAATAATCAACAAATGACTTTTTTTGTCTTTTTAGCGGACAAATCCTTGCCGCACTTTTGTAACGTGAAATCGAACAGGTTTACCTTGTTAATCCGACAACTCATGTACAGGAATCTCTTACTCACGTCGTTTTTTATGCTGCTCGCAGTCCTCGCCTCCGGCCAGGGTTGGGAGCGTGTTTATTTTGGAGGCGGCCAGGACGAGGTAATCGGCCTGTCGAATACCCCCGATGGCGGGTTTGTCATGGCCGGCAACTACAACGGCACGGAACGCCTGTACCTGATCAAAACGGACGCCGATGGCAATATGCAGTGGAATCGGCGCTACCTGCCGCCGGCAGGCGATTTTCGCATTTCGGGACAGGATATTCGCCCGACTAGCGACGGTAATTATGTCGTAACGGGTTGGACGGGCCAGGTCAACCGCAATATCCTGCTGGCGAAAATTGATGCGGCCGGAAATCTCCTGTGGCTGAAGTCTTTCGATACCTCCGTCGGGATGACCGAGGAAGGACAAGCCGTGCTGGAAATGCCCAACGGGGACCTGGTGATCGCCGGCTTTCAGAGTGATATAAATGGCGTGGAGGACTTGCTGGTGCTGCGCACCGACTCGAACGGCAATCTGCTGTGGAATAAAACTTTCGGCGCACCCAACGAACCGGAAAAAGGCTATGGCCTGACCCTGGCCAACAACGGGGATATCGTGGTAGCCGGCGAATACCGCAACAACACCTTTGCCAATAAAGATATTTACATCGTGCGGCTCAATGAGGCCGGCGAACTGATCTGGGAAAATACGTACGGCCTGTTTGGCACGTTCGACGAAATCGCCCGCGACGTCGTCAGCCTGGAAGATAATACTTTTGTGCTGGCCGGAACGTCCAATTTCCTGCAGGGCGGCGGCGGCCTGCTGATGAAAATTGCCGGCAACGGCGACGACGCCGCGCTGTGGTTCGAAGTGTACCCGCAAACGCAATTGTTCAGCCTCACCCGCGACCTTGGAAGCGGATTCTTCGCCGCCGGTTTGCGGAGCAACAGCGGGCTGGACGATCTGTTTATCCTGCACGCCGACGCTACCGGCAACCGTATCTGGGAAGCGGTGGTCGGTAAAGGCGGTCCGGATGTCGCTAATGCCGTGGTGGCTACCGCCGACGGGGGCGCAGCCGCCGCAGGTTATTCTCAGCCGTTCGTGCTGTCTTTTGAACAAGCGCCGTATCTGGTGAAAACCGATGCGGAAGGCCGAATTTTCACCAGTTATCTCCAAGGCAATGTATTCCTCGACCTCGACGCGAACTGCCTGCAGGGCGCCGGAGAAGAGGGCTTGGAAGACTGGATCATCAAGGTGGAAAGCAGCAATTTTACGCGCTATATCGCTGCGGATCAGGACGGCAATTTTTTCCTGGCGGTGGATACGGGCGACTACCAGATCACCCTCATCGAGCCGAACAACCTGTGGCAAACCTGCAATAACAACGCCATCAATGTGCAGGTGCCTGCTTTTTACGATACCGTCGCCGTGGCCGTACCCGTTCGCGGCGCCGTCAACTGCCCGCGCAACGAAGTGGATATCCAAACCGCGCTGCTGCGCCGTTGCGCCGATAATATCTACACTGTGCGGTACTGCAACTCCGGTACCGTGCCCTCGCTCAATACGCGCATCGAAATCACGGCCGACCCCGCCCTGACCGTCACTGGCAGCTCCATCCCCTGGTCGCAACAGGCGGGCCAGGTCTATACGTTCAACGTCGGCACGCTTAATCCCGGCGAGTGCAAGACGTTCACCGTGACGGCTTTCCTCGACTGCGACGCGCAACTCGGAACGGCCCACTGCATGAAAGCGCATATCCGGCCGGATTCGTTCTGCGTGGTCAACCCCGACTGGGACGGCTCGATCGTGGTGGCGGAAGCGATCTGTGACGCCGGACAGGTGAAATTGCTGCTCCGCAACAAAGGCGTGAACCCGATGGCGAACGAACTGGGCTTCGTGATCGCCGAAGATCTGATTATGCTCACGCCGCCCGGCGACCCGGACTATCGGTTTAAGTTGGGCGCCGGAGGCGATACCCTCGTATTCCAAACCCCCGCCAACGGAAAAACCTACCGCGTGATCGCCGAGCAAAGTCCGGGCTACCCCGGTCTGAGCTATCCCACGGCTGCGGTGGAAGGCTGCGTGACGGATACAACCGTTGGGCCGATTTCCACCGGGTTCTACACCATGTTCCCGGATGACGAGGCCGACGTATTTATAGCAGTAGATTGCCAGGAAACTTATGAAACCGAATATAATCCGATTTTCTTAAAAAGAGGCCATCCCAAAGGGTACGACGTATCCAACTTCATCAGTCCTCAAACCGATTTAGAGTTTTTAATCCGTTTTGTCAATTCCGGTACCGATACGGTGCAACAGGTCATTGTGCGCGACACGCTCGCGGCCGAGTTGGATCCCGGCACGGTATTCCCGGGCGCTGCGTCGCATGCGTACGATTTTCAGGTGTACGGCAGCGGCATCGTACAGTTCACCATCCCGAACGCAAATTTGCTGCCGGACGGCAGCAGCGCAAGTGCGGGCTTCGTGTCCTTCCGCGTTTCGCAGGCGCCCAACCTGCCCTGCGGCGCCGAGGTGCTGAATACGGCTGCCGTGTACTTTGACTTCAACGCGCCGGCGTTTACCAACGAGACCTTCCACACCATTTGCCAGCGCGACAGTTTCCTGGTTGTGGACACCAAAGACATTTTAATCCCCGGCGCTACCGTGAAGGTGTATCCCAATCCCTTCTTAGAGAGCGCGCAATTTGAAGTTACCGGAATCCAGGCTTCCAGCTACCGGTTGGAAGTGTACGATATCCAAGGCCGATTGCAATTTAATCAATTTTTTGTCCATCCCACTTTCCGATTATTCAGACACCAAATTCCCTCCGGAGCGCATTTCTACCGGCTTGTCGCAGATGGCAAGCCGGTAGCCTCCGGGAAAATCATCGCGAATTAGCAAGTCCCATTGCGCGCGAAGAGGTCATCCACTAACCAATTTGTTTTCAAATCACGTTCCGTACGCCATGCGTCATTCCGGTTGCCGGGGTGGCGCATGGGTGTTTTAGGGGGTAGTTAAAACTAAAAGTCACCAGTTAAAACTAAAAAGGCTGGCCCCGGGGGAGGCCAGCCTAATCATGAAAAACGATAGGTAACTATCTATGTTTTTATTGTGCGAAGTCGCAGGCACCAAGCGCGCGCCTCCTCTA
>JBEIDF010000075.1:0-14857 GCA_040383605.1 Lewinellaceae bacterium
ATTATATTCTCTGCTAATATGAAAAGGATTTTTTAGCCAGACAAGGCGCTTTTTGCAGGCGTAATGGGACTAATTACGGCGAAAAAAAGGAACGAAGGTTGGCTGGAAAAGACTTTCATATTAGCGAGAAATATAATTTTAGACACGCTCTAAGGCGGGGAGCATTTTTTTTTTCAGTGCTTAGTTTCCCGTGTGTTTCCAGGCGTCCCGTTCGGTGCTCATTTGCCAGGCTGCCCCGGCATTTTCAATCGCGTTGAAGAGCGGCAGCCATTCGGCAGGCCCGGCGGACTGTGTCAGGATTTCGTGTCGGCGCAGTTGAAGGATGATATCGAGCGGATTGATGAGTACCGGGCAGGCCTCTACGCAGGCGTTGCAGGTGGTGCAAGCGTGCAGTTCTTCCGGCGTGATCGAGTCGAACAGCGTTTTGCCATCGTTGTACTGCTCGCGGCTTTGGGCGCCGGCGGCGATTTGGCGGCCCACCTCGTCTGCCCGGTCGCGCACGTCCATCATAATTTTTCGGGGCGACAGTTTTTTACCCGTGATATTGGCCGGACAGGCGGCCGTGCAGCGACCGCATTCCGTGCAGGTGTAGGCGTCGAGCAGATTTTTCCAGCTGAGTGAAAAAACGTCGTTCGCGCCGAATTCCGGCAATTCAGCGGGCGCCTTCGGGTCGGGCTGTTCCAGTCCCATCATAATCCGCACCTCTTTTTGCACCTCCGGCATCTCCTCCATTTTTCCTTTCGGGCTGAGTTTGGCATACCAGGTATTGGGAAACGCGAAAATGACATGCAAGTGCTTGGAGTAGGGGAGGTAGCACATAAATGTGAAGACCGTTAGGATGTGCAGCCACCAGCCGAAGCGTTCCACGGTGATGAGCGCGGTGTCCGACAGGTTGCCGAACAGCGCGGGGCCGAGCCAGCTGCTGATCGCCAGCCGGCCGGTGTCCGGATAGTGCTCCATACCGCGCGATTGCAGCACCGTATCGGCGCCGTTCATGCTAAAGACACCGATGAGCAGCACGATTTCGCCGAGCAGGATCAGGTTAGCGTCCAAGGACGGCCAGCCTTTCATCTCCGGTTTTTGGAAGCGCGCGATTCGCAGGAGGTTGCGGCGCGCCAGGAAAATAATGGTGGCCACAAAGGCCAGCACCGACAACACCTCGATGGTGCTGATAATAAACGTGTAAAATCCGCCGAGATAGGGCGCGAAAAAGCGGTGTTGCGCGAACAACCCATCAATCAGGATTTCCAGCAGTTCGATTTGCGTGATGAGGAAAGCCAGGTAGATAAACAGGTGAAAAATGGCGGGCAGGATGTTTTTGAACATTTTTTTCTGACCAAATGCCACCAGCAGCACATTGCGCCAGCGTTCGGAGGCCGCTCCGCCGATATCCTCCGGTTTGCCCAGCAGGATGTTGCGCAGCACACGGCTAAACCCCCGGTAGGCGATGAAACCGGCGGCGCCCGCGACGAAAAAGAATAAAATAGATTGCAGCATATCAGGCGCGTTTACTTTGTCGGGCGAAAATAAAGCGGTTAATGCGTAATTTTGTAGCCTGAAACAAATTTTACAAATCAAACCTCCCCGCCAACCGCCAACCTGCCGCCATGCAATTACTAACCGACCGCCAGATCCGGCAAAAAATCAAGCGCCTGGCTATCCAAATACTGGAGCAGCACTACGACGAGCCAGAGATTATTCTGGCCGGACTGAACAACAACGGACTGGGTTTTGCGGAGCTGATTCTTCGCGAATTACAGCAAATCGCGCCGTCTTATATGGTATTAACCCTGACGCGCTTGCGGCTGAACCCCGCGAATCCGCTGGAGTATGATCCATTTCTGGAACTTTCGCTCGACGCCGTGCAGGGAAAGGTCGTCGTCATCGTGGATGATGTGGCCAACACCGGCCGGACGATCTTTTACGCGTTTACACCCTTGTTGCACAAGTTGCCGAAGCGGGTCGAAGTGGCCGTGTTGGTGGATCGCAAGCACAAGGCTTTCCCGATTCAGGCAGATTACGTCGGATTATCGCTCGCGACTACCTTGCAGGATCATATTCGGGTGCAGATTCGGGATACGGAGGAGATGGCGGTGTTTGTGGAATAAGAGCCTGAACACAGTTTTAGCGTTCCGCCGACTCCTTCGTCTTTCGCGCCTTCTTCTGCTCATTATTGCTCTCATACAGGCAGTACTGATCGTATTTTTTTCGATCGCGATCCGCCCAGATGTCTTTTCCGATATCGCAAAGCACCACCAGTTCCTGATAAAGTTTGTTGCCGACTTCGATTCGGCGCTCGACGGAAATATCCCGGTCGTGTAACTTGTCCTGCTGAATATTTAAAGCCGTTTCAAACTCGGCGGACGCGTCCAGTACCCGTTGGATGAGCGATTCGTTCATCCCTACTTCTGCCAGAAAATCTATTTGCGCCCGGGCCACGCGCGCCACGCGGCGGCCGCAAAAAAGGAGCTGCGGGTCCGTCATATCGCCCATTTTGGCGGTTCCAAATTTGCGATACCGACCTGTGCGGTCGTGATACTTCATCGCGACGCGCGTCATCACAGATCGGATCGCCGATTTCAACTTTTCGGCCGCCTGATTTTTTTTCTCTGTGCTGATCATTTGCTCGCCCACCATCTCATCGTCGTCCGGCAAATTGCGGAATTGATCGCACAGCGACTTAAAGCCCTTCAACCGCTCCAAACCGTAGCCGTATTGGGTAAAAAAATCGTTGTCGCGGTGCGCGTTGCGGATCGCCTCCTGGCATTGAACGTACAAATCCGCATCCGGTACGTTGTACATTCGATGTCCGGCTTGTTTTTTCATGTCGAGCGTATATTACTGGTTCGTACTGTTTTTGAAATGCAAAAATAAATAGTTTTAAAAAATAGTGTGTTTTTTAAAACAAAAAAATAGTTATTTTTTACTCAGACGAAAAAAAATTAGATATTTTCAATTTTAATACCTTTATATGAAAAAAGAAAATAGTACGCAAACCGTTTATTCTCTATTTTCGCCCGGCATTTTTTACGCTGTACGCATCGGGAAAACGGCCATGCTGCTGCATAAAACTACCCGGCGCTACCTCAACCGTTAAGAAAATCTGAAAAACAGGCTGTGTGGAACAAATTCCGGCAATGGAATCGTTAACTATTGAGCGACCGTCTCGCAGCCGATTGAACGACCATTTTCATCAAATACTGTCCGCATGACAATTCGAGGCTCCTTTTTTATTGCAATCTGTTTTCTGCCCCTTTCGGCGCTTTCCGCGCAGGAGACAACCGTTTTTACCGAGGCCAACCTGGCGTACAAACGCGGCCTGGAATTATACGATCAAGGGGTGTTTGGGCTGGCTCAAAAAGAATTTAATACAGCCAACGAGTTGATGCGCCCGGTCAATGAACCGGAATGGAAAGAGTTCAAAACGCAATCCGCCCTCTATTACGCAAAGTGCGCCGTCCGGCTGGAGCAGCCCGAAGCGGAAGTCTTGGTCGTAGATTTACTCCGGCAGGAAGCGCCCGCGCCGGTTGCCGGGCAGGCTGCGCTGGAAATTGGCGATTATTATTTCAATAAAAAAGAGTATCAGGCGGCCCTAACGTATTACGATATGGCGCCAAACGCCACGGGCGCCGCGCGCGACGAGCTCGCCTTTAAAAAAGGGTACAGCCATTTTTACGCCAAAAATTTTCGGGTCGCCCGGCAGTGGTTCGCTTCCATCAAAGATAACGCCCGAGGCGAATGGTATTTTCCGGCAAATTACTACTACGGCTGCTGTATGTTCGCCGATCAACGGTATGAGGACGCCGCCGCGGCATTCTCCCGCTGCGAATCTTCCAATCAGTACGGGAAACTGATTCCGTATTACCTCTGCCAAATTTATTTCGCCCGAAAACAGTACGATCAGGTGATTGCCTACGGTGCGCCGAAAGCCAAAGATAACGCCCTGAAAGAACGGGAGAAAATTAATCAGTTGGTCGGGAAAGCGTACTTTGAAAAAAAGGACTTTAGATCGGCCCTACCGTATCTCGAATTTGCCGCTAAAAACGGTGCGTCGCTCACGCCTGGCGATTACTACCAACTTGGGTACGCTCAATATCAAAATGGTTTCTACAAACAAGCTATTGACAACTTTGAGCAACTGACTAAACAGGACAGCCTGCTGGGGCAAAATGGATTGTACCATCTCGGCGACTGTTATTTGCGGACGAACAATAAATTCGCCGCCCGCAACGCCTTTGGCCAGGCAGCAGACCTCCCGCTCGATCTCTCGGTGCGCGATGACGCCTTGTTTAATTATGCCAAACTGAGTTACGAACTCAAATTCGATCGCGACGCGCTGAACGCGCTCCAACGAATCCCGCCAAACTCGCCCAATTACGCCGACGCGCAAAGCCTGATGAGCGATATCTTTCTAAATACCCGCGACTACGACCGCGCGATCGCCACCCTGGAAAGCGTCAAGAACCGGAATGCCAAACTTGACGCTACGCTCCAGCAGGTATGTTACCTCCGCGGGCTGCAGCTCTATCAGAACAACGACAAAGACCAGGCCCGCCAATTGTTTAATCGCGCGCTCGATTTTCCGATAGATAAGCGCACGGCGGCCCTGTGCTCCTACTGGATGGGCGTCATTGCCCACGAAAATATGGAATATGTAATCAGCAAAGGTCATATTTCCGCTTTCCTGAGCCATGCCTCCGCGTACAAGGATCTGCCGGAAGAAAGCAGCGTGATGATGGGCCAGTATGTGCAAGGGTATAACTTTATTAAACTGGATGATTACACCGGCGCGCTGACCAATTTTAAGAACGCCGTGGACGGCCTGACCCGCAACCGCGCGATGATAAAATCCGAGCAAATTAGCCGCAGCGTGCTCGGCGATGCTACGTTGCGCGCAGGCGACTGCCATTTTAAACGCAACCAGTACCGGGAAGCGCAGGAGTATTACAACAACGCGATCAACCAGCGCTTCGAGGGCTTCGAATACGCTATGTACCAAAAGGCGCTTATCCGTGGCTTGCAGGGCGCACCGGTGGACAAAATCGTGGTGCTTGAGGAACTGGTCTCTAAGTTTCCGCAAAGTCAATACGCCGACGAAGCCCTGTTCCAGATCGGGATCACCTACCAGGAAATTCAAAGATTGGATCAGGCCGTCCCGCCCCTGCGGCGCCTTGCAACGGATTTTAGGGGGCGCTCTGCCCTGGTCAATCAGGCCTTGCTTCGATTGGGCCTGATCGCATACAACCAAGGCAATACAAAAGATGCGGCGGATTATTACAAGCAGGTTTTTTTCAATAACCCGGATAATCAGGAATCCAAAGACGCCCTCGAAGTCTTACACGAGATCTACGTGAAGGATCTGAATCGCCCGGAAGAGTATTTTAGTTTTTTGGAGACCATCCCGGGGGCGGGGTATAAAATCTCCAGCGATTCTCGAGACAGCGTGACCTTCGCCTCGGCCGAAATTCAGTACAATAACAACCGTTTTGTCCAAGCCATCGAGGGGTTCACCGCATACCTCAGCAAATATTCGAACGGACGGTATGTGGTCCCCGCGTATTATTACCGCGCAGAGAGCTATTCTACCGAAGTGATTAATCGCTACGATCTCGCCGTAAAAGACTACGCGGCAGTGGTCAACCGCGGCCCGGGAAAATTTTTCGCAAAATCTGCAGAGAAAGCGGCTTACATCGCCGCAGATCTCAAGGACTACACCTTGGCCCTGGAAATGGCGCGCCGCTGGGAAGAGGCCGCCGTTTCGGATAATTCCAGGCTGGCCGCTCAGATTATGATTGTCGAAACAGCCTTTTCGATGAAAAACGCGCCCTTAGTGAACGACTATGCCCGCAGGATTCTAAATTCTCGGTTGGCGTCCAACGACCAGCTGGCCCGCGCGCACTATTATATCGGCAAAACGGCATACGAACAGGGTAACGACCAAGCGGCTACTGCCGCGCTCCGTACGGTCACCCAGTTGTCCACCGCCGAAATCATGGCGGAATCGTATCACCTGCTGGCGCAGATATTGTTCAGACAAAGGCGATACGCCGAAGCGGAGTCGTTAATCACCGATGGGAATAAAGCCGGCGCCGGCTACAATGATTGGATAGCTCGAAACCTGATTCTGTTGTCGGACGTCTTCCTCGCGGTGGGAGACAAAAATAGTGCCTCCGCAGCCCTGGAGGCGGTAATTGAAAACTATCGGGGCAATGATCCGGAAATCCTGACAGTTGCCCGACAAAAATACAGTCAAATCAGGGGCGGCGGCGCCCGTCCGCCGGGCACAAAAGGCGTGGATAGTTTTATTATCCTCGACGACAAAGGCAACTAACCCGCGCGCGGCCGGCGCGCTTTCTTCCGGCTATTTTCTGTTTGCGTCTTAACAAATATTGAAAACCCATGCGTCTAAGTAATAAATGGTTTCCGCTTTGCCTCTTTGGCTTTTTCCTGCCCAATGCGATTTCCGCACAAGATAAGCTGCCGGACGAGAAGGTGGACATTGTCAAGTCATTCAACGCGCGGCTGTTGGAAACTGTCAAAATACCGGTTACGCCCACGTTGCCTCCCCTGGATACCACAACCAAGCGGCTAAACTACGTTGTGCCGCCCAAACAGGCTGTGGTGAATTATGAAAATCCCACCCTTCGACCCATCGGTATGAAAACTGCCGGCGTTGAAAAAGTGTACAATGGTTACGCCAAGGCGGGGGGCGGCTTGCCTACCTCCCTGTATGGCGAAGCCGGCTACTACCTGCAGCCTAATGACCGCTTCGATGCGCGACTCTGGCTCCGGCACCACAGCGCCAACGCCGACCGTATTCTGGAGAATCAAAGGTTTTTTAATAACGATATCTCCGCTTCCTCCCGCCTGGCGATCAACGACAAGATGTCGGTAGAGGCACAGGCTGCCTACAGCCTCGACCGGGTACACTTTTATGGTTATGACCACGATTCCCTGCGCTTCGACGCCGAGGCAGTCCGGCAGGATTATAAAGTGCTCGACCTGGGCGCCAAATTGTTCAACGTTGAACGCAACGATATGGATATCAATTATTTTGTGACTCCTAAGTTCTATGTGTTTAATGATTTCTTTTCCAACAGGGAAATGGGTTTTAACCTGAACATGGGCGCCACGAAGTGGTTCAGCAAAAAACATCCGCTGACGATGGCCGTTCGGGCGGACTTCACAAATTTCGAGGACACCGTCGTTCAGCGCCTGAATAATATCTATCTCCAGCCCTCCTTCGCTTTTCACGCTAAAACGTTTAGGGCAAAAATCGGCGGGAATTTCACGAGTAACCGGGATATATTCTATATTTTCCCAGATGTGGAACTGAATCTCAGCCTGATTGGGGATGGGCTGCAGATTTTTGCCGGTGCAGGCGGCGACTTGCGGAAAAACACGTACCGGACGATTGCCGACTACAATCCGTTTATCCAGATTCGGGGCGTTGACTTGCGAAACACCCAGTTCCGCGACTACTTCGGCGGCGTCAAAGGCAACCTTGGCTGGCTGGAGTACACTGCGCGGATTGCCTACTCCAACGCAACCGATCTGGCATTGTACCAAACGGTGTTTACCAACACCGGCATTACCCGGTTTACCGTACTCTACGACACCGCCAATATCTTTAACCTGCGTGGCTCCTTCCATTTGAAGCCGATGGACGATTTAACCGTGGGCGGCGCCATCAGTTCTTCTGTATTCGACCTGAGGAACGAAGAAAAAGCATGGGGGCTGCCGAATATCGAGGGCAACGTGTTTGGACAGTACGCACTCCTGGAAGGCAAGGCGCAGATCAAAGCCAACGTATATTTTGCGGATCAAATTAACTATCGGGACACCGATGACCTGCCGCAAAAAACCAACGCATTAATTGATCTGAGCGTAGGCGGGACCTTTCAGATCACCGATCATATCGGCGTTTTCCTCGATGTCAACAACGTGTTGAACAACCGCCGGGAGCGCTGGCACGATTACCCGATGTTTGGCTTGAACATACTTGGCGGCGTGACGGCGAAGTTTTAACAGATAAAAAAAATCAGGGATTTTATGCAAGACGCACAAAATCCCTGATTTTTTTAGCACCATGATCTAGGCGCCCAGATACGATTTCAGCAACTTGCTCCGCGAAGTGGCCCGGAGCTTATTGATTGCTTTGTCTTTTATTTGACGCACGCGTTCGCGGGTGAGTCCGAACTTTTCACCGATATCTTCCAGCGACATCGGGTGTTCTACGCCGATTCCGAAGTACAGTTTGATCACGTCGCACTGGCGATCGGTCAGCGTACCCAGCGAGCGCTCGATTTCGCGGCGCAGCGAATCTGCGTATTCCAGGTGCGAATCCGTGCCGGGCATGGAGTTGTTTTCAAGCACATCCAGGAGTGAGTTATCTTCGCCTTCGACGAAGGGCGCGTCCATGGATACGTGGCGAGCGGCCACGCCGAGCGTGGTTTCTACTTCTTCCGTGGTAATCTCCAGCAGTTCGGCGAGTTCTTCCGGACTGGGTTCGCGTTCGAAGTTTTGTTCGAGTTCGGAAAATGCCTTATTGATTTTATTGAGGGAACCTACTTTATTAAGTGGCAGGCGAACGATCCTGGATTGTTCTGCGAGCGCCTGCAGGATAGACTGGCGAATCCACCAGACGGCGTAGGAGATGAATTTGAAGCCGCGGGTTTCGTCGAAACGTTGAGCGGCTTTGATGAGGCCCAAATTGCCTTCATTGATGAGATCGGAGAGGCTAAGTCCTTGGTTTTGGTATTGTTTAGCGACTGAAACGACAAAGCGCAGGTTGGCTTTGGTTAGTTTTTCGAGCGCCTGTTGGTCGCCTTGTTTGATTCTTTTTGCGAGATCTACTTCCTCTTCCGGGGTTAGCAAGTCCACTTTACCGATTTCCTGGAGGTATTTTTCCAGCGACTGGCTTTCGCGATTCGTGATGGACTTTGTGATTTTTAGTTGCCTCATGCGATCCGTCTGTTAAATTTTAGCTGCAAAGTTACGATAATCCTTGACCCGTTGTCAAGGGTAAAAAATAATAGGGATGTATTTTACCGGGAAAATTTGCAAATTTCCCTTTCAAACGCAGAAAAAGAGGTTTTGTTTAGGCGGATGCGCGCCGGAAAATTTATTTAATGTAGATCCGCTGCGTAGCTTGCCCCTGCTCGCTTTCCAGGTGCAGCAGATAAACGCCGGGCGGGTATTGATTCGCGTGGAAGAAGAAGTTGGTCGTGCCGCTCGGGATGTTGCCTTCGAAGAGGACTTCCGCGGTTTGTCCGAGTACATTGAGCAGCGACAGGCGGGCTCTTGTGTTTTGTGTGGCTTGGACGGGCACGCAGGTGATGGCATTAGCCGGATTGGGAAATGCGGGTTGCAGTGCCGGGGCGGGTGGGGTTTGCGTGGCGCTCACGTCGGAGTCAATATGGAATTTCCACCATCCTTGCGGGGCGGGCATCGGGCGGGCAATCTTTTTGCCGTTGTTGGCGGTAGCTTCGATGTAGTAGAAGACGTCTTTTCCGGCGTCTTGTCGTGGGATGGCGCCAACCCAGACATTGGCCGTGTCGGTTGGGTTGTAGGGGGTCATGGGTGCGGACTGCCAGCCGGCGGTGGTATCGGTGGTGAACCAGATTTTTGCTTCTGCGATGCCGGTTCGGTGTTGGATCAGGGCGAAGACCGGGTAATCTTGAGGCGTTTGCTGGTTTTGGATCACGTCTTCCCGGCGCTGGTGGACGATGCGGAGCGGATCGGCCACGCCGATTTCTTTCGTAATACAGTGAATAGCGCCGCTGCTTGGAATAATATTGTTGCAGTTGACGCCTACGATTTTGTACCCCGGCAGCGCTTCTTCCCAGATTCGGCGCGCCGTGGTGTCGTACCGGAGTTCATAAAACGGCACAATGACCGTTTTATTGACAAAAACAGCATTGGCATACGTGCGGTAATCGCCGCCGTTGCTTGGATACAGCGTGCCTACGGGGGGCATGGGGATGCGCACCAGTTTGTACGGCGTACCGAAAGCCGACAGGTAATTGCTCAGGATATATTGGATATTGGCTTCAATTTGTGGGCCATCGGAAATGCCGGGCGGGTATTCGCCGACGAGCAGCGTTTCCTCGTCCAGGAGTTTCATGTGCATATCAATGTGGTGGATGCCGTCGTAGGGGAGGTTGTCCATTTTGGGATACCGGTGGATTCCCATGTAGTTGAACATAATTTCATCCACGGCTGCTTCGCTGTGGTTGCTTTGGCCGTACGAATTAGCCGGGCCGTTTTCTTCCAGCACCAGTTTGGATGAAAAACCGGTGCCGGCGCCGTCCGACATAAAATTACCGCCCGTATGCACCAGATCATTCGGGGCAGTCAGCGTACTGTACAGGGGCGCATTAAGGTACTGTGCGACGGTTCTGGACAGCGTATCGTCCTGCGGTCTGGGGCGATTGTAAATCCAGTCAATAAGGTACAGCGAATCCACATCGTTTGCATAGACGCAATTCGGGCCGTAGTCCCGAATCCAGATTGTATCATTTTTGGCGAGAATAAACTCCACGTTCGAGTCGAGGTTAACGCCTTTACTCAGGAGGTAGCTGCGGGCGGCGTTGAGCACATTTTGGTCACGACAGCAGATAATCACCCGGCATTCTTCGCGGGCTGCGCGGACGATTTCCGTTAGGATATCCCTGCGGCCGTTGCTGCTTGCATTCCAGGCGATGAGGAGTGCGTCGAGTTCTTCCCATTCTGCCATTGCGCGTGCATCGAGGGCGCCGGGCGCAGGATTTGCGGCGCCTGGCGGGGCGTATTGGCGCAGCAGGGGTATTTCAGACAGGCTGAGGCCGCGGGGGAGTTCTTGTTGTGCGGTGGCGCCTGCGGCGAGCAGGAGGCCGACCAGAAAGGGTAGCATGCGGGCAGAATTTGTCATGGGAACAGTGCGATAGGGTGGGGAATTGAAAAAACCGCGTCCAAAGATAGGGAGTTTGTCCGATATCGCAATCAGATATTGTGATTTGTTGCAGGCGCGTATTGGTGCGCGCAGAAAGAAAAAGCGGCCCGCCTTTGCGTGCCGCTTTTATAACCCATTCTATCGTATGAAGCAAATTACACTTTTGATATTAAACGGCCACCGGGAGCGCGTTCAGATCACGGAAAAGTATTTTTTTACGGTTGAAATACAGGATATTGGAGCGTTTGAGTTGGTTGAGTACAGCGGTGACCATTTGGCGGCTCGTGCCCGTCAGGTCGGCAATATCCTGGTGCGTCATGTTGTGTTTAACCAGCGTTTCGAAGCCCACCTGTTTGCCTTGTTCCAGGCCCATCTGGTGCAAAAATTCTACAATTCGGCTTTTGGAGTCTTTCAGGACGACCTTTTCCAGTTGGAGTTCTGTGTAGCGCAATCGTTCGCCCAAAAAGTGCAACAGGGATTGCGCGAAAGCAAAATTACGGCGCATCAGGTTAAGCATCAGGCGCGCGTCCAGTTCGAGGAGTTCGGCGGCATCGTCCATCACGTATGCAAAATCCCGGCGTTCCGCATCTCCGGTCAGAAAGGATTCTCCGAACAGGCCGCCTGGGCGCACCACATATTTTATGATATCTTTTTTCTCGGCATGAAGCGTTACTTTTACCACGCCCCGCACCAAAAGGAAAACCTTATCGGATGTTTGACCAGGATTGTAAATAATCTGGTGCTTGCCGTACATTTGCCGGACGGCGCTTTGCCCCAGCATGCATTTTTCTTCTTCCGTCAGCACGGTGAAAATCGGGTTGTTGTCCCAGTTATAGTTGATCGCTTGCATAGACTTGAGCAGATAAGTAGTGTGAAATATGTTTGCGTTTTCGTAATCAAGACAATACAACCGCTTATTTCCCCTACGCTCCGGCATATTTTTTTGGGAAACCCAAACAGAAACAAAGGCCGGGCAAGTCAAAAAAATAAAAAAATAACAATTTTTATTTTTTATTTTTTGAAAAATAAAAACTTTGTTTCTTTTTTAATTTAAAAAAAACCTTACAAAAAAATAATATTTTTTTCATTTTATCTTAATGACCTTCTTGCCCGACGATTCCGACCGCGCCTGGCGCCTCGCACTGGAAGCGGATGATCCGGCCTTACTCAAGGGGCTGTTTGAGCGGCATTATCCTTTATTGGTAGGGGATATTTACCGCTTAATTCCGGATTTGGATACCTGCCGGGATTTGGCGCAGGAGGTTTTCATAGAATTGTGGTCCAAAAGAGCGCAGATTCGTATCCAGGGTGCTTTCCGGGCCTATTTGCGGCGCGCAGCCATCAATCGCGCATTAAATCATATAAAACAGCAGCGGCGATTTGTTTTCGACGAGGCAGCGTTGGATGATCACCCGGAAAATGCGCACCCTACAGACGAGGGCTTGTTGCTGACGGAACAAGATATCCGGGAGGCGCAATTGCATCGGGCAATTGAGGCGCTGCCGGAAAAAACGCGCATTGTTTTTTGCATGAGCCGCTTTGAACGCATGTCGCACAAAGAAATTTCAGAACAATTGGGTATCTCTACAAAAACAATCGAAAATCAAATTACCCGGGCGATGCGCCTGCTGCGGGAGGCCTTGTTGCGAAATGCGCATTTGTCGCCTATTGTCATTTTTTGGTTATTTTATTACCTGACAGGGTAGGGGATTTGTTACACCCGCTTGTCTTAGACCTGGTAGGATGTGGAAGAACCGTTTTTTGCACGTCTGAACCAAACCTCAGTTTATCGGTAAACTATATTAAAAGATAAATTATCTGATCAGATCATCATGAAGGCTTCTGATGAACAATATCTTGTGCTGCTGCACCGTGCTTTGGACGGCTCAATTTCGCCGAACGAAGCGCAGGCACTCGCGCAATGGCGGCAGGCTGCCCCCGAAAACGAGCAGGCGGCGCTTACCTACGCCCTGATATGGGAGCGTTCCGGCGTTTATACGCCGGAATTGACATTGGATGTTGCGGGAGATTTTGAGCGGGTGCTGTCAAAAATAAAACAGACGCAACCGGAGGCGGGCAAGCGCAGCGTGTTCTCTTACGAGCGCCGCCGCTGGTTGTCCGTTGCTGCTGCCTTGTTGTTCCTGTTGGGAGCCGTCTGGGTATTTCGAACGGCTTTGTGGCCGGCTGCGGATCTGCGCCGGGAGACGGCTGCTGCCGACCAGCCATTTCGGGCGGTCGAACTGCCTGATGGCACCACAGTCTGGTTGCGCGGAGGCAGTACGATTGAATTTCCCGCGCAGTTCGATGCCGGCGCGCGGCACATCCACCTGAGCGGCGAGGCATTTTTCGAGGTGGCGTCTGAAGCGGGGCGTCCGTTTCGCGTAAGTATGGCCGACGGCGGACTGATCGAAGTGCTGGGCACGGCGTTCAACGCGCGTACAGGCGCCGGATCCCGAAGCGTCCTTGTACAGCATGGAACCGTTCAGTTTGTGCCCGAAAAAGGTGCAGAAGGCGTGCGCCTCACGGCCGGTATGCGCGCCGAATTTTATCAGGAACAAAGACAATTGCGGGTGTCGGAGCGCGCAAGTTTCAACGAATTGTCGTGGAAAAACGGCGGACTTGAGTTTGTGGCAACGCCCCTGAAAGAAGTCGTTGAGGATATCTCCCAATATTATGGCGTTCAACTGTCGTTGCAACAACCCGCCATGGCCGATTGCCTATACACGGCGCCGCGTACCAACCAGCCTTTGGAAAAAGTGCTACAAAGCCTGGGACTGATCTATCATTTTCAGATCGAACAGCCGGAAAAAGGCCATTATGTGTTGCTTGGCGGCGCCTGCCGTTAGTTCTGCAGGAATATGCGCAGCGGCGGACCGATCGTCCATCTTTCAAAAGGTAAAAACAGACAAAACGCGTCTTCGTTTTTGCTTTTTGCAAATAATCCCCGGCATGGTCTTAACTTGCGGCGCGATATTGCCCAAATCCTATGCCTTTATTTTTCCGCTGCGTTCTGTTCATTGCAGGGCTTCATCTTGCGCCATTTCTGGCAGCCCAACGGCCGCTTGATCTTCTTTTGCGCTTTCAATGCGATAGCGTCGCGCCAACGGAGGCGCTGGTTGCCCTGAGCCGCCAAACCGGCGTCAATATTGTATTCAGTGACCGTTTTTTTCAAGAATGCCCTCCCGTCTCTTTTTCCGGGGAACCGATGCGTCTGGGAGAGATATTAGACCGTTTTTCTGCTTGCGGGCAGGTTAGTTACCGCGAATTGGATGGCGAGATTGTATTTTTCAGAAAAATCCGCCGTTTCACAATCAGCGGCTTTGTGCAGGATGCAGAAACCGGCGAGCGGGTCATCGGCGCCTCGATTCGTGCCGGAACGGGAAAAAACGCCGCAGCCGTCAGCAATGAATTCGGTTTTTTCAGCCTGACCCTCGAAGAAGGTAGTTACACACTGGCAGTCAATGCCCTCGGATACCAGTCTCGATATCTTCCGGTCAACTTGGAAGAAAACCGCAAATTAAGCGTCGCCATGCGCGCTGACCTGGCACTTCCGGAGGTTGTGGTATCCGGACGCGGATCCGATACCTCGGCGCAGTGGATCGGCGCCGACCCCAATTTGCCGACGTTGGGCAATTTGTCCAATTTGCCGATGCCCGGCGGCGAGGCGGATTTATTACGCCTGGTCGCGATGCAACCTGGGGTTCAGACCGGCGTGGATGGATTGGGCGGCCTGCACGTGCGAGGCGGAAATTCCGATCAAAATTTGATTTTATTGGACGACGTGCCGGTGTATAACCCGAGTCACGCGCTGGGGCTATTTTCTATTTTTAATCCGTCCACGCTGAATAACGTGCGTTTTTGGAAAGGTGATTTTCCTGCCAGATACGGCGGCCGGGCGGCCTCCGTGTTGGATATCCGGACGCG
>JBEIDF010000076.1:0-14830 GCA_040383605.1 Lewinellaceae bacterium
GTGAGCGTACTGCCCGGTTCTACACAGTTTGTAGAAAAAACGGGCGTATCATATTGTACAGGCACAGACCACTGCCCGTCTGCAGCCGTTTCCAGCCAGTTCGACGGACATTGCAGGCTCAAATCGGTGAGTATCCATTCGACATTGTACGTTACCAGGGAATCGCAGCCGAAAACGGTTTGGAGTATGTTGGTGTAAACACCGGGTTGGCTGTACGTGACGCCGTCAAACTGCACGGTCTGCCCGGGATAAAACTGCACAGTCCGCGTGGTCTGCACGGTCGTGCAAGCCGTGATATAATACGTAATCAGGGTGTCGCAAATACCGGCGCCGGAGGGTTTGCGCACGGTAACCGAATCCGGCGCGAAGTAGGCAGCCCCCTGGATATTCACCGGCACGCCGGGCGCGGCGGCGAGGGTTTCGGTACGCGTTGGGTGAGACGACACGGTTACTTCTACCGTATCGGTTTGCAGGTTATCGCACAAGGTGCGCGCCTGCAACCAATAGCGGCCGGACGTGGTGGCAGCGTACGCAGGCCCTTGCAGGCCGTCCTGCCAAATATGCGCTTTGAAGCCGGCATTGCTGCTCAGCGCGGCCGTATCGAGGCTGCAAATGCTGCGATCAGGGCCGAGTTCGAGCGTAGGCTCCACATAGACCGGGGGGCAAATTTGTTCGAGGCCAACGGAATCGTTCGAGGCGAGGGCTCCAACAACCTGGCTACCCAGCGGCGTGACAAATGCAGGCAGGCCGGCGGCGACGCCAACCGGATTGATCACCGTTTGGGTGGACGCAGCGGCGACTGGCGTCAGAGCAGTACAGGCGGCGGCGGTTTCCAGGTTGAGATTGGCTTTGAGCAGCCAGGCGCCCGTTTGTCCGGGCCGATCATCAAACAAAGCCAGCCAGAGGAAGTCTTTGTGGAACAACAGCCTGCTGCCCGGCGGGTGTTTCGGATCGTTGGTTCCGGCGCCAAAAGCGATGTTTTTGACTAAAAGCAGGTTGCCGTTGCGGTCGGTTTTGATGAGAAGATAGCCGGCGGTTGTTTTTCCCATCAGGACGTACCCGTCGGACCAGGCTGTGATATCCAGTTCGCCCAAAATGGGCAAATCGTAGCGGCGCACCCACAGGATGCTCCCCATCGGGTTGATTTTTTGTAAAAATAATTTTCCGAAAGCAGGCCCGGCAGGCTCCTCGCTGCCGGTATACGCGACAAGCAGGTGGTCGTCGTCATATACGCTGGCCGCCGCGCCGCCGCTGACGCCCGGGCCGGCCGCGCCGGTATGTCCCCATTGCGACCAAACAGGGCCGCCAAAATTGGCATCCAGGCGGGAAATGCGGAGCCGCGGCCCGGCAGCAGTTTCCTGGCGCCCGGAGGCATACAGTTGCGTACTTTGGCGCGTCATAGCGAGATGCGATTGGTTGCCCAGGTCGAAATCGTAGCGCCGGCCGCTGAGCGCCAACATAGCGCCGGTTACGCGATTGAGCTGGAAGGTCTCCGGTACTTGCCGGCCGCCGGCGAGTTGCAGGTTGTGGTGCAACAAATACGCCTCGCCGGGCGCTGTTTCGAGTATGCCGCCGCCCTCGAAGGGCAGGGTGGGGATGACTTGCGACCAGAGCAGCTGTTGCGCAACAGGATCGAGCCGACAGGCAAAAGCATTTTGACCCAGCTTGCCGCGCACTGCGAGCAGGCCGTCGGAGTCAAGCAGCATATCCGTGAGCGTGAGCGCGCCGCCCCCCTGCGTTTCGATGCGTACCGACCAGCGGGGAAGGCCGTTCAAATCCAGGGCGGTTACCAGTCCGTTTTCCGAGGCGCTGAACAAGGTGTCGCCGCCAGCTGCCAGGGCAACCAGGCGGTGTTGACCGGCGTTGTCGGCTATTTTTTTCAAAAAAACGGCGGGTATGCAAGGATTTTCCGCCACCGGCCCTGCGCTCTCGCAGAGCAGGGAAAGTGCGGCAGGGGCGGGGTCGGACAGCGCGGCAGGGGTGTTGAACGATTGCGCGCCGGGCGCTTCGGCCTGCAAGGGCAGGTTAGACCAGAAAGGATTGGGAAACGGCGCCTCCACGGCATTTAGGGCGCCGAGGCGGTTGCAACCGGCAATATTGCCGTTCAAATCGATGCGCATCAGGACCGCGCGGGGCTGCGCGGGGTCGTCGCGCAGGGTGGAAACCACCAGAATACCGTCGCCATCCAGCAAAATTTGCCGCCGGGAGCGGTAATAAAAATCGGTGACGTTTTCCGTAGGCAGGCGTTGGGCCCAAAGCAGGTTGCCGTCTTTGTCTGTTTTCAGCAAAAAATCCCGGACGCTTCGCCCATAAATAATAAATCCGTCGGGTACAGCAATCAGGTTGTACCCCCTCTCCGCCGTATAATTGAACGTGGTGATATCGTACTTGCGAATCCAGAGCGGCGCGCCGTCCAGGCTGGTTTTTTGCAAAAAAATATTACCGCTTGTGGTGGATTGCGACTGATCGTTGCCGCTGCTCAGCGAATAAATCGCGCCATTTTCGATAAGTAAATCCCGGCCCTGCAGAAACGTTTTTTTATTCAACGGCACGGCGCCCACCGTCGTCCAGACCGGCGTGCCATCGGAACCAATTTTCCAAACGCCTTGTCGTACAAATAAATTGAGATAGGTGGAGGTCAGGTAGCCCAGATCGTTACGGCCGGTGGCGTACAGGTTGCCCTCATGCCGGATCAGCGCATCCATATCTTCATCGCGGCCGACTTTATACGCAAAACTGGTTGCCGGAATGATATCGCCTGTTTGCCGGTGAATGGTCAAAATCTCCGTATCCGAGTTGAGGTAGTAGTCCTTGCCATACAACAGGTAATGGGCGCCCGGCTCAGGCTCTAAAATCCCGCGCGCAAAGAAAAAATTACTCCGGACGCGTCGGTTCCAAAGCAATTGACGCGTTGCCGGGTTATAGCGAAAGATAAAGCTGGACTCGTTTTCTGCGGGATTGACTGCATAGAGCACCCCGCAGCCCACGAGCATACCGTCGGCGTCCACGATCAGCTCGGTGAGCGGACAGTTTTGTCCGACCGCAAAAGCGAGCGCGACTTGCTCCAGCAGCACGCCGCTTCGGGTGACTTTCAGCAGCAAGGGCTGGCGGTCGCGCGTGCAGCCCACCCAGAGATTGGAGTCTGCGTCGAAGCAAAGGGTATTGCCTTCGGCGGCGTCGAACTGCCGGATGTAGAAGGGCGCCGTTTGGGCAGACAGGCACGCGGCGAGCAGGATGGCAAAGAGTGCGAGGATATTTTTTTTCATGGTTTCAGATGTGCGCATGGGAAAGCGCTATTTAGCGGTTTTCAAAAAATGTTCGATCGCCAGGTGCAAATCCACCATCATCTGCTCGGTCGTTTCGTATTGGATAGCATTGCGGTATTGGGTAAAAAGGGCGCGTATTTGCGTCTCCGGCGTCTCGGTGATGCGCGCGAGGCGCTGCACTTGATCGTCGTCGAGCCTCGGAAGTTGCGTTTTGGGATCGAGCGTCAGCGCGAGGCCGTAGCGTTCACGCAGCTGCGCGACAAACAGTTTCATGGATTCGATGCAGATTCCGCGGCAGTTTTTGTCCAGAAAATGCAAATTGGCGATGGTGCTGATAAATTCATACGAGCTGTTTTCGTTTTTGGGCAGCACCGGGATGACGCGTTGGCGGCGTTTCGCGCGGAACAGCAGGTACGCGGCGGCAAGTCCGGCGAGCAGGTACCAGGCCCATGCGAGGGCGGGTTGTTTCAGGATAAAAACCAGCGGGTGCCGGTCGGGAAAATCACGGTCATTAGCCTGGCGGCCATTTGGCGAGGCCTCCTGTCGCCTGCTGACAATATCCCAGTACACAGGGCCCTCCGGCAGGTGCGACAGTACCCCTTCTGCATAGCGCCGGCCTTCCGGGCGGAGGAGGTGAAAATTGGAAAAGGCGATCGGATTGGTGTGCACCAAAAAGACGCCGTCTCCATACCAAAAAGCAAAGAAATTGATCTGGTTGTCGTTGATCCGACCGAGCGGCGCAAACGGGGCATCTTCACAAAAAACGTCTTCATCCAGGTAACGCCATCGGTATTCGGCGGCTTCATTTCGGTCGGCGTAAAAAAAGCGATACGCTTTTTGCGCGCTTTCGTCCGGGATGCTGAGCGAAAGGCGCGCGGTGTCGGTCAGCCAGACGGTCCCGTAGCCGGGCCGGTCTTCCGTTTCGCAAAAAGGAGCGCGCAAGATTTCCAGGAGATTTTCCGGCACGCTTTTGCTGATCAACAAGGCGGTATTGCCGCGCGCAACGAATTCCACCAGGCTTTGCGCGCCGAGGGAATCCAAGCCCATCCCGGCGCCTATAAATACGTAAGCGCCCCGGGCTTTTTTCAGCGTTTCAGGAAGTGCCTCTTCTATTTCCTCGAATTTTTGTCCGGGAAAATAATCGTGCAGGAGCGTGTAAAAAATGCGGGCGCCGTAAGGTTCGTCATTGTTTTCGCTGTACGCTTTGCGGGGCCTGGAATCCGTCCAATCAAACCTTTCGACTGGTTTATTAAAAAAGTGGTACGCGGCGGCAAAGGCTGCCGCCGCGCACAACAGGAGGATCATTAAAATGGTACGATTGGGCATTCGCCGGGCAGTGGATTAGAGCTTGTTGATTTTAGCCAGCAGGGCCTCCGTTTCTGCATAGTCTTCGCCCGAGGCTTTGGCGAGTTCGATGGCGCGCTGCGCGTGTTTTTTTGCTTTTTTCCGATCCTTTACCTTAAAATACAGTGCAGCAAGGGTATCCTGATTGGCATATTCCTCTTGGATGCCGACCGATTTTTGGGCCCATTCGATGGCTTTTTGGAGCAGCGCCTGGTCGTCCACCATCAGATAAAAATTCCAGGCGATTTGGTTGAGTTCTGAAGGATCCTCGCTGGGATATTGATCCAGATAGGCCACGGCCGCATTGGCGTAGGCGTCCGAGTCGTCCATTTGTTGATAGATCATCATCATGATCATAGCCGTCTTTTGGCCGCCTTCCGGCCCGTACACACGTTCCATGACACGGCGGAGTTTATCCGGGTCCAGATCCTCGAGCGTTTGGAAGTATTGGCCGAGCGCGCCGTCCAGTTGTTGGGAGAATTCCTCGGCGCCGAACTGCTCCTGGAAAGCGGCGCGGTTATCGAGCATATACTGGAATGCCGGCGCGTTCAGATCGGTGACATGTCGAAAAATCACCTCGCGGGTTTTGGGTTTCGACCAGTCCTTATTGGTTTCGAGGAACTCCTGCACGACGTTTTCGAGGTCGTCGGCTCCGGCCGCGCTTTTAGCCTCCAGGTATTGGAGGATAAACGCGTCGGAGCGATCGCCCGACTGATACCGGGCGTCAATGCCGGCCAAATTAGCGCTTGGGTCGAGTGCCTTGCGGCCCAGTGCAAGGAACTGTTCGGCGTCGTTGTAGCCGAGCGCGCGGTGCACCACGGCGCCTTTGCCGTTGACGAACAGCAGCGTGGGATACGCCTGCACATTGTAGCGCTGGGCGAGCGCGGGGCCTTCGCCCTTTTCCATGTCAATTTTGGCATTGATGAAGTTGGCGTTGTAGAACGCGCCGACTTCCGGATTGGGGAAGGTGTTGCGGGTCATCATTTTGCAAGGACCGCACCAGGAGGTGTATGCGTCGAGAAAAATGAGTTTGTTTTGTTGTTCTGCCTGTGCAAGGATATCCGACCAGGATTTGTCGGAAAACACCATCCCCTGGGCGCCGGCGGGCGCGCTGGAGAGCAGGCAGCAGAAGACGAGCAGGAAGAGCGATACTTGGCGCATTGCTTTGGAAGTTTAATAAATGAAAAAAGGATCCGATCGGATTTCCAAATCCGGCGGACGCGATACAGTTCCCAACAAAAATACAAAAGTTTTTTACTTCTATCGCGGCGTACAGCGAAATTTGATACCGCTGATTGATAAAAGTGATTCTTCCATCTGTTTCAACTCGAAATCACGCCTCCCAGCTGCCTTTTCCGCCTTTCATTCGCAGGACGCGCTGTGTGCGTTTGGCGAGTTCCGGGTCGTGCGTCACCAGCACGAGGGTAGCGCCGGCGGTACGATTCAATTCGAACAGGAGTTCGGTGACGCCAGCAGCGTTTTCTGCGTCGAGGTTACCGGTAGGCTCATCGGCAAAGAGAATTTTCGGGTTGTTTGCGAAGGCGCGGGCGATGCAGACCCTTTGCTGTTCGCCGCCCGACAGCTGCGCCGGATAATGGCGGAGGCGTTCGGAGAGCCCCACCAGGCGCAGCCATTCGCGCGCAATCGCAGCGGCGTCCGGTTGTCCGCGCAGCTCGAGCGGAACCATCACATTTTCCAGGGCGGTGAGGGTGGGAATGAGCTGAAAATTCTGGAACACGAAACCCACATACTGATTCCGAAGCGCGGCGCGCGCATCCTCCGACAGCTCGTCCAAGCGCACGCCGTGCAGCGTCACGGAGCCGCTGCTGGCGCGATCCAGGCCCGCGCACAAGCCCAGGAGCGTTGTTTTTCCCGATCCGGAAGGGCCAATAATAGAAAAGGTGTCGCCCGCGGCCAAATCGAAAGAGACATCGTCGAGGACGGTCAACTCGCCGCCGTCGGCCGTCCGATATTTTTTTGTTAAATGAGACACCGATAAAATCATCTGCGAAACGGGTTTTTACTTCCTGATAGCAAGTACTTGCTCCATTTTAACCGTACATCCGTCGAATAGTTGCAAAACGCAGCAAAACATCCCGCCATTCGATGCGTTCTGCCTCTTCTTTCGGATGCGCGCGCAAAAGCGTATCTTTGTATCATGAATTTTGAACTGCATTCCTCCTACAAGCCCACAGGCGATCAGCCCCAGGCGATTCGCGAACTCGCGGAGGGCATCCTGCACGGCGAAAAAGCGCAGGTATTGCTGGGCGTTACCGGATCCGGTAAAACGTTTACGGTGGCGAATGTAATCGCGCAGGTGAACCGCCCCACGCTGGTGCTCACGCACAACAAAACCCTGACCGCCCAGCTGTACAGCGAGCTGCTCTCTTTTTTTCCCGATAACGCCGTGGAATATTTTGTGTCGTACTACGATTATTACCAACCGGAAGCCTACCTGCCCGTATCCGACACATACATCGAGAAAGATCTCAGCATCAATGAACTGGTAGATAAACTCCGGCTCAAGGCCACCAGCACCCTGCTTTCCGGCCGGCGGGACGTGATTATCGTGGCCTCGGTATCCTGCATTTACGGGATGGGGAATCCGGAAGACCTGGAGGGCGGGGTAATCCGGATTCATCCGGGCATGAAAATGACGAAAACGCAGTTTCTATATGCGCTGGTGAATAGCCTGTACGCCCGAACGGAAGCAGACCTGATCCGCGGCACGTTCCGCGTAAAAGGGGATACAGTAGATATCCACCTGCCATACGCCGACTGGGGCTGCCGGGTCATTTTTTGGGGCGATGAAATTGAAAGCATCGAAACCATCGAACTCGAAAGCGGCAAACGCATCCAGAAAATGGACGCCACCGCCATTTTTCCGGCCAACCTCTATATCGCACCTAAAGATCGGCTCACGCAAATTTTGTATGAAATACAGGACGAGCTGGCCGCTCAGGAGAACTATTTTATCCGCGAAGGCCGGTCGCTGGAAGCGCGCCGAATCCGCGAACGCACCATCTTCGATATCGAAATGATCCGCGAAATCGGCTATTGCAACGGCATTGAAAATTACTCGCGTTTCTTCGACCGGCGCAAACCCGGCACGCGGCCGTTCTGCCTGTTGGATTATTTCCCAGACGATTATCTCCTGATTGTGGACGAAAGCCACGTCACCATCCCGCAAATCCGCGGTATGTGGGGGGGCGACCGCGCCCGCAAGCAAATGCTCGTGAATTACGGATTCCGGCTGCCCTCCGCCATGGACAACCGCCCGCTCAGCTTCGAAGAATGGGAAAGTATGATCAATCAGGTCGTCTTTGTCAGCGCAACGCCAAGCGATTATGAATTCGCGCAAACAGAAGGGGTGGTGGTCGAACAACTGATCCGCCCAACCGGCCTGCTGGATCCGCCGATAGACGTGCGGCCTTCGCTCAACCAGATTGACGACCTGATGGCGGAAATCCAAAAGCGCATCCCCAAAAATGAACGCACGCTCGTCACCACGCTCACCAAACGTATGGCGGAAGAACTCAGCGCCTACCTGATTAAATTGAACATCCGTTGCCGATTTATCCACTCCGAGGTGGAAACCCTGGAACGGGTGGAAATTTTGCGCGACCTGCGCCTCGGCGAATACGATGTGCTGGTTGGCGTCAACCTGCTGCGCGAAGGACTCGACCTGCCGGAAGTATCGCTCGTCGCAATTCTCGACGCCGACAAGGAGGGCTTCCTCCGCAATATGCGGTCGCTAACCCAAACGGCAGGCCGCGCCGCGCGCAACGCCAATGGACTGGTGATCTTTTACGCCGATAAAATTACGGATTCCATGCGGGATACCATAGACGAAACCAACCGCCGCCGCAGTATCCAGATTGCCTACAACGAAGCCCATGGCATTACCCCGCGCACCGTCAGCAAATCGCGGGAGGAAATCCTGGCGCAACGCAGCATCCTCGATGTGCGCGGTGTGGAAGCCGGGAAATACTATGTGGAAAATGAAAACCCAACGCTCGCGGCAGAGCCGATCGTGGCCCTGGCAACGCGAACCCAACTCGAAAAAATGATTGAAGACACCGAGAAAAAAATGAAATCCGCCGCAAAAGACCTGGATTTTATCTCCGCTGCACAATACCGGGATGAGATGCTGGCGTTAAAAAAACAATTGGCAGAAAAATTTGGATAATACATACCGCTCTATGCTACCACACGCGCTGATTTCCGCTTTCCTACTCTGCCTGGGCACGTTCGCCGCCCAAGCACAATCCGCTGCACCCCTGGACACCGCCGGCCTGCTGGTCATCCGGAACCGCGGACTGGTGATCGAGGGCGAAACGATTATTTGTCCCGGCAGTATCACGGCGCTCAAAGTAAAAGGCCAGTACGCCTCTTACCAGTGGAGCACTGGCCACCAATCGCCGAATATCACGGTTTTTAAGCCAGGCACTTACGGCGTTACGGTAACAACCAGCGGGGGCTGCGCGCTGACCGGCTCGGTCACCGTGCGGTACTCAGATAGTCCGTGTTTGTAGTTCCTTCCTTCGACGCGCGGCGTCTTAGCGCATGTCTAAAATTATATCCTCTGCTAATATGAAATGGATTTTTTAGACAGACAAGGCGCTTTTTGCAGGCGTAATGGGACTAATTACGGCGAAAAAAAGGAACGAAGGTTGGCTGAAAAAGACTTGCATATTAATTTCAGCCATACTCTTAACGCCCGACCGCCTGCACAGCAAATCGCTGTATGCTGCGCGTACCATCAGCTGCTGTAATTTCCAAAAAATACACGCCGGCGGGCCATTCCGGTTCTATCGGAATACCATCCTGCCGGGCATTTTGCGGGAGTTCTTTTTCCCACAATTGCCGGCCCCGCAGGTCGAGAATGCGGGCGTGCCGGGGCGCATGCGGCCAGGCGGAAAAATCGGCGTAGAGCACATCAGAGGCCGGATTGGGGTACAGCAAAGGCGCCCCGTGCGCGCGATCATCCTCCACCGGTTCGGGTTCGGAGCGCGATGCCGTGCCGGTGGGCGTCACGCCAACCGGACAGAAGAAGGTATTGAGGTGGGTAGAAATAATTTCGGAAAACTGCAGCCGGACGGCAGTATGGATATACCACGGATTGCCGGCCTGCGTCGGCAGGGTGTATTGGAAAATATCCGATTGGCCGCTCACCAATCCGTCGGCGACCGGCGTAAATTTCACGGAATAAAAGGGGGAAAAATTAGGGTTACGGACGGTGTACGACCGGTCGTTCTCCGATACAAACACGGTGTTGTTCCCCGGTGCGGTAGCGGTCGTGCCGGCGGGTGTTTGCGCGACAAAATACAGCATTTTGTTGGCGCAGTTGTTGGTCACCCGAATACGGTAGGTGTGCCGCCGGGCGGCATCGGCGGTGATCGTGAGGAGTTCGAATTTCACGCAGCCCAGCGTTTTGATATCGCAGGCTTCCTCCTGATCTTGCACCGTGACCTCAAAGCAGCAATTCTGGACATTCCCACAGCTGTCCTGCGCTTCATAGCAGACCTGCGTGGTACCTGTCGGGAACCAACTGCCTGTCGGCAGGCCCTCCAGCAATTCGATTGAATAGCCGCCGCAGATGCAATCGCTTCCGCCGGCCGGCGCGTTATAAAACACCCGGGCGCTGTCTGCGCCGGGAGTGGTATTGACTGTGATGGCAGCCGGGCAATTCAATTGTACCGAAGCCGGCTGCGGGAGGTCGTAATACCGCGCGATGTAGGTCACCACCGTGTCGCAACCAACAGCGGCGGGAACCAGTTGGATGACCGTGTCCGGCTGCGTAAACACCATGCCATTGACCGTCGCGGTATTGCCCGGGCAGAATTCAACGATTTCCACGCGGGTAGGCAGCGGCTGGAACAACAGGGTATAAACCGCCACCGTATCGCAGCCGGTCGCTGCGGCCAGTGTGTCAAATACGGTAGTACTTTGCGTATAAATATTCCCCGCAACCGAAACGCTTTCGCCGGCGCAACGCGCGATTGTTTCGAAGCGCGTTGGCAGCGGTTCTTTGATGAGCGTATAAACCATCACCGTATCGCAGCCGTTTTGCCCGGGAAGCGTCATCTGGGCTGTGCCGGATTCGCTATACGGCATGCCGCCAACCAGCACCGTATCGCCGCTGCAAAACCGGATAGAGTCTGTCACCACCGTGTTGGGGATAAAGCACGAGAGGCCTTCATTTAATAGTGTGTAGAGGCCGAACTGAAATTGTGGTTGCGCGCCCAGGAAAGGATAGGCGGTTGGGGTAAAACTTGTGACCGGGGGCGAGTAGTCTTCCGCTGCGACCGGGTAGGTACCGATGCAGCAACCGTCTATCATGCCGTTCGGCTTGGTTTTGATTACCAGAATATCATCGTCGTTGGAAGCGGCGGAGCTGCGGGTGTGCCCTGCGGCGACAAACCCACCGTCCGCCGTTTGTTCGCCCTTGTACAAGCGATCGAGCGCGCCGCCGCCATAGCGATAGCTCCAGCGCACATTTCCGGCGCTGTCGAGGCGCACGAGCACGGGCTCGGCGGTAGATTTACTAAAATTTTCGTACGGGACAAGGAGAGAACCGCCATCGGAACAGGGTTCTGCGCGCCCGCGCAAATCGGCCCCCGGCGCGCTATACGCCTTCGACCAAAGCACGTTGCCCGCGCGGTCCGTCTTTCTGGTCCACTGGCGAATCTGGACGCCGCCGGAGGGGCTCCAGCTGTGATCCGATTGCAGCAGGTTGCCATCGGCGGTAGGACGTATGTAATACAGCGATTCCGTGGAATTTCCATTGGCCAGACTCCCCGACAGCACGCTCCCGTCTGCCGTGCTCAGGCGCAACAAAGCGCCGGCCGCGTCCGCGCCGCCGCCGGCGTACAACACGCCGTTTTCTTCGTATTCTGCATAGATAATATTGGCGACCGCGCTTCCGTAGCTTTTAGACCACACGACATTCCCGTCGTTGTCTATCCGCATGATAAACCCGTCCACCGTCCCGGCGCTCAAACTGGATTGCCCGCCGGAGATAATATAGCCATCGGCGATGCGAATGACCGCGCGGGCGTAGTCGTCGGCGCTGCCACCGGCAGTCTTACTCCAAAGCACGCTTCCAAATGCATCTACACGGGTGATTATAATATCTTGCGTGCCCATAAAACCGCCGGTTGTAAAGCCGACGGCCAAAAATCCGTCGCTTTCCGCTTCCGCAACCGCCGTGAACACGTCGTTTGAGCCGGAGCCATATACCTTTTGCCACAGCAGGTCGCCGTTGAGTTCCAGTCGAAGCAAATATCCATCCAGGCTGCCGTCGCCAAATGAACTGGTCGTTCCGGCCACGAGATACCCGTCTGGTAACTCCAGGATGTAGTTGGCAATATCTGTGCCGGGCCCGCCGAAGGTTTTCAGGAATGATGTTTGGCTTGAAGCCAATCCCGCCAGAAGGAGAAACGCCAGCGAGAAAATGGATATCCTGATTTTCATTATCAGTTCATTTTTCGCTCCAAAAATAGATATAACTTTTGGTATCAGCAGCACATTCAATAAAAATGGCGGATATTTATAAGTCACACCAACAGACTTTCCGGCTAATTTTGGTGTAATATATTGAAAATAAGCAAAATGTATTTTTACGAAATAGCAGGCAATTTGGTTTACCATATACGTTTCAACGTGTGCGCTTGGGCTCTAATCAAGCGGATTTTGCCTTTTTTCGTCAGCAGGCGAAGCTTGGTAAATGTGGATTCCGGGAAGAAAACATCCGTCATCACGGTGGCGCCGCCATCGGCGAACAGCTCGGCGGAGGCCGCATCGAGAAAAAAGCGCAGCCGGACGATCTTATCGTCGGATATTCTGGGAGCAGTGGCAACATTTCCGGCGAATTTTTCAGAAAACGCCTGCTTGCCCGACTGCCGCCGGTCTGCGTAGTATTGCCTGCTTGCGGTATTGCAGCCGATTTGATAGCGATTGCCCTGGGCGTTTGAAAGTTCCAGCGCCACATCCAGGGGCGTGCCATCGGCAGATTCCAGTTCGAGTTCCAATTCCAGCAGTCCGTTGAATGTGCCGATCTGTCCGGAAATATCGTATTCGTCGGAGAAAACCGCCGGTTTCAGCGCGATCGTCCGGTCGCGCAGCTGCTGGAGTTCGCTTGCCGGCTGGGCATACAGGCGATAGCCTGCAGGCGTCTGGTGCAGGTTTAATTCCCTGGGCAGCGTCATCGCGCTGCGCCAACGGGTTGTTGGGACGATCTGGGCGTAATCCCAGTTGCTCATCCAGCCGAGAAACAAACGCCGCCCGTCCGCGCGGGGCACGTCTGACCAGGTGACGCCGGCGTAGTTATCCCGGCCGTAATCCAACCAGACCGCCTTTCCATCTTGAACGTTCTTAGCAAAATCAGCGTCCAGTGAAAAGTTTGTTCCGTCAAAATGCCCGATAAAATACTGCGTGCCAGAGCCGCCATTTGGCGCGCCGGGATTGATGCTGCAAAGGAGCGTCCACAGGGTATCGCCGCTTTCCTCCACACGCATCGGGAACAGATCGGGACATTCCCATACGCCGGTATGCGCGCCCGCTTCCTTCCCGAAATCAGAAAGGTGTATCCAGCGCTTCAAGTCTTTCGAGCCATAAAATGTCACATGATCGGCTACCGCGAACACCATGATCCACTGTCCGGAAGCTTCGTGCCAAATCACTTTGGGATCGCGGAAATCGCGGATAGTACCGGGGTTGGGCACAACGGGATTGCCGGCGTATTTTGTCCAACTGCGGCCCTTATCCTGGCTATAAGCGATTCCCTGGTACTGAAAATCGCTGCGGCCGGCTTTTTCGCCCGCCATGTTGTGGTAGGTAAAAATCGCCACCAGCGGCGGTTGGCCGTTTTTTCCAAATCCGCTCGTGTTTTGCCAGTCCACCACAGCGCTCCCGGAAAAAATATACCCCAGGGAGTCCGGATACAGCGCGATGGGCAGGTGCTCCCAGTGCGTCAGGTCTGTGCTCACGGCATGGCCCCAGTGCATAGGCCCCCAGACGGTAGAATCGGGGTAATACTGGTAAAACAGGTGGTATTCGCCCGCGTAGTACACCATGCCGTTTGGGTCGTTCATCCAATGGGCCGGCGGTGAAAAATGGAACTGCGGGCGGTGGGGTTCCCGGTAGGTTTCGGATTGCGCGGCAGGTGCGCGCCGGGCAGCATCGCCGGAGCAAGCGCTCCAGAGCAGGGTGAGCAAACAGCCGGCGGCGGCAAAAAGGAATTGTTTCATATACTTTGCAGGCTGTGCAAGACAAAATAAGACCACGTCTTAGAGCGTGTATAAAATTATGTTTTATTTTAATATGAAAAGGGTTTTTCAGTCCCTGCCGGTCAGGCGTTTTTCCAAATTTTCCAAGGAAACGCCCTTTGTCTCCGGCATCATTTTCCAAACAAAAAGCAACTGAAGCGTCATCATAAAGGCGAAAAAAGCAAAAACCGGCGCGGCGCCGATCTGACTGAACAGCACCGGAATGAGCGAGGGGATCGCGGCGGCCAGCACCCAGTGAACGGAACTGCCGAATGCCTGCCCGCTCGCCCGCAGGTGGGTAGGAAAAATTTCGGAAATAAACACCCAGATCACGGCGCCCTGGCCGACGGCGTGCGCGGCAATAAATAGGAAAAGAAAAATCGGCACGGCCATGCCTTTAGTTCCCAAAGCAAAAGCAGCCGCCACCAGAGAAAGAGATACAATGTACCCCACCGAGCCGATGTACAGCAGCTGCCGGCGCCCAAAGCGGTCAATCAGCGCTACCCCTGCCAATGTAAAAACAAGGTTGGCCACGCCAATCCCCACGCTGCTCAGCAGGGCAGTGCTTTTTCCCAGTCCGGCGATTTCAAAAATGCGCGGGGCGTAATACAGGAAGGCGTTTATCCCGGAAAATTGGTTAAAAAACGCGATCAAAAAGGCCAAAGTCAGGGGGAGACGGTATTTCGGATGGAAGATCGTCTCGGTCGAACCGGCCGCCGGCTGGTCGGCCAGCATCGCGCGCAGCTCCGCCTCCGTATCCGCGTCCGGGTTGAGCAGGCGCAGCGTGCGCGCAGCAGCCTGGCGGTCTTGCTTTTTCACCAACAACCACCGCGGACTCTCCGGTACCAAGCGCACCATCAGCAGGTAGGCCAGCGCCGGGAATGCCTCGACGCCGAGCATCCAGCGCCAGGCATTATCGCCGCCGCCGCTAAGCAAATAATTGGATAAAAA
>JBEIDF010000077.1:0-14724 GCA_040383605.1 Lewinellaceae bacterium
CACCATGAATGAAAACATCCGGGCGATTGATTTTGCCTCGCGCAGTAAACAAATCCCGGTCGTGAGTACTAAATTGACCGGCCTGGCGCGTTTCGGCCTGCTCGAACGCATCCAATCAGCCGAAATGCTGACCCGCGAAGAACTCGCCGAATACCGGAACGCCCTCAAACGCATAGACGCCATCTGCCACCAAGCCGCCCAAAAAGGCGTGTCGCTTTATATAGACGCGGAAGACAGCTGGATACAGGATACGATAGATCACTTGGTGTGGCTCATGATGAAACGCTACAACAAAGAACGCGTAGTGGTTTTTAATACGTTCCAAATGTACCGCACTGATCGCCTGCAGTTTTTGATGTCGAGTTTTGACCGCGCCCAAAAAGAGGGATTCCTGCTCGGCGCCAAATTGGTGCGCGGCGCGTACATGGACAAAGAACGCGAACGCGCCGTAGAAAAAAACTATCCAAGCCCGATCAATCCGGATAAGCAGGCGACAGACGATATGTACAATACCGCCCTGCGCTTCTGTGTGGATAATTACCAAAAAATCGCGCTCTGCAACGCCAGCCACAACGCAGAAAGCGCCTTGTTGCAAGCGGAACTCATGGAGCGCAAACAGATCCCGCGCGACCATCCGCACATGATGTTCAGCCAACTCCTGGGCATGAGCGACAACCTGACTTTTAACTTAGCTGCCGCAGGCTTCCGGGTAGGAAAATACGTGCCGTACGGGCAGGTGCGGGACGTGATCCCCTACCTCATCCGCCGCGCAAAAGAAAATTCCGCCGTAACGGGCGATGTCGGCCGTGAATTGGCCTTCGTGCTCCGCGAAAAGAAACGCCGGGGAATTTAGAGCGCTTGTTCAAATTTTGATTTCTGGGCTGCAACTGCCAAATTTTATTTTTAACCGCGTTAAATTTTTTGCCGAATCGCCTGTATTTGACTGCCCAATTAGCCTTGTTAAAAATAAAATTTTTCCAGAGGATCTTCAACGGCTTATTCAGCCTGGCGCAATATACAGCTGCTCCACGGCGTGCTCGATGAAGCGGGGAACGATCGTGTCGAACGTGCGCTGTACCTTCATCGGATTGGCTAAATCCCGAATCATCCCGTTGTAGCGGAGTTCGCCATGCGTGCCCACAATCACTTTTTTGCGCTCGGGTTCCAGAAAATATGCCAACAGGCCCTCCGGATTGGCCTCCGGATGAAATTGTGTGCCCACCATCTCGGGACTGAAGCGCAGGCCCATGAGCGCGCGCTCGTATTGCGCGCGCGGACTGCGCGTCTCCATGCACAGGATATGCATACCCAGCGCTTGGATGCGCGGCAGATCGAGATCAACTACCTGAAAACGCCGGAAATCGGCGATGTAAAAAGGACTGGGGAGTCCCTCAAAAAACGGCTCTGCCTTACCCGCGCGGGTTTTGTGTACCGGATAGGTTCCGAAAGACATTTCCCACCGTTGGGTCACTTTCCCGACGCCGAAATGGTGGCAGGCCATTTGAAAGGAGTGGCAGATAAAAAAAACATATTTTTTGGGCGCATCCGCGCGCTGATTCCACTGCCACAGCGATTCGATGCGTTCGAAGAAAGGCTCAAACCACGGGCCGTCGTTCTCCAGCGGATCCCCCGGGCCGCCGGAGAAAATATAGAGATCGTAGGAAAGATCGGGAATTTCGTGTTTGGCCCGCACGTCAAAATGATCGAAACGGAGGACGTTGGCGTAACGGCTTAATATCGAATACAGCATCGGAATGCCGCGATTCGCATCGCCATTATACATATCTACCAAAGCTGCGCGGAGCATATCTAAATTATTACAGTCTCTTTTTTGTACAAGGTCTTCGAATAGATATTAAAAAGGAGCCGGCGTGCAAAATTGTTTTTTCGCCGGACAGGTCTTCAATAATCGCGCGCGAACAGATCCTCAATCATCTTTTGGAGCGCTTTTTTGCGCGTTTCGGGCGCCCGCACGGCCTCCAGTTGCTGAAACGCCTCGGTTTGATAGCGTTTTTGCACCTCCGCCATCTGCCGGGGGATTTCATTTCGGTCAAAGATCGCGCGGACAGCCGCAATTTTGGCATCGGGATCGTCCGAACTGCTGCGCATCCAATGGCGCAATTCGGCTTGGTCAGCCGGCGAGGCGCACGCCAGGGCGGTCAGCACCAGCAGGGTTTTTTTATTTTGAAGGATATCGCCGCCCACCTGTTTCCCGAATTTGAGCGGGTCGCCGTACGTATCGAGCAGGTCGTCCTGAATTTGGAACGCGATGCCGGCGAGTCGGCCGAAGTGATAAAGTCGCTGCGCGTCTTCGGGGTCGGCGTGTGCGCAGATGGCGCCCATTTCGAGTGCGCCGCCGAGCAGGACGGCTGTTTTGAGTTCGATCATCCGGATATATTCCTGGATAGACACGGTGTCGCGCGACTCAAAATCTACATCCAGCTGCTGGCCCTCGCACACTTCTGTCGCAAGCCGGTTGAAGGTGTTCAACAGGTCTGGGATGACTGTTTTATCCGGCACGGCGGCGAGCGCGCGATAGGCATAGATAAGCATCACGTCGCCGCTCAGAATGCCGGCCGTAAGGTTCCAGCGGGTATGCACGGTGGGTTGGCCGCGGCGCAGGGGTGCGGCGTCCATGATATCGTCGTGTACCAGCGAGAAATTGTGGAAAAGTTCGATGGCCCATGCTGCGGGCAGGGCGGCGTCGAGCTCGTCGGCGAAGAGTTCGTATCCGAGCAGCAACAGCGCCGGGCGCAGGCGTTTGCCGCCGAGCGCGAGGATATAGTCGCAGGGCGCGTACAACTGCGCCGGTTGGTCGGGGAAGGGATGTTGCCGGGCGTATTCCTGGAGACGGTCCAGGAGATGCGGGAGCTGGAGCATAGCGGATCGCAGGTAGTTCCGGACGGTCCGGAACAGGTTTCAGATTCGGCTCAAAGGTAGGAAATTGCGCGATAAAAAACAGCGGCGGCGCTACCAGTTAAGGCAGCGCCGCCGCGATATACACAAGCGCGATCCGGCGCGCGGCCGGGCGCGGGTCAGGCGATTACTCCTGCTCTACGCTGGATTTTGCTTCGCCTTTTGCAGCGCAGCAAGCTTTCTTCTCGCCAGAGGCCATACCGGCGCAAGCTTTGCCTTCGGCTTTCGCGCCGCCGGCACAGCAGGCTTTACCTGCGGAAGCGGAAGCAGCGCAGGATTTTTTCGTCATACCGGTCGTCGAAGCAGCAGCCGTTTGCGGTGCAACATTTACGAAAGCGTTGGAGCCTTCGTCAAATTTTACGCTTACGAAACGGACGTTGCCGGCCTGATCAGATTCTTTGCGCACATAGGATACAGCGCCCTGGTCATCCATGCGCTTTTCAATATTTTTGTCAGCGGCAGCAGCCTTGGCGGCTTTGTCAGCGCAGCAGGATTTGCCTGCGGTCGCGGCGGCAGCGCCGTGGCAAGATTGTGCGTTAGCAGCACTTACGCCCAATACCAGGGCGAACGAAAGCAGAAAAAGAACTTTTTTCATAACGGGAAATAATTTAAAGTGAACGTTGTTTAGGTAAAAAGCGGAGTTGGTCTCCATCGTATTAGCTTACAAAAGTAATGCTTTCCTACAAAAACGTGCAAAAATTTGAATAACCTTAACACAAAAAACGCATTACGCCCGCGCGGGAAAGCCATTTTCCCAAAATCCGTTAAAATTTCGCACCTTTGCCGCATATTGAATTGGGTATGGCAAAACAACCGCTGCCGCTGGAAACGTATATCGAAGGCCTCCGCGCGGGCAACCGGGTGATTTTGGGGCAGGCTATTACGTTGGCAGAGAGCGCCCGACCAGAACACCGGGCCCTGGCGCGCGCGCTGGTCAACACGCTGCTGTCCTCCGGCGCCGTGCCAAAAGATACCCTGCGGATCGGCATCACCGGCTCGCCCGGCGCCGGCAAAAGCAGCCTGATTGAAGCGCTGGGCCGGCAACTGATCGAAGCCGGCAACAAAGTAGCGGTGCTGGCCATAGACCCCAGCAGCCAAATCAGCAAAGGCAGTATCCTGGGCGACAAAACGCGGATGGAACAACTGTCGGCTTCCGAACTGGCCTTCATCCGCCCCTCGCCTTCGGGCGGCTCACTGGGCGGCGTGGCAAGGGCTACCCGGGAAAGTATCCTCCTGCTGGAGGCGGCGGGCTATCACACGGTATTCGTGGAGACGGTCGGCGTCGGACAGTCGGAAACGGCCGTGCACAGCATGACCGACCTGTTTGTGCTGCTGCTGCTGCCCGGCGCCGGCGACGAATTGCAGGGAATCAAACGCGGTATCGTAGAACTGGCGGATCTGCTGGTGGTCAATAAAGCCGACGGCGAGCGGGTCGCCCTGGCCAATCAGGCAAAAATACACTACCAGAACGCCACGCACCTCTTGCCGCCGAAAGCGAGCGGTTGGACGCCGAAAGTGCTTTGCTGCAGCGCCGAAACCGGCGCAGGCATCCCGGAATTATGGCAAACCGTAGAGGCTTTCCGCGCACACGCGCTGGCCAACGGCTTTCTGGCAGAAAACCGGCGCCAACAGGCCGCGTACTGGCTCAAAGAAGCGCTCGCCGACGGATTGCAGGCGCTTTTTTATGGAAATGCCGCCGTGCGGGAGGCGCTGGCCGAACTGGAACCCCAGGTGCTGGAGGGCCAGATTTCGCCTTTCGCCGCCGCCGACCGACTGCTCCTGGATTATGCAAAATCACCCACAGACTGAACAAGCAACATAGTTTAAATAACTTTTTGTCTATAAAAATGATTTTAACCGATATAAAAATACTGGAAGCCATCGAGCGGGGCGAAATCGTTATTGAACCGTTTCGCCGAACTGCCCTGGGCACGAACTCGTACGACGTCCACCTGGGCAAGTACCTCGCCGTGTACAACGACCGGGTGCTCGACGCCCGGAAACACAACAAAACCACCCTCTTCGAAATTCCGGAAGAAGGCTATGTGCTGCAACCCGGCGCCCTGTATCTCGGCGTGACGGAAGAGTACACCGAAACGCACAACAGTGTGCCCTTCCTGGAAGGCAAAAGCAGCGTAGGCCGCCTCGGTATAGATATTCACGCCACCGCCGGCAAAGGGGATGTCGGATTTTCAAATACCTGGACGCTGGAAATCTCCTGCGTACAGCCTGTCCGGATTTATGCCGGCATGCCGATCGGACAACTGATCTATTTCCGCATTGACGGCGATGTTGAAAATTACTACCACCGCAAACAGAACGCGAAATACAACCAGCGCACCGACAAACCGGTGGAAAGTATGATGTGGAAGAATTTTTCTGCGCCAGATTGAGCCGGATTTACCAGTCTTTCTCCCTGCGCGCACGCGACGGCCTGTTGTCCATTTCGCGGTATTTTTTTGCGCTGCGCTGATCTTCAGAACCAATGGAAGGAATTTCGGATTGGGGATTGGGGATTGGGGATTGGGGATTTCGGATTGGGGATTGGCGCTTTTTTTTGGCCAATTGCAGATTGATTTTTGTGTCGGGATCGCCGGGACGGAGGCGCAGCGCCTGCTGATAGGCCTCGATCGCCTGGGCATACTGCTGCTGTTTCAGGTGGGCGTTACCGAGGTTGTGCAGGGCGTCCGCCCGGGCTGCCGGGCTCTTGGCGGTCGCGGCTGCTGCGCGGTACAGGGCCGCCGCATCGGCATATCGCCCCTGGCGATAGACGGCGTTGCCCTGGTTGTAGCGCGCTTTGGCGTTTGAGCCGGCCCGACGGTAAGCCTGCTCCGCCGCTTCAAAATCTTTTTTTTCATAAAAACGGTCGCCCGACCGCAGCGCCTCGTGGGAAGATTGCGCCGAGGCGCGAATCGTCAGGAGGAGGGAAAGAAAAAACAACAAGCGCATAGTAAAATCTTGATTTCCGGGCTGCAACTGCCAGCGTTTATCGGATTAAACCGGCCCAAGGGCTCCTGCGTCCTGGGCTTCCGGGCTTGCGGGCGTCAGCCAAAAATGATTGACGCCCTCGCCCTGGATCAGGGTCAATTCCTGGGCGTTGAGCAATTCGAGCAGCGCCAGGAACGTAACGATGGCGTGAATCTGGTTTTCAAGGTTCAGAAAAAGCGTTTCGAAGGGGGTTTGGACGCCTGGCTTGACGGCTTCCAACAGGTAGGCGCGTTGTTCCTGGATCGTGTAGTTGTAATTATAGACCGTATGCACGCGCGGGGTCGTTTTCGAAGCCTCGAAGCGGGACATCAGGCGTTCGAATACGCGGAGCAGTTTGTACATCGTGACGCTTTCCATTTCGGCGTCGGCGAGCGCGTGCTCGGCCAGTTTGCGCAATTCGGTCTCTGCGTACCCGCGCGGCGTCATAAACGCCCGGATCTCTTCCAATCGGCGGAGCTCGTCCAGCACACTTTTATAGCGTTTGTACTCCAGCAGCCGCTCCACCAATTCCATCCGGGGGTCTATTTCATTGCCTTCTTCGTCGGTTTGCTTGCGCGGCAGCAGTATTTTGGCTTTGATCCGCATGAGGGTAGCTGCCACGACGATAAACTCGGAGGCCAGGTCAATATTCATCGTCTGGGCCTGGTGGAGATAGGCAAGGAAATCGTCGGTGATTTTGGCGATCGGGATATTGTAAATATCGAGCTCGTCCCGCTCAATAAAAAAGAGCAGCAGGTCGAACGGGCCTTCGAAGACCGGGAGTTTGATGGTAAATGTGCTTTCCGCCACTGGAATCTTTTGACCGGGATGGAATGTTGTCACAAAGGTAATTTTTCTTCCGGGGATTTTTTTGTCGGCGCCGGCAGGACGGGCGTTTTTGCCACGGCAAAAAAATCCCTGGTTTCTCCCGAAGGAGTGTATTTTCGCCTCAAATTCCTTTTCATGGAACTATACGATCAAATTCAGGAGGCGGTCGCGTATATTCGGGCACAGACCGCTTTTCAGCCGGCTACCGGCATTGTGCTGGGCACCGGCCTGGGGAACCTGAGCGCCGGCATTTCGGTAGAAGCGGAGATTCCGTATGCAGAAATCCCGCATTTCGCGCGCAGCACCGTGGAGAGCCACCAGGGTAAACTACTCCTCGGTCGGCTGGGCGCGCACCCGGTAGCGGTGATGGCCGGCCGGTTTCACTACTATGAAGGCTGGAGTATGGAGCAGGTGGTCTTTCCGGTGCGGGTGTTGAAATTTCTCGGCATCCGGCAGCTCATCCTGACCAACGCCTCCGGCGGCATCAATCCGCACCTGCAGGGCGGCGATATTGTGGTGGTGCGCGATCACCTCAACCTGCTGCCGGAAAACCCCTTGCGCGGCGCCAACGATGCGCGCATTGGTCCGCGCTTTCCGGATTTGTCGGTTGCCTACGACCCGGACTTGCGCGCGCGCGCGCTGGAAATCGCCCGCCGCGAACAAATTCGCGCCATCGAGGGGGTGTACTCGGCCCTGCAAGGCCCGAATCTGGAGACGCCGGCGGAATATGCCATGCTCCGCACCCTGGGGAGCGATTGCACCGGCATGTCCTCCGTGCCTGAAGTGCTCGCAGCCCGGCACCTGGATTTGCCCGTTGTGCTGCTGTCTTTGGTTACGAATGTGTCTTTTCCGCCCGCTGCGGTAAAATTTACGACCTTGGAGGATGTGATTGAGGCGGCTCGGGCCGCCGAACCTAAAATTGGGAAGATTATTTTTGAATTGTTGAATAGTTAAAAACGATTGCTCAGCCCTAAAGGGCTGTTGACAGGCCGCTCTAAGAGCGTGTCTAAAATTATATTCTCTGCTACTATGAAAAGGATTTTTTAGCCAGACAAGGCGCTTTTTGCAGTCGTAATGGGACTAATTACGGCGAAAAAAAGGAACGAAGTATGGCTGAAAAAGACTTTCATATTAGCGAGAAATATAATTTTAGACATGCTCTAACGAGCGGGTAACCAGCGCTTATGTTAATTTCCGCTATTGTCGCAGCCGCCCGCAACGGCGTTATTGGGAAAAATAACCAGATTCCCTGGTATCTTCCGGCCGATCTGGCCTACTTCAAGCGTTGTACCTTGGGGCATTGCATCATTATGGGCCGCAATTCGTTCCGAAGTATTGGCCGGCCACTGCCGAAGCGCACCAATATTGTGGTGACGCGCGACCTGTTTTTTCGCGCCGACGGGGTGGTCGTGGCGCATTCCATTCACGAGGCCCTGGAGTACGCGTACGCGCAGGGCGAGACGGAGGCATTCATCATTGGCGGCGGCGAAATTTACCGGCAGAGCATGGATTTGTGGGATCGGATTTACCTGACGGAGGTGGATTTAACGCCGGAGGGCGACGTGTTTTTCCCGGAGATTTCGCGGGAGGCATGGCGGGAGGTTTCGCGGGAGGCGCATGCGCCCGACGAGAAAAACCTGGCTGCCTACGCATTCGTCGTGCTGGAGCGGACAGCCGCCCTATAGTGCCGCATCCGGCCAGTGTCTTACACTGGCCGGATGCGGCACTAGGCTACCAGATAAATTGGATATCCTGTTCGATGTCCGGGTGCAGGCTGAGGGCGACCGGGCAGTTTCGGCCGGCTGCTTCCAGCACCTTGCGTTCCATTTCCGAAAAATTGCGATCGGGTATGCGCAGCGTAATTTCGATCCGGCTGATTCGGCGCGGATCGGCGGCCATTATTTTGCGTACTTCGGCGACCGTACCGGAGATATCCAGTCCGCGGTTGCGCGCGCTGATCCCCATGATCGTCATCATACAGGCGGCCAGCGAGGTAGCGCAGAGGTCGGTTGGTGAAAACGCTTCCCCGCGCCCGTGGTTATCAGTTGGCGCGTCGGTGATGATTTCGATGCCGGATTGGCGGTGCGTCGCGGTGGTGCGCAGATCGCCTTGATAGATTACAGTAGCAGTCATGACGGCAGGGCTGAGTTAGCAGATTCTGAATCGGGCCGTTCGGTTTCCGTCCGGGCGTTTTCCATTTCGGCCTGTTGTTGTTTTCTGCGTTCGCGACGGAGGCGTTCTTCCGCCTCGATTTTATCGTACGCTTTGATAATTTCTTTCACCAGGCGGTGGCGCACCACATCTTCGGCGGTCAGGCTGATGACGGCGATTCCGTCCACCCCGTCGAGGATTTCCATGGCTTGGCGGAGGCCCGATTTTTGGTGACCGGGGAGGTCAATCTGGCTGAGGTCGCCGGTGATGATACATTTTGCGCTGGGGCCCAGGCGGGTGAGGAACATTTTGAGTTGCAGCGGCGTGGCATTTTGCGCTTCATCGAGGATGATAAAGGCGTTATCCAGCGTACGGCCGCGCATAAAAGCCAGCGGGGCGATTTCGATGATGCGATTTTCCATGAAAAAATTTAGTTTGTCCATGGGCAGCATATCATCGAGCGCGTCGTAGAGCGGGCGGAGATAGGGATCCACCTTTTCCTTCAGGTCGCCGGGCAAAAAACCGAGATTTTCGCCGGCTTCTACGGCCGGGCGGGTGAGCACGATTTTTTTAATCAGTTTATTTTTGAGGGCGCGCACGGCCAGGGCGACGGCTGTGTAGGTTTTACCCGTACCGGCCGGGCCGATGGCGAAGACGATATCGTTCAGTTCGCACACTTCGACCATGCGTTTTTGGTTGCGCGTTTTGGCTTTGATCGGACGGCCTTCGCGGCCGTGCAGGATGGTATTCGAGCCATCGCTGCCGTTCACCGGGATGCGCACGTCGAACAGGTTGGCGCCGCCCAGCAGGTCTTCTACCGTTTGCACCGGCAGTTCCAGATGTTCGCGCAGATAGCGTACCATCATTTCGAATTTGGCCTTGGCCTCCTGTGTTTCCTTTTTATCGCCGAGTAATTTTATGCCGCTGCCGCGCGAAGTAATCACGACATCGGGGAAGGCTTTGCGTAAAAGGTTTAATTTTGCGTTGTTTTCGCCGTAGAGTTCGACGGGATCAACACCATCAACGGTCAGAATAATTTCGCTCAAGCTGTGCTCCAGTATTTTTTGCAGCGGGCGGGGGCAGAAAATTTCTCTGCATCGCCATGCGTGTTTGAGGATGAAGGTTTGTCATCTTTGCGAACAAAAGTACCGCAAAGATTGCGCACCATCAACAAGATTTGATGAAAGAAAGTTCTTCGCATTCAAACAATGCCGTTCGCGGCCATACTATGTCTATTGTCACTTTAACTACGGACTTTGGCGCCCAGGATTTTTACGCGGGCGCGCTGAAAGGCGCGCTGCTGCGCTGCCATGCCGGTCTGCAGTTGGTGGATATCACGCACGGGATCAGGCCTTACAACATTGTGGAGGGCGCTTTTGCGCTGTCGCAAGCGTGGCACGAATTTCCGGAGGGCAGCATGCACCTGGTTGCGGTGAACACCGTGTATAGTCCGGGGCCTCGTTTTGCGGTCATTCGGCACGCCGGGCATTATTTTCTGGCGCCCGACAATGGTATTTTAACCCTGCTGTTCGACAAAATCGCGTCCCAAGATATCCGCTTCCTGCCCTCCGAAGACCAGTCGCCCTTTGCCGTCAAGACGATTTATCCCGGCGTAGTCGCGCAGCTGGCTTCGGGCGGACTGTTTGAGGATTTGGGCGAGCCGGGCGAGGCCCTGTACCAACGGATCAACCTGCAGCCCGTCATTACGCCCAATACCATTCGGGGTACCGTGATACACGTAGATTATTTTGAGAATGTAATTGTGAATATTCGCAGCGCCGTATTTGAGAAAGTGGGCGGCGGGCGCGCCTTTTCCCTGTATTTTAAACGGAATGATCCGATCACGCAGTTGAGCCACAGTTATTGCGACGTGCCGGTGGGCGAGCCTTTGTGTATGTTTAACAGCTCCGGATACCTGGAGATTGCCGTCAACTTGGGTCGTGCCGCCACCCTGCTCGGTCTGAAGGCCGAGGATGTGGTGGAGCTCGTTTTTGAATAACCCTGTAACACCTCCGATGCTTGAATTCGCATGTTGATTTTCTGAGAGAAAGTTTCCGCAACCTCCGCCTGACCGGAAGCGTGGCGCGCAGCTCCCGTTTTTTGTGCAAAGCCATGGCCGACTCGATCAATCCGGCCGAGGCCCGGGTGGTGGTGGAGCTGGGCGCCGGCGACGGGGCGATTACGCGTTTTTTACTGAAACGGATCGGCCCGGAAGCGCACTTGTATGTTTTTGAGATCAATCCGGTTTTTGTAGAAAAACTCAAACACACGATACAGGATCCGCGCATTTGTATTCTTCCGGAGTCGGCGGAAAACATGGGCGCGCTTTTTTCGGAAAGAGAAATTGAATCCGTGGACTATATTGTTTCGGCTATTCCGTTTGCTTTATTGCCGGAAGCGCTGGCAGACACAATTGTCAATGAATGCTATCAGTGGCTTCGCCCGGGCGGCAAGTTTATTCAGTACCACTATTCGCCGCATTTATTCGGGCTGTACAAACAAAAATTCGGAAATATCCACGTGCAGTTTATTCCCTGGAATATTCCGCCCGCTTTTGTCGTTTCATGTGTCAAATCATAAGGTATCAGGCGTATGTATAAATTTTTGCTCTGGCCGGCTCTGTTGTCGGCGCTGTTTGTTTCCTGCGGACCGGACTACATTTTCCAGGAGGAAAAAGAAATTCCGAATGGCGTTTGGATGTACAAGGACACGCTGGATTTTAAGGTGAATATCACCGACACCTCGGCGCGCTATGATATTTTTCTGGATTTCCGGTACCGGGATCATTACGCCAACCAGAATTTATATCTCCAGTTGCACACCCAGTTTCCTGGCGGGCTGCGCCTGCATAAAGTCGCTTCATTCGATTTATTTGATGAAAAAGGCGAAAGCGTGGGCCGCTGTTCCGGCGAGGCGTGCTCGGTGCGGATGGTTTTGCAGGAAAACGCGTATTTTAATAAACCGGGCGACTACCTGATCACCCTGGAACAATATACCCGGCGCGATTCGCTGCCGGGCATATTGTCGGTGGGTATGGCATTGGAGAAGAAAAAAAAGGAATAAATCAATCTCATGGACAACACGACGCACGACCGGCCAGACTGTTTTTCGCTGGCAGAACTGGAGGTATTCCAATCCCTCGAAGGCGCCGCGCTGACAGCGGTAAATTACTACCTCTGGCTGAATCAGGGCGGCAGCGAGGATATGCCGTACCGCTTCCTTTATTTTTTAGAATTATTGTTCGAAGCGCATACGCCCCTGCTGCTGAGCTCCGGCGAAGACTCTGCGGCTATCCGCATCAGCGAGGCGGCGGCGCTGGTAAAGACGGCAGAAGCGCTGCGGGAACTGCATGGGCAGATTAGCATTCAGCGCGTAAGCGCGGCGGCGCTGCCGCTGTGGGAGCCGCTGATCGGGCGCCAGCTGGCGGCGGTACGCTTGTCCAAAAATGAAGAAGGGTTGTACTACAACGACGCCTTGCTGCTGGATTTTGGCCAAGGACAGGTATTGGTGGCGTTGAGCGGTAAGGAGGGGTTGGTAGTGGATGCTTACGGCCGCACCGGCTCCAAATAAACTTCCTCCGAAAATACCGGCGCCTCCGTCACGGCTTCGATATCGATATTCACATCAATCGAGTCTATCCAGTTGCTGTTTTTAAACGCGAAGAACCAGTTGCCTTCCAGGGGCTTGTAGCGGCGCTGCACGTCCACGCTGATACCACCCTGCCAGATCTCTGCTTTGTATTCCTCGCCTTTGAGGAAAAGTTGCTGGTTGGCTGCGTTGACTAGGGCGTATTCCACGTCTTCGCCGGCGGTAGAGGTGGTGAGATCAATCGCCATGCCGAGGGCGAAGGCGGCCAGGGCGGTTTCCGGCTGGAATCCGGCCACTTTGATGGCGCCGCGTTGCAGCATTTCGGAAAGTTTTTGCGAGTCTTTTTTGCGCGCCTCGGCTACTTCTTGTCCGACGGCAACGCGGTAGGCCCAGCGCACGGTGTTGGGTGGCAGGGTAAACTGATAGGCATTGCGGTTTTTACCCATCCCAAGTTGCGCGCCTTCTACCGTTACTTTCCCGCTGATGGATACCACCTCCGTGCGCGTGCCGGTTTGCGTTTGCCGCTTGCGCTCCTGAAACATCGGATATTGCCGGATATCCCAGGTCACCCGCGTATCAAAGCGGGCCACAGCCACACCGGCCGGCCGGCGGTGCAGGGTGAAACGGCATACTTTTTTGCCGAAACCGGATTCGTTGATCCGTAAAAGATACACGCCGGTTTTGGGTATCCGGATGCTTTTATCTATCACAGAATCTAATTCATACGTTCTAAATACGGGGTACTCCGGGTATTGAACCAGCTCCACCGCTTTAATCTGGCGGCCTTCGAGTAGGGCAACATGCAGGTCTATTTGATCACCTTCGGCGAAAGCGAAGACGTATTCATGCTCACCGGAGAGTTTGAGGGTTTGATCGGCAACGGGCAGCGATTCCTGGGCGCGCGATGCGGACACCGTGAACCATGCGAGGAGGAAGAGCAGGAAAAATGGTCTGTTTGTCATGTGATCAATTTTTAAGATAGAATTTTAGACATGCTCTCTTAACTCAGCGCGGTAACCGTGGGCCTGGATTGTCCAAGTGGCTGACGCCGGTTCGGTACACCTGTGCGGCGCACTGTCCTTCGGTAATGAGCACGGGAATATCCGCCTGTTCGGGGAAATAGCTCAGGCGCAGGCGGTTCCGGGCATATTCAAAAGCAAAGGGCGTATCCTTGCCGCCGGCAATCGCCTCATAGAACGCCACCGCGAAAAGGATCGCCGCCTCGTCGAACACCCGGGCGTTCATTCCGATCGCGTAGGGTACGTGTTGGCCAATTTCGAGGGCTGTCGGGCCGGAATCGCAGGTGTTCAGGAATACACATTCAATGCCGGCAAACTGTCGGAAAATATCTGCCAGTACCTTTCCGCCGATTACGCGCGGTTGGCGCTGATCGTCCTCAAAAATCAATCCGCTGCCATACTCCGGGTGGTTCACTACTGCATTACCAGCAAAATGCACAAACCGAGGCGTTGGGCCTGCCTCCAACAGCATGCGCTGCAAATCGGGCGGACTGACATGCATGCGCGCCCTGAAATCGAAGCCGGCGCGCTTGCCAAAATAGTCCAGGCCCCGGCTGATTTCCTCCACCTCGCGTTCGAGTTCCAGCGCAAGATGCTGAAAGGGATTTGCGCCGAGAAACAGGAGCACCGTTTTGTGCCCCCCGGCATCGGCAGCCTTTATTGCGGCATCCGATAAATCGTCGGCCAGGCTCAACAGCCGATGGGCGATTTGCTGCCGCTCGAGGGCTTCTTCCTGGAAGGTAATCAGGCCGAGCCGGGCGCTTTTGTTCAGATATTGGTAAGCGGATTCGAGGAGGGTGACCGGCGTGTCCCAATCATCCAGGCCTGCCAGGGCTTGCTGCTTGGCAAAAGCGAGTGCTTCGTCCATTTTTGCGGAAGCGACTAGGGCGTGAAGTTGCGTTTTGATCGTCATGATCGAGCGACTGCGGTTGGGTGCGATAAATATCCTGGGGTTTCTGTAAAAGTCCTCATAGCGCGTTTAAAATTATATTTATCGCTAAATTGAAAATCCTTTTCATATTAGTATAAAATATAATTTTATACATGCTATAAGGCGCTATTTCCCAGGGCGTCCGCAATCTTCCGGTCATTCGACAGGCGCGGCACTTTGTTTTGTCCGCCGAGCTTGCCTTCCTGTTTCATGTATTCGCGAAAGGCGTCGTTGCGAACCGGGCGGATTTTGAGCGGCTGCAGGATATTGCCGGTAATCAGGTCGTCGTAATAAATATTTTGCTCCCGCATCCGGCGATCTACC
>JBEIDF010000078.1:0-14651 GCA_040383605.1 Lewinellaceae bacterium
ATACGGAATCCACTGCGCCAGCAGCAAAATCGCCAGATTGGGCAATCGCAACAATCGCGGAAAAGCGAGCAGGTAATTCATTGGGCAAATATAGACGTTGATTCGCCCGGCGCCTGCACGTCGAAGAGATTTTATTGAGCGTCCGAAATCAAAATTCCGGCCACTTGCCCTGGAGTTTTAACACTTTTTCCAATAAATCCCGCACGCATCCATGCCCGCCTTTGTACGGCGAGATGTACTCCGCGATATCTAGTACCTCCGGAACGGCGTCATTGGGACAAACCGGCAGCCCCACCTTGCGCATGACCGGCAGATCGGGCAAATCGTCGCCCATGTAACAGACATCTTGCACGCTAAAACCCGTCCGATCCAAAAACTGCTTGAAAGGGGGCCATTTGTCCTGCATATTGGAATAAATTTCCTGCACGCCCAGGGCCGTCAAGCGGCTGACAACGCCCGGCGACCGACCGCCGGTGATGACGCAAAATTCAAATCCGGCTTTTATCGCCCACTTGATCGCCTGGCCGTCGCGCACGTTCATGGTGCGCAACAATTCTCCCTGATCGGTCACCAAGAGGGAATTGTCCGTCAATACACCATCTACGTCAAAGACGAACGCTTTAACGGATTTGAATTTGTCGAAAACGTGAATCAACTCCATGGATTGCGGATTGGGGATTGCGGATTGGGGATTGGGGGCGATTGTGGGTTATTACCCGGATTCTTTACGGTAATTACCTGCATTCAACAAATCCCCAATCCGAAATCCCCAATCTGAAATCATTTTTGTTCATTTCTCCACTCATACACCCATTTTGCCTGAATTTGCTCCAGGTGGCTTTCGTTACAATCTTCTTTTTTCCCTTCAAAGTTTGGGATTTCGAGGATGTACTCGAGCAGTTCGGTGAAACGGACGCGATAGATTTTTCCCTCATTAAACTCAGGGCCAAAGCGTTCATAGAGTTTCATGGCGATATCCTCGTGATCAGCCCATTGGATGGGCATATTGTCAAAATCAGAGAAAGGCATAGTCCAGAATAAGTTTAGCAGTGGAAAAAGTGCGGCGGGTCGGGCAGATCAGTGTTCGTGTCCGATGATATTTTTCTGGTCGGGTATCGTCACGGTGATGACGGCATTTTCGTCCAGGATGACGCACTGGCAGCCGAGGCGGCTTTCGAGGCGCGGACTGATGGCGCGGTCAATAAAATCCTCTTCTTTATCGGAAATTTCCTCCAAAAACTGCTCGCCCTGTTCGATATATACGTGGCAGGTCGAGCAGGCGCAGACCCCGCCGCAGTTGTGGTTGAGGTGGACGTCGAAATCTTCCGTGATTTCGAGGATGGACTGGTCGGCAAAATTGCCGGTCACCGTTTTACTCGGAATAGATTTATCTTCAAAAAGAAAATGAATAGTAGCCATTGTGCGTTTGATACGTTGCCCGCGCAGTTTTTTTTAAAAAAATGGCCGCGCGGGGATTGGAAACAGCCACATAAACAAAGCATCGGGGAAAGGGTTCTAAGAGATCTTGTTCAAATTGAAAAATGCGCCGGATTTTTGCAAAGAAATGCCGATTGTTTTGTAAAATTTAAAAAATGATTTACTTTGCGCCGCGGATTCGTCTCTCCGGGCGCCCGCGCGATCCACACCTATGTACACAGGCACACCTCAATCCCAACCTCCGTTCAACGATCCGGAGTTCAAAAGCTGGAAATTCCGCGAACTTAAAGTCTATTCCTCCACGGAATGGCTGGCGGACAATAAAAAGAAATACCGGCAGGTGTTTGATCGGTATGACACGACGTATATCTACGCCGAATTGTCGTTTTACAACAAATTTTATGATGTAGAGGACTGGGAGGTAAACGTGGATTTGCGCTGTTATGCGGTAAAAAAACAGCGCAAAGAGATCTGTGCGCTGAATTTCCGACGCAAAGTGAGCAAATACGACCCGGTTTCTTATATCCGTGAGGGCTGGGGGAATAAGCAGGAGGGTATTTTCTGGAAAAAAGGCGCTTACTACTGGGAAGCCTGGATCGAAGGGGAAAAGGTCGCTTCCCGCTATTTCTATGTGGAAGACGCCGGCCAGCCCGTGTCGAAACAGGAAAACCCGTACTGCCAGATCAGCTCCCTGCGCATGTACGAAGGCCCGTACGACGACACGCCGGAGTTCGAGCGTACCTATCTAAAGCGCTTCTTCGGCGATGAAACCCGCTATATCTATGCCGAGGTGACGCTCCAAAATCAACTGCCGACTAAACAATGGCAGTGCGAATTGTTTATCAAATTTTACAACGACGCGCGCGAACTGAAAGGCCAGGTCGTCCGCCTGCACCGGGTGGAAAAGCAGGACGATCTGATCAAAGTGACGGCGGGTTGGGGCAGCAATGTGAAAGGTTCCTGGCGCAACGACCGCTATACGGCCGAAATCGTGTTCATGGATCAACTGATCGCTGTGCTGCCCTTTGAAGTCGGTACGGACTGGGAGGAAGGCGTCAACGGGGTCTGGCTGCCGGATAAAGGACGGCAGATACACCTGCAGGCCGAAGAAGAAGATATCGAAAGCTTCGAAGAGGTGCTGAAACGCCTCGACGCCCTGATCGGCCTCGGCGATATCAAGCAGAAAGTGCGCGAACACGCGCAGTACATCCAGTTTCTACAATTGCGCAAGGAAAAAGGATTTTCCGAGAAGGATGGTATCAATGTCCACTCCGCCTTTATCGGTAATCCGGGCACGGGTAAAACCACCGTGGCTAATATGATGGGCAGACTCTACAAAAAAATGGGCCTGCTCAGCAAAGGACATGTGCACGAAGTAGATCGCACCGACCTGGTGGGCGAATACATCGGCCAAACGGCGCCCAAAGTGAAGGAAGCCATCGAAACGGCACGCGGCGGCGTGCTGTTCATAGACGAGGCGTACGCCCTGGCGCGCTCCTCGGAAGACTCCAAGGACTTCGGCCGGGAGGTCATCGAAATTCTCGTCAAAGAGCTCTCTAACGGTCCCGGCGACCTCGCGGTGATCGTCGCCGGATACCCCAAGGAAATGAAAACGTTCCTGGATTCCAACCCCGGACTGCGCAGCCGCGTCAAACTCACATTCGAATTCCCGGATTACCTGCCGCAGGAACTCAGCGCCATCGCCGAATACGCCTGCCGCGAAAAAGAAGTGCTGTTCGAGAAACCCGCGAAAGATCGGGTGGACGAAATTATCACGGAAGCGTACCGCAAGCGCGACCGCAGCTTCGGCAACGCGCGCTTCGTGCACGACCTCGTGGATAAGGCAAAACTCCAACTCGGCCTGCGCCTCATGCACAATCCGGAAGTCAGAAATCTGCCGGCGGAAGCGCTAAAAATTATCCTGCTCGAGGACGTTAAGCGGGTGGAAATGTTCCAAAAACGCCCGCTGCCGAATATCCCCGTAGACGAAAACCTGCTTGCCGCCGCCTTGCACGAACTCGATGGCCTCATCGGCATGCAGAATATCAAAAAAGATATCCGCGAACTGGTCAATCTCGTGCGCTATTACCGCGTCATCGGTCGCGATGTGCTCGGCAGGTTCTTCCTGCACACGGTGTTCGTCGGCAATCCAGGAACCGGCAAAACAACCGTCGCCCGCATCCTCACCAAAATCTATAAAGCCCTGGGCGTGCTGGAACGCGGCCACATGCTGGAAACTGACCGGCAGGGACTGGTCGCAGGCTACGTCGGACAAACCGCCATCAAAACCGCCGAACGCATCGAGGAATCTATGGGCGGCGTGCTGTTCATAGATGAAGCCTACGCGCTGACCTCTACCGGCCGCGGGACGCACGGCGATTTCGGCGACGAGGCCATCCAAACCCTGCTCAAACGCATGGAGGACCATCGGGGCCAATTTTTCGTCTTCGTCGCCGGTTATCCGGAAAATATGGACGCCTTCCTGAAAGCCAATCCGGGCCTGGGCAGTCGGTTTGACAAAATCCTTCGCTTCGAAGACTACAGTCCGGAGGAATTGCTCGAAATCGCGCTCCAAATGTTTCAACAGGAAAACTTCCGCGTGGAAGAAGACGCCCGCGAATACCTCGGACGCTACATGCACTTCATCCACCAGTTCCGCGATAAATATTTCGGAAACGCCCGAACCGTGCGTCAGGTGGTGCTGGAAGCCATTAAAAATCAAAACCTCCGCATCGCGCAAGGCGCAGACCCGGTGCAATCTGCCGATACGGTGCACACGATTACCCTGGACGACGTGGCGTCCTTTACCTTCGATAAAGACAAACTGAGCGTGTTCCAACGCGCCGGGATCGGGTTTGGACGGTAATTTTCTGAACCTTCTACCGCGATGATTTGTTGTACCTACAACTAATTTTCGCACATGCGCATATTTTCTAAATCTCAGCAAGCGTACGGCGCTTTCAACGGCGGAAAAATCGTGGAAAACAAGCCCATCGGTTTTCCGCAGGATCACGGGCCGATCCGGCCCTATTCCAATCTTTTTTACTGGGCGCACGCCCGGGCGGTGGAGGACAGTACCATCGGGCTGCATCCGCACCAGGGGTTTGAGATCTGCTCGTTCATTTTACGCGGCCCGGTGCGGCACTTCGACACGAAGTTGAACGACTGGCTGGCGCTCCAGGACGGCGACGTGCAGATTATCCGCGCCGGAAACGGCATCAGCCACTCGGAGTTCATGGGAAAAGACGCGGAAATGTTTCAGATCTGGTTCGATCCGGATTTGTCAAAAACGCTGTTCCAACCGGCCACCTACGATGATTACCGGGCGGGGGATTTTCCGGAATCGGAATCGGGCGGCGTCACCCTCACGACGCTTGTCGGCCCTGGAAGCAGTTTCCGGATGGATACGCCCGGCGTCCAGGTGCTACGAATCCGCCTCGAACAGGGCAGCGCTCATAATTTAGAGGCTGGCGCGGGCAACATAGCCTCGGTTTACCTGCTCCGCGGCGCTGCCGAGGTGAACGGGGAAGCGGTTAAGACCTCAGACTTCCTGATTTCGGAACCCGGCGACACCCTGCAACTCGTCGCACGCGATACCGCCGATTTTTTTGTGATTATTTCGCCGGTCGAACCAGGGTATCGGACGTATGGGAAAAAATGATTCGATTGGGATTGGGGATTGGAGATTGGTTTCTTTTTTGTGAAATTTTATTTTATATGTTAACCACAGAAAACAATAAAAAAAGGCAAGTATAACCCGCCAATCCGAAATCCCCAATCCGAAATCCCCAATCGAATCATTCTTGTCTCATTTGTGGGAAGAACAAGACTTCCTGAATAGAATGTTGGCCGGTGAACAGCATGGTCAGGCGGTCAATCCCGAAGCCGATACCGCCGGTGGGCGGCATGCCATATTCGAGTGCGCGCAGGAAATCGTGATCCATGGCCATGGCTTCCTCGTCGCCGCGGGCGGCCAGTCGGAGTTGGTCTTCGAAGCGCTCGCGTTGGTCAATCGGGTCATTCAGTTCGGAATAAGCGTTCGCGACCTCCTTGCCGTTGACGAAGAGTTCGAAGCGTTCCACCAATCCGGGTTTTTCCCGGTGTTTTTTTGTGAGCGGCGACATTTCCACGGGATAGTCCGTGATAAACGTGGGTTGGATAAGATGTCCTTCCACTTTTTCCCCAAAAATTTCATCCAGGAGTTTGGCTTTGCCCATGGAGGGATCCGTCTCGATCCGGTTGTCGCGGCAGTAGCGGCGGAGTTCCTGCTCGTCGGCGTGTTCCGCGTCTATGCCGGCGTATTGGCTGATGGCTTCGTACATGGTAAGCCGTCGGTACGGGCCGGCGAAGTGAATGGATTTTCCTTCATACACCACAGACGCACCGCCATCGTCGCTCAGCGCGCGGGCCACGCGCTCGAGCATTTCTTCGGTTACGCGCATGAGCCAGTGATAGTCTTTGTAAGCTACATAGAACTCCAGCGCAGTGAATTCCGGGTTGTGCGTGCGGTCCATGCCTTCATTGCGGAACATTTTCCCAAACTCATAGACGCCATCGAAACCGCCGATAATCAGTCGTTTCAGGTACAATTCGTTGGCGATGCGCAGGTAGAGGGGCATATCCAGCGTATTGTGGTGGGTGCGAAACGGTCGGGCGGCGGCGCCCCCGTGGATCGGCTGCAGGATCGGTGTCTCCACCTCCAGTAGGCCGAGTTCGTCGAGGTAATTGCGCATCGTACGGATGAGTTTGCTCCGCTTGATGAAGATTTGGCGAAAATCCGGATTGACCGTCAGGTCCACGTACCGCATGCGATAGCGCTGTTCCGGATCCGTAAACGCGTCATAAATATTGCCCTCCGCATCGCGCTTCACAACCGGCAGCGGCCGCAGGCTTTTAGAGAGGAAGCGAAAATCCTGCACATGCACGGATACTTCCCCGGTTTTAGTTTTGAATGCGAAGCCCTTGACCCCCACATAATCGCCGAGATCGAGTAGTTTTTTTATTGCCACATCGAAAAAGGAAAAATCTTCCCCTTGCGCGAAGTCGTCGCGTTTCAGATACAACTGGATTCTGCCCGTGGTATCCTGAAGGTTCATAAACAAGGCTTTTCCTGCTTCCCGGGTCGCCATAATACGGCCTGCCAGGGCGACTTCCTGGTAGTTCAGCCTGATTTTGGCGCCATCGTCCAGGACTTCTTCCTGGTAACCGGCAGCGATATCGGCAGCGAAAGCGGAAACGGGAAACTCCTCAGCCGGGTAGGGATCAACGCCCATCTCACGGAGTTTCTGCAGGTTGTCGCGACGAATGATTTCTTGTTCTGTCATAAATGCGTTTAAAGCTGCAAAGGTAAGCAAATTGTCCAAGTAGCCGTCGGATTGAAACGGGTTGGAATGTATAAAACATAATTAGGAAATCCCTGTTTAACCGACAAATATCGGGCTATGGCAAAAATAGGTATCATCGGAGCGGGTATTGCGGGTTTGGCCTCCGCCGTGCGTCTTGCGGCAAAGGGGCATGAGGTGACCGTATTCGAGGCGAACAGTTATCCCGGTGGTAAACTGTCGGCTTTCGAACTGGGCGCTTATCGTTTCGACGCCGGGCCATCGCTGTTTACCATGCCGCAATACGTGGAAGAACTTTTTCAGGAAGCGGGCGAGGATATGACGCCGCACTTCCAGTATCGCGCCATGGAGGCGGCCTGCCATTATTTTTGGGACGATGGGGCTTGGTTGCACGCTTGGACTGACCGGCGCCGATTTGCGCAGGAGGCCGCGCGGCAGCTGGGTGTACCGGCGTCGGATTTGGAAGCTTTTTTGGAAAAAAGTAAAAAGAAATACGAACTCGCCGGTCGCATTTTCCTGGAAAAATCATTGCACCGCGCGGAAACCTGGCTAAACGCAAGCGTGCTGCGCTCGTTATTGCGCTTGCCGGCATTTGACCTCTTTAGCAGCATGCACGAGGTACACGCGCGGTGGTTTAACAATCCGAAAATGGTGCAACTGTTCGATCGCTACGCCACCTACAACGGCTCGGATCCTTTTCAGGCGCCCGGTATGCTGACCATTATTCCCCATTTTGAGCACGGGATCGGCGCATTTTACCCGGAAGGCGGCATGCATCGAATTACGCAGGCGATTTACGAATTGTCGTTGCGGCAGGGTGTGCAATACCATTTTAACACGCCGGTCGAAGAGATTCTGACGGAAAACGGCCGCTGCACAGGATTGCGGGCCCGCGGCGAGGCGTTGCGTTTCGATCGCGTGGTCAGCAACATGGATGTCTATTACACCTACAAGAAATTACTTCCCAAACATCGCCACCCCGAGCGCATCCTCCGGCAGCCCAAAAGCAGTTCGGCCCTGATTTTTTACTGGGGGATTAAGCACAGTTTTCCGGAACTCGACCTGCACAATATTTTCTTTTCCAACGACTACCGCGCCGAGTTTGAGGCGATCAACCGCGGGGAGGTGAGCGAAGACCCGACGGTGTACGTCAATATTACTTCTAAATACACCCCCACGGACGCGCCGCCGGGCTGCGAAAACTGGTTTGTCATGGTGAACGTACCTTGTCATCAAGGTCAAGATTGGCCTCCGTTGATCGACCGCATCCGGCAGAACGTGTTAGACAAACTCAGCCGGCGCCTGCAGGCAGATATCGGAACGCTCATCGAAGCGGAAGATGTACTCGACCCGCGGGAAATCGAGCGCAAGACCGCTTCGCACCTCGGCGCGCTGTACGGATACAGTTCGAATAACACGCTGGCGGCCTTTCTTCGCCATCCGAATTTTTCCCGGAAAATTCCCAACCTGTATTTTGTGGGCGGGAGCGTACATCCCGGCGGCGGCATCCCGCTCTGCCTGCTTTCGGCAAAAATTATGAGCGACAACCAGCAACCCGCGTAATATGAAAGCGCCCGCCAAACAAATTACGACCCAATTTTTTCTGATCTCCAGCTACCTGGCCGGCATGATTGCCGTTCGGGGTCTGGGTTACCAGGATTTTCTATATCTGACGCCTTTCAACCTCCTGCTTACGCTTGGTTTGCTGGTCTGGAACCACGAACCCCGCAGCAGCGGGCTGTGGCAATTCATGCTCTTGGCTTACCTGACCGGGTACTTTATAGAAGTTGCCGGGGTTGGTACCGGCGCGATATTCGGCGTCTATACGTACGGCGAGGTGCTGGGCTGGAAGCTCTGGGGCGCGCCGCTGCTGATCGGCGTCAACTGGGTGCTGGTGGTCTATATCGGCAATGAAGTATTGAACCGTTGGCTGGGCGACCGGCCGCTCATCGCGCGCGCAGCCTTGGGCGCGCTCATCCCGGTCGCGCTCGATTGGTTGATCGAGCCGGTTGCCATACAGTACGGGATGTGGCAATGGGAAGCCGGGACGCCGCCGCTGCAGAACTACCTTGCCTGGTATGCCGTGTCCCTGTTTTTATCCGGCGCGTACCAAACGTGGATTGGCGGCGCGCTGCGGAACCAGGCAGCGCCGTTGATTTTGGTTTTACAGATTTTGTTTTTCATTATATTACGAGTTTGAGCAAGCCCGACGGCTTTTTTTGACACAAAAATTTTACTATGAAACCGCGTTTTCGTCTCCCGATCTTCCTGACCGGCCTGATCGGCATCAGTCTTTTTTCCTGTTTTGATTCTAACCAAATTGTCAGTCGCCCGCCAGGGGCGTTTGCCAAAAAAACATCCAACACGATGCAATCTTCCTTTTTCAGTCTGACGGCTACCTCGCTCGACGGAAAGCCCGTTTCCATGGAGCAGTTCCGGGGCAAAAAAATCATCCTTTTGAATGTGGCCTCTAAATGCGGCTACACGACACAGTACGCCGATTGGCAGGCGTTTTACGAGGCCAACAAAGAATCCGTGGTGGTGCTTGGATTTCCGTGCAACCAGTTCATGGGTCAGGAGCCCGGGTCTGCCGCCGACATTGCGGAATTTTGCCAAAAGAATTACGGCGTCACTTTTCCGATGTTTGAAAAAATCCAGGTAAAAGGCGACAACAAGTCGCCGATTTACCGCTGGCTTACGGATCCGGCCCAGAATGGCTGGAACAGCCAGGAGCCAAGTTGGAATTTTTGCAAATACATAGTTAATGAAAAGGGCGAACTCACCCATTTCTTTGCATCGAAAGTGAAGCCTTCCGACGAAGATTTTCTGTTGGCGCTGGGCTTGTAATTTTTGTTGGGAACCCTAACAGCATGTCTAAAAAACACCGTCGGGAGAAAATGGCGCATTTTCTCCCGACGGCATTTTCTGGTATAGCGCAACTTTATCCTTCTGCTACGCGTACTGTAGCCGCTGCCTCTTCGCCGATTCGGTAAGCGCCTGCTTTGAGTTTTTGGCCAAGTGCGCTGAAAGCCTCCAGTGTGATACGAATATCCTCTTCTGTATGGACCGCGGTGGGGATCAGGCGCAGGATAATCATTCCTTTGGGGATGACCGGATACACTACGATCGAGCAAAAGACGCCGTAATTATCGCGCATATCCTGTACCAGCAGCGAGGCCTCTACCGGCGAGCCGTGCAGGTACACCGGCGTGACGCAGGTATTGGTGTCGCCAATATCGAATCCGCGTTCCTTCAGGCCATTTTGGAGCATCCGCACGTTATTCCAGAGTTTTTCGCGCAGTTCCGGGTGTGCTTTGAGCAATTCGAAGCGTTTGATCGCGCCTTCCACGATGGGCATGGGCAGCGATTTCGCAAAAATTTGCGAGCGCATATTATATCGGAGGAATTTAATAATTTCCTTGGGTCCGGCGATAAAAGCGCCGATCAGCGCCATGCTTTTGGCAAAAGTGCTGAAATAGAGATCCACCTGATCGGTGACGCCTTGTTCTTCCGCTGTGCCGGCGCCGGTTTTCCCCATCATACCAAAACCGTGCGCATCGTCTATGAGCAGCCGGAAATTGTATTTTTCCTTCAATGCGACGACCTCGCGGAGTTTACCCTGGTCGCCGCGCATCCCGAACACCCCTTCCGTGATGACCAGGATACCGCCGCCGGATTCCGACACCAGTTTGGCGGCCCGGTCCAGGTTTTTTTTGAGACTTTCCACGTCATTGTGTTGGAAGGCGAAGCGCTTGCCGAGGTGCATGCGCACGGCGTCCACGATACAGGCATGGCTTTCTGCGTCGTACACCACCACATCGTGGCGGCTCAGCATCGCGTCAATCACCGACATGATCCCTTGGTAGCCGTAATTGAGCAGATAGCCGGCTTCCTTGCCAACGAAATGCGCCAGATCCGTTTCCAGTTGTTGGTGTTGGTTCGTTTCGCCCGACATCATGCGGGCGCCCATGGGATAGGCGAGGCCCCATTTTGCAGCGGAGTCGGCGTCTGCCTTCCGCACCTCCGGGTGGTTTGCGAGTCCGAGGTAGTTATTGATACTCCAGCAGACCATTTCCTTCCCATTGAAGATCATGCGGTTGCCGAGCGCGCCTTCCAATTTGGGGAACATATATCGGCCTTCAGCGAGGTCGGCGTATTGGCCCAAGGGGCCGGCTTGTTTGAGGATTCTTTCGAATAAATCCATAATGTGTATTGGTTGTGCTTATTTACGTGGTTTAGAATTCAAATTCAGGCTGTTTTTACCGCATTGGTTTCATCGGCCGGCGCTTCGAGGAATCCCTGTTTAATCATCCAGGCGTCGTTGAAAATTTTGCCAATATATTTGCTGCCGTGATCAGCGAACAGCAGCACGATCACATCCTCGGGTTTGAGTTCTTCTCGGATGAATTCCAGGCATTGCAGGCAACCGCCGCTGGAATATCCGGCCAGGATTCCTTCTTTGCGGGCGAGTTCGCGGGCTTTCAGCGCGCTGTCTTTATCGGTGACCTTAATGAAGCGATCAATCAGGTTAAAATCCATATTAGCCGGAATAATATTTTTTCCGGTTCCCTCGATATTGCTTGAGTAGATTTCGCTTTCATCATACACGCCGGTTTCGTGGTATTTTTTGAGTACGGAGCCGTACGAATCTACACCGATGATATGCAGTTCGGGATTTTGTTCGCGCAGGTATCGGCCGGAGCCGCAGAGCGTGCCGCCCGTGCTGGTGCTGCCGATCAGCCAGGTAATTTTGCCTTCTGTTTGTTCCCAGATTTCCGGGCCGGTGCTCAGATAATGCGCTTCGGCGTTGTCCGTGTTGTAATTTTGGTTGATATAGTATGCGCCGGGGATTTCTTTTGCGAGGCGTTCGGCCATTCGGTAATACGATTTGGGGTCGGTGGGTTTGGCGTCTTTTGGGCAGAGAATAATTTCGGCGCCCATGGCTTTTAGGTTGTTCAGTTTGTCTTCCGAGATTTTATCCGTGACCGTCAGCACGCAGCGATAGCCTTTGAGAGCGCAGACCATGGCGAGGCTGAATCCGGTATTGCCGCTGGTCGCGTCCACGACGGTACCGCCGGGTTTCAGCAGTCCGAGGCGTTCGGCACGTTCGACCATGTGGATGGCGATCCGGTCTTTTGCGCTCATACCGGGGTTAAACGCCTCCATTTTGGCGTATATTTGACCGGGGATATGGGCGACGATTTGGTTAAGTCGCACGAGGGGCGTCCGGCCGACAGTCTCGAGAATATTATTGTACACCATTCGCTTGCCGTTTGAGCCTGGAGTATTTCGGAAGAAAGGTACCAGGTTATTCTGCTATCTGGAATTTTTCGATTGCAAAGGTAGTGAATACGCGCAAAAAAACGGTTTCATTTTTTCGTTGCGGCGACTTGCAGCGCTACGTTGCGGGCGAAGATTCGCCGTAAAGCCAGCCTTGCAGGGGTATTTTTTTTTCAAAGAAGTATCCTTGGTTTAACGGAGAAAATGCGGCATATTTATCGGAAATATCCGATTAAAAAAAAATTTACCTACAACTATTTTATTTTAAAAAAATATTTTGATCTTTGAGCCGCCTCACAAAGAGTACCTTTTTTAAGGTAGAAAATGAAATTTGGGATTGGGGAATTGGATTGAGGACTGCATCCATTTTGTTTACGTTTTTAATTTTGGGCTATGCTTATCTTGTTGGTTACGCTCGCGGTACTCCTGGCGGTTCGATTTGTGCCGAAACTGGTTGATCTGTGGGGTTTCGGTTTTCGCCGTTAAGAGCATTCGATGTGCTTTAAATTTAGATCATCCCGGTAATAAAAATTCGGGTTGATGATCCGATTTTCATAATTGCGGTGAAACACCTCCGTTGCGGAGCTGCTCATTGGCGGCACGATCCAGGACCATTCGGCTGCCAGTTCCCGCCCCTGTTTTTGTTCTGTATGCTCGAAATGTACGAAGTGCCGGGAGGCTTCGTGGTGGCTGGTGATTTTGGCGCCGTGTTTTTCAAAAGAATACAGGACAGCGGTATTTAGTTCGACCATCGCGCGGTCTATGGCGAGCAGGTTGTCGCTTGAATTTTCCAGACCTAACCGGCGGATAATTTCCGGGAGCAGGTTATAGCGCTGCGCATCGCCGAGGTTTCGGCTTCCGACTTCCGTTCCCATGTACCAGCCATTAAACGGGGCCATGGGATAGTGGATCCCCCCGATCACGAGGATCATATTGCTGATAACTGGCAGGGCATGCCATTTCAGTCCCATGTCTTTCCACCAATCATACAGGGGGTGTTCCAGCGGCACTTCTTTGACGAGGCCTCTGGGGATTTCGTGGAGTTCGAGTTGGCCGTTGGGGTGACGGAGTATCCAAGGCAGGACGTCGAATCGGGTGCGGGTTTTCGGCGACCAGCCCAGGTTGAGGCATTGTTGTGTAAGTTGGATTTGCGCGGGATCGCCTAGGACTTGTCCATCGGGTTCGAGATATCCGGCATATCGGATCAGTTGGCTATTTTCGATCCTCCAGGCATTATATCCCGGCGGGAAGACCGTGATGACCGAGCGGATATTTCCCTCATTGGTGGCGTATTCGAGGTGATGTTCCAGGGCCTTCCAGACATCGGCGGATGACGCGACCTGTCGGGCGTCGAACACCTTCAGGGTTTTCCAGAAGAGCCGACCGATGCACCGGGTGCTGTTTCGCCAGGCCATTAAAGCGCCGTGTTTGAGTTCTTCATACGTATGCGCGTAGCTGCCTGTGGCGTCTATTTCGGCGCAGATTTGCTGGATCCGCGCATCAGCGGCGGATTCCATGCCCAATTCCCGATAGCAAGCCTCTATAAATTGAGTTGCTTCAGTCTTTATGTTCATCCTGATCTATTTTATGCGCAACCGTATTGCGCTGTATGCTTTGACTTAAATTCGCGTACAGCGCCTGCCATTCCGGATGCTGCGACAAAAGCGACAAATGGCGGCGGATAGTTTCTTCATCGCCCCGCATAGCCGGGCCGGTTTGCATTTTGGCCGGTGAGTCCTGAAGTGCTTTGGCGAGCGTTTCTTCCATGAGCGGATGCAGCATTTCGAAGGGCAGGTCTGCCTCTTCGAGAATTTTTTCGGCCAGGGCAAAGCAATGATTGGTAAAATTATTGGCAAAAACAGCGGCGACGTGGAGTACTGCCCGTTGGTTGTCATTTACCTGATAGACCAGATTGCCGATTGTTTTTGCCACTTTTTTTAACAAAAAAACATCTGCCGGGAGTGCCGCATCCACACAGAAAGGGATTTTACTCCATACCGGCATACGTTCCACCGAAAAAGATTGCAGCGGATAAAACACGCCATGTCGTTCAAAATACGGCTTGAGCACAGCGCCGGGGGTAGCGCCGGAGGTATGGGTGACGAGTGCAGCGGGGGCGTAGGGCGCTAGCGCGGTTGCGACTGTTTCGATCGCGTCATCGCGGACGGCGAGGATGATCCAGTCGGCGTCGGGCAGCACAGCCGCCCATTCATCCGACCAGGCAGCGTCCAGCGCTTGCGCGAGTGCCTGCGCGCGCGCACCGCTTCGGTTGATGACCTGAGCGATGGGCAAGCCTTTGCCTTTCAATCGTTTGCCCAATTGCCAGGCGATGCGGCCTGCGCCGATAAGGACGATGCGCATGGAAAAAGAATAAGAGTAGGGACTATAAGTATCCCACAAAAATACGGATTAAATTCACGTTGAGGGTGGTTTCATTTTTGGGTAAAAAAATCATCCTGAAAACGGCTCCAACGGTCATTTAAAACCCTAAAATATCTACGAGGCCCTTTATCATACAAAGCGCGCCCAGGGAGGTGGAGACGTACATTATTTTTACGACCAGTTGCTCGGAACCTCCCAAAAAGAAATTGA
>JBEIDF010000079.1:0-14568 GCA_040383605.1 Lewinellaceae bacterium
GCCAGCAATTCTGTTTCGGCTATGTCGGCATCCCGGCGGATCAGGCTGCTTTTGAAACCGACCTCTTCACAGGATTTGATTTTACTGGATACATACACCTGACTAGCGGGATTTTCGCCCACCAGCACGGCTGCGAGGTGGGGAATTTTGCCGCCTTGCTGGCGGATTTGATCCACCGCGGCTTTGAGTTCTTCCCGGATGTGCTGGGATAAGAGTTTGCCGTCTAAAAGTTGCATAAGAAAAGTTTGAGGCGAAAATAAGGTATTCGGCGCAAATCAGCGATTGTTTTGCCAAAATTTCCCTGCGCGATTCGGCTTGCAGGACGTTTGTACGTGGGTCATTCCAGCGATAGACGGCCAAAAACACCGGCGTCAATCCAGCCCAGATTTTTATCAGTTCCTGAGATCGGCACATTTCCGATGAACTGTTCCCGCTCGGGAGAGCGATCGTTGTCGCAATAAGCCAGCGCGAAGCCGAGGAGTTTACCTTGTGTGAGCAACCTGGGGATATTTTCTTCCCCGTCGGTGTACTGGTCGTTGAAGACTTTAACGGCGATTTCCCAGACGGAGACATTCCCTGTGGTCTTGCGGCGCGCGAGGAGGTGGTCGTCATAGTATTGAAATGCGCTGTCCGGGTTGATATCCACCACTCGGCCGTCGAGTGCGACATGATAGGCGAAGGCGTTGTAGCTGTACTGGTGATTTCCGCCGGAAGCGTCCTCGTCGAGGAAAATTTCCAGACAATCGTCGTCCCAATAGCGATCCAGGCCATCCGGGTGAAAATCTGCCAGCGTATCGTCTGTGATTTCTGCCAGAATATACAGGTTATTTTGATCCCAGGCCAGTTTGTAGCGCCCGGAAAAGTCTTCTTTTTTCAGGATCGAGTCGCCCAGCCACACGTTGTTCAGCGGTTGCCAGGCTGCATTTTGCCAGACCGCATCCGCCGGTTCACCGTCTATTACCGGCGTTCCGCGCTGCGCGACAAATTGCGCGGCGGCCGTTTCCGCGGCAGCGCCGGAAAAATTTAACTGACAGTTGACAAAAAATAATACCAGTGCGGAGCACACGATTAGCAAAATTTGGTATCGCATAGGCAAAAATACTTGATAAAAATTAGGAAAAATAAAGAAAAAACCCGCTAAAAAGAATTGTTTAGACAAAATCTAAAAAGCGTAAAAATTAAACCAAGACTCAAAAGTACAATTTTAAGGTAAATAAGAACTTGCACTAAATAATGCTATCTTTGCGGCGCTCGCAATAAACGGATTAAAAAAATCCCGGGTATTGAGACAAACGCGCTGAAAGAACCATTAATTTAAAAAATTATTGCAGTTATGGAGCCATCCGGTTTTATGCCCATCGTTTTACAAGCCCTGGTAGCCATCGGATTTGTGGCCTTGGTTTTGGTTGTTACGCATTTTCTGGGGCCTTTTCGGCGCGGCAAAAAGAAAGACGAAAACTTTGAATGCGGCATTGAGATACAAGGGAACGCGCGCATGCCCGTTTCGATCAAGTACTTCATGACGGCGATTCTTTTTGTGCTTTTCGACGTCGAGGTTATTTTCTTTTATCCGTACGCGGTCAATTTCCGCGCCATGGGTACGGAGGGTTTCCTGGCGGTGCTGCTCTTTGTGGCCATTTTCCTGGTAGGATTTTATTATATTCTGCGCAAAGGCGCATTAGAATGGGAGAAATAACATTTCCGATTTCTGTAATTTTATCACCCTTCAACAACGCAATATATGTCCACAACAAAACAGGCAGCGATGCCGGAAGGATACGGCGGCGAAGGATTCTTTGCCACCTCCTTGTCTCAGGCCGTTGGTTTGGCGCGCGCCAATTCGATTTGGCCCTTGCCTTTTGCCACCTCCTGCTGCGGCATTGAATTTATGGCGACGATGGGTACGAACTACGACTTGGCGCGTTTCGGTATGGAACGCCTGTCGTTTTCGCCCCGCCAGGCTGATTTGCTGATGGTGATGGGCACCATCGCAAAAAAAATGGGGCCGGTGCTCAAACAGGTCTATATACAGATGGCCGAGCCCAAGTGGGTAATCGCCGTCGGCGCCTGCGCCAGCTCCGGCGGTATCTTTGACACGTACTCCGTGCTGCAGGGAATTGATAAAGTAATTCCGGTGGACGTGTACGTGCCGGGCTGCCCGCCCCGCCCGGAACAGATCATTGACGGGATCATCAAAATCCAGGAGCTGGTGAAAAACGAACCGCTTCGGCGCCGGTACTCCCCAGAGTATCAATTCTTAATGGAAAAGTATCAGATAGACTAATGCGCCCTGCGGTCGCACAATCGCTGTATTATGAAACTCGACAACGACACGCTGCAGGCGCACATTGAACAAAAAGCGCCGCAATTCGTCAAAAATATAGAACTCGCCCTCGACGGGACGCTGACGCTGGAAACGGATCGCGCACAAATCCTTGATTGTCTCCAGTTTCTGCGTGACGACGAGGGCCTGCAGTTCCATTTTCTGACCTCGCTCTGCTGCGTCCACTATCCCGATCACGCGGGCCGCGAGTTCGGAATAGTTTATCTCCTGCACAATTGGCGCAGCCAAACCCGCCTTCGGGTCAAGATATTTTTCCCGGCAGATGACCCTCACGTGCCCAGCGCTACGGCTCTGTGGCCGACTGCAAACTGGATGGAACGACAGGAATACGACTTCTTTGGCATCATTTTCACCGGCCACCCCGACCTCAAACGCATCTTGAATGTGGACGACCTGGATGTGTTCCCCATGCGCAAAGAATACCGCCTCGAAGACGGCACCCGCACCGATAAAGATGATCGCTTCTTTGGCCGAACCGGCAACTTTGACCGACGCTTCGACTAAAATTTCCCGCAAAATTCGCAGAAAACGCAGCGTTGTACAATCCTAAATCCGCAATCCGCAATCCGCAATCACCATGGTTCAATCCTACTTCTCTCAAATCGACAGCCTGGAAGGCGAATTAGCCACCCTGAATCTGGGGCCAACTCACCCGGCAACGCACGGCATCTTTCAGAACGTGCTGAAAATGGATGGTGAACGGATTGTAAGCGCCGAACCGACCATCGGCTATATCCACCGCGCTTTTGAAAAACTGGCGGAACACCGCCCGTACAATCAGGTGACGCCGATTACCGATCGCTTGAATTACTGCTCTTCGCCAATTAACAATATAGGCTGGCATCTCACCGTAGAAAAACTCGCGAAAATTGAGGTTCCCAAGCGCGCGCAGTACATGCGTGTCATTATGATGGAACTGGCTCGCATTGCCGATCACTTGATCTGCAACTCAGTCATCGGGGTAGATACCGGCGCGTTGACCGGCTTTACCTATATGTTTCAGGAGCGAGAGCGGATTTATGAGTTGTACGAAGAAGTGTGCGGCGCCCGCTTGACGACGAATATCGGCCGGATCGGCGGCATGGAACGCGATTTTTCGCCCGTGTTTCATGAAAAACTGCGGGATTTCATGAAAACGTTCCCGGCGCGCTTCGAGGAATTCAACAACCTGCTGGCACGCAACCGGATTTTTATGGATCGCACCATCGGCGTCGGCCCGATCAGCGCAGAGCGGGCGATGGCGTACGGCTTCACCGGCCCCAACCTGCGGGCGGCGGGGGTGGACTATGACGTGCGCGTTATGGAGCCGTATTCTTCCTATGAAGACTTCGATTTCCTGATACCGGTCGGCAAAGACGGGGACACGTACGATCGCTTTGTCGTCCGCCAGGAAGAGATACGACAAAGTCTTCGGATTATCGAGCAGGCCTACAGCAAACTGCCGGAAGGCCCATATTACACCGACGTGCCAGACTACTTTTTACCGCCCAAAGACGAGGTTTACACCAAAATGGAAGCGCTTATTTACCATTTTAAAATCGTCATGGGCGAAATACCGATCCCTGAAGGAGAAGTATATCAAGCGGTGGAAGGCGGAAACGGCGAACTGGGCTTCTACCTTATCAGCGACGGCGGCCGCCAACCCTATCGGCTCCATTTCCGCCGCCCCTGCTTTATTTACTACCAGGCATACCCGGAAATGATTAAAGGCTCGCTGCTCTCCGACGCAATTCTGACGATGAGTTCCATGAATGTGATCGCCGGAGAGTTGGACGCCTAATATTCTATAAAACAGACAGTCGCCTATTAATATCAGCGAATATGACAGCAACGAACGGCAATACCTTTCAATTTTCCGAGTCCGCCCTGGCGGAAGCGCGGGAACTGATCAAAAAATACCCGGAGGGCCTGCACAAAAGCGCCATCCTCCGCCTGCTGCACCTGGCACAGGAAGAAAATGCGGGCTGGCTCAGCCTAGCCGCAATGGATTGTGTAGCAGGCCTGCTGGATATCAAGCCCATCGAGGTATATGAGGTGGCTACCTTCTACTCGATGTACAACCTGGAGCCGGTGGGTCGTTACGTACTCGAGTTCTGCCATACAGGCCCCTGCGCCATCGAAGGCGCGGAGCGCCTCATCGAATATACGAAGCAAAAACTGGGGATTCAGACCGGACAGACGACGCCCGACGGCCTGTTTACCATCAAAGAAGTGGAGTGCCTGGGGGCCTGCGGGTATGCACCGTTGATGCAGGTCGGTATGTTTTACCACGAACACCTCACCGAAGAAAAAATAGACCGCTTTATCGAGGATTGCCGCGCCGGCAAAATCGAAAAAGGCTCTTGGAAAATGCACTAATACGAACAGGCTATGAATCAAGCGGATATTGACAAAATTTTCAAGCGACCCGGCGAGAAACGCTACGACTACTTCATCAAAGCCGTCGTCGAAAGCGAAGAAATTTACAGCCTGTACGACGACGAAGGCTGGGCCCTGCTTGGCGATCAGGAAGATGCAGATATCCTCCCGCTATTCCCCTCAGAAGCCTTCGCGGAAGCCTTTCGCGCAGCCGCCGACTTTGAGGAGTTCCGGGTAGAGGTCTTAGATATCCACGAACTTATGGAGTGGCTCGACGAGATGGAGGAAGATAATATGCTCGTCGCGGTTTTTCCCAATCCGGAGTTCAACGGCGCGGTAGTAAAGCCGCAGCAATTAAAAGCCGATATTCAAAAAGAATTTGACAAAGAGGTTGAATAATGAGCAGAAAATTATTGATCCACAATGCCCACGTTGAGGGTATCCACACCTACGAGGTGTATCGCAAACAAGGCGGTTACCGATCGGTAGAGAAAGCGCTCAAAACCATGTCGCCCGACGCTGTCGTGGAAGAGGTGAAAAAATCCGGACTTCGCGGCCGGGGTGGCGCAGGTTTTCCCACGGGAATGAAATGGTCGTTTCTGGCAAAACCGGAAGGCGTGCCGCGCTACCTCCTCTGCAATGCCGACGAATCAGAACCGGGCACGTTCAAGGATCGGTACCTGATGGAAAAAATCCCGCACCTGCTCATCGAGGGGATGATCGTGTCGAGTTATGCTTTAGGGGCCAACACCTCTTATATTTATATACGCGGCGAGTATTCCTGGATCGTGCATATCCTGGAGCGCGCCATCGCGGAAGCCTATCGCGCCGGGTGGCTGGGAAAAAACATTCTCGGTTCCGGCTACGATCTGGACTTGTACGTGAATCCGGGCGCCGGCGCCTACATCTGCGGGGAGGAAACGGCGCTTATTGAAAGCCTGGAAGGCAAACGCGGCAACCCGCGCATCAAACCGCCCTTCCCGGCAGTAAAAGGACTTTGGCAATGCCCCACGGTGGTCAATAATGTAGAAACGATCTGCGCAGTCGCGCCGATTGTGAACGACGGCGGGGAAGAATACGCGAAAATTGGAATTGGCAGAAGCACAGGCACCAAACTGATCTCCGCCTGCGGCAACATCAATAAACCCGGCGTGTACGAAATTGAACTCGGTGTGCCGGTGGAGGAATTCATCTATTCCGATGAATACTGCGGGGGTGTCAAAAACGGAAAACGCCTCAAGGCCGTGGTGCCGGGCGGCTCTTCCGTGCCCATTCTGCCCACAAACCTGATTTTAAAAACAGCAGCCGGTGAACAACGCCTGATGACCTACGAAAGCCTGTCCGACGGCGGCTTCGTCTCCGGGTCTATGCTGGGTTCCGGCGGTTTCATCGTGTACGACGAAGATCAGTGCATCGTTCGGAATACCTGGAATTTCACGCGCTTTTACCACCACGAATCCTGCGGACAGTGCTCCCCCTGCCGCGAAGGAACCGGCTGGATGGAAAAAGTGCTGTGGCGCCTCGAGAACGGCCAAGGCAAGCTAAGCGATATGGATCTGCTGGTGGATGTGGCCAAAAAAATCGAAGGCAACACGATTTGTCCGCTCGGCGATGCCGCCGCCTGGCCAGTCGCGTCCGCGATTCGCCACTTCCGGGAAGAATTTGAATGGCATGTCCATGAACCTGTTGCCTGCAAGGAACGAAATTACGGGCTAGTAGGCGCAACCGCCGTGTTGTCCTGATCTAACCACCATCGCAGCACACATTTATATATACGTTATGCCGAAAGTAAAAATAGACGGTTTTGAAGTCGAAGCGCCTGAAGGCGCCACGATTCTCCAAGCGGCCCGACAAATTGGCGGCGACATCGTCCCGCCCGCTATGTGCTATTACTCCAGCTTGCAAGGTTCCGGCGGTAAATGCCGCACCTGCCTGGTAAAAGTGACCAAAGGTTCGGAAAAAGACCCGCGTCCCATGCCCAAATTGGTAGCGTCCTGTCAGACGCCGATCATGGACGGCATGGAGGTGGCCAATATTTCCAGCGAAGAGGTGCTCAATGCCCGGAAAGGCGTGGTAGAGTTCCTGTTGATCAACCACCCGCTGGATTGTCCGATCTGCGACCAGGCCGGCGAGTGTCATTTGCAGGATCTGGCCTTCGAGCACGGCGACGCCGGTACCCGCTATGAATTTGAACGCCGAACCTTTGAGAAAATAGACATCGGCCCCTACATCAAACTGCACATGACGCGCTGTATTCTGTGTTACCGATGTGTGTATGTGGCCAACCAACTGACCGAACAGCGTGTGCACGGGGTAATCAACCGGGGCGACCACGCCGAAATCAGTACGTTTATCGAAAAAGCAATTGACAACGATTTCTCCGGAAACGTGATTGATGTGTGCCCTGTCGGCGCACTGACTGACCGCACCTTCCGATTCAAAAGCAGGGTCTGGTTCCTCAATCCGATGGATGCGCACCGCGATTGTGAAAAATGCAGCGGCAAAGCCGTAGTTTGGATGTATGGAAATGAAATATTCCGCGTCACTGCCCGCAAAGATCAGTTCGGCGAAGTGAAAGATTTCATCTGCAACACGTGTCGGTTCGAAAAGAAGGGCGCCGGCGACTGGACGATCGAAGGGCCCCGTCATATAGAAAAAACGTCTGTGATGAGTCAAAATCATTATGAAGACAAGGGCCTCGTCGTCCGCTAAACCTGTTTGATTATGAGCATTGTTTTTTTGATAAGTATGGCGTTGGTTCTTGAAAAATTAGGACTTATCAGCGTCCTATTTCTAATTACGCTGGGCGTAGCCGCCTATGCTACCTATGGCGAACGCAAGGTAGCGGCTTTTATGCAGGATCGCCTTGGCCCTGATCGGGCCGGTCCATTTGGCTTGTTGCAGCCGATCGCCGACGGCGTCAAAATGTTCATGAAGGAAGATTTTATCCCCACGAACGCGGAAAAGTGGCTCTTCATCTTAGGTCCGGGCATTTTTATGTTCGTCGCCTGCATGACCAGCGCGGTTATTCCGTGGGGTACGACCCTGACCTTGTTTGGCGCGAACATTGAACTGCAGGCCACTGACCTGAATATTGGTATTCTCTACGTCGTCGGCTTTGTATCACTCGGTGTGTATGGAATCATGATTGGTGGTTGGGCTTCCAACAACAAATACTCGCTATTTGGCGCGATTCGGGCCTCTTCACAGATGATTTCCTACGAATTGGCGATGGGCCTGTCCATCATCGCGATTGTGATGCTGAGCGAGACCCTCAGCATGCGCCAGATCGCAGAATCGCAAGCGGGGTATTGGTGGGGTTTCCTACCGCAATGGAATATATTTTTGCAACCCCTGGGTTTCCTGATTTTCTTCACCTGCGCGCTGGCAGAATGTAACCGCGCGCCCTTCGATTTGCCAGAGTGTGAAACAGAGCTCGTTGGCGGCTACCATACCGAGTACAGCTCGATGAAACTCGGTTTCTTCCTTTTTGCAGAATACATCAATATGTTTATCTCCTCGGCGGTCATTGCCACGGTATTTTTCGGAGGCTACCATTTTCCGGGGCTGAATCCCGACTGGCTTGGCGGCTTGATGGGGCCGCTGGTGATGTTTGCCAAGACCTTCTTTTTCATCTTTGTATTTATGTGGATTCGCTGGACCCTGCCGCGCTTTCGCTACGATCAATTGATGCACCTCGGCTGGAAAATTCTCATTCCGCTTTCTATATTAAATATGCTGCTGACAGCCGGCGGCGTATTGATTTTTGAATAAAAACAGACTACCCGACTATGCAACCACTTACCCAACGGTCAAAAAACGTTGTCCACAAAGAAATGAATTTTTGGGAGCGCCTGTATTTCCCGGCGATCCTGAAGGGTATGCTCACGACGATCAAGCACTTTTTTCGCAAAAAAAACACCGTGCGGTATCCGGAAGAAAAGCGCCCGATGGCGCCGGTCTATCGGGGCTGGCACGTGCTGAAACGCGACGAAGCGGGTCGGGAGCGCTGCACAGCCTGCGGCTTGTGCGCGGTAGCCTGTCCGGCAGAGGCCATTACGATGGTTGCTGAAGAGCGAACGAAAGAGGAAGCGCATTTGTACCGCGAGGAAAAATACGCTGCCGTATATGAAATCAACATGTTGCGCTGCATTTTTTGCGGTTTGTGCGAAGAAGCCTGTCCGAAAGAGGCTATTTTTCTCACCGACCGCATTGTTCCGTCTGATTACGTGCGTCAAAATTTCATTTTTGGAAAAGACCTGCTGGTGGAAGGCGTTACGCCTGACACCCGGGTGGACGTGAGCAAGCGGCAGAAACACATTCAGGAACAGAACCGGACCGTGTAATCAGTAATCCGGACAAACGCCTATTTTAAACGCATATCCATGACGCTCGCCGTATTTTCCATCCTGGCTTTAGCCTCCGTGGTGGCTGCCCTGCTGATGGTTTTTTCTAAAAACCCTGTTCACAGTGTCATTTACCTGATCCTGGCATTTTTCATGATTGCCGGGTTGTACGTTTTGTTGAACGCGCAATTCCTGGCAGTCGTGCATATCATCGTATATGCCGGCGCTATCATGGTGCTGTTCCTGTTCGTACTGATGCTGCTCAACCTAAACAAAGACACCGAACCAAACAAATCCGCGCTTTGGAAGATGGGCGCTGCTATTGCAGCCGGCGCGCTGCTCGTCACGATGGTTGGCGCGCTGAAAGGCAGCATGCAGTTACAGCCAGGGACGCCCAACAGCAGCGTAGGTTTGGTGGAAAACCTTGGAAAACAATTGTTCACCGAATTCGTGGTACCCTTCGAAATCGCCGGCATCCTGTTTTTGGCTGCGATGGTCGGCGCTGTGCTGGTGGGGAAACGCGATCTAAAACTCTAAAAATTAGCGCGGTATGCTTGATATTATACAAACCGTTCCGATTGATTATTTCGTCTATCTGAGCACGCTGCTCTTCGGGATTGGGGTGCTCGGGGTGCTCACACGGCGCAACGCGATTATCGTACTCATGTGCGTAGAACTCATGCTCAACGCCGTGAACCTGCTCCTGGCCGCTTTCTCCACCTATCTCGGCGATGCGCAGGGACAGATCATGGTATTTTTTATCATGGTCGTCGCGGCAGCAGAAGCAGCCGTAGGCCTCGGGATTCTGGTCATGATCTATCGCAACACCAAATCCACCGACATATCCCTGCTGGATAATTTGAAATATTAACTGTTTTTCGACGGTTGACCGACTTCTTCCGCTATGCAATCTCTTCTTCCGCTCATACCCCTTCTACCCTTCGCCGGATTTCTTATCAATGGCCTTTTTGGCCGGCGATTGCCCAAAACCGCCGTTGGCCTCATCGGCTCCGGCGCTATATTGGGTGCCTTTTTGCTCAGCGTGGCTGTTTTCAGCAGCGTGCGCGATGGGGCGGCAATCCAGCAAACGCTGTACACTTTTCTGCGCGTGGATTCGCTTCAAGTGCAGTTCTCCTTCCTGGCCGACCCCCTGAGCGCCTGGATGATGCTGATCATTACCGGCGTGGGCTTTCTCATACACGTGTATTCCATCGGATATATGCACGATGACGAGGGCTTCTGGAAGTTTTTTGCCTACCTAAACCTGTTCGTCTTTTCCATGCTGTTGCTGGTAATGGGCGATAATTTCCTGATGCTTTTTTTCGGCTGGGAAGGCGTGGGGCTCTGCTCCTACCTGCTGATCGGTTTTTGGTATGAAAATCGCGCGTACGGACATGCGGCGCGCAAAGCGTTCATTATGAACCGAATCGGGGATTTGGGGCTGTTGTTGGGTATATTCCTCATTTTCAATACGTTTGGAAGCCTTCAGTACAAGGAAGTATTTGAGGGCGTTGCCAATTACCAGAACAACGCCTGGATACCGACCGCTATTTGTCTGCTGCTATTTGTGGGCGCGATCGGTAAAAGCGCGCAAATCCCTTTGTACACCTGGCTGCCCGACGCCATGGCGGGCCCGACCCCGGTATCTGCGCTGATTCACGCTGCGACGATGGTTACTGCCGGTATTTACCTGGTAGCGCGCTGCAGCAGTTTGTACGCCCTAGCGCCCCATGCATTGGAAGTCATCGCGATCACTGGACTTGCTACGGCGATTTTTGCCGCGCTGATTGGTCTGCGGCAGAACGATATCAAGAAAGTACTGGCCTACTCTACCGTCTCCCAGCTCGGCCTGATGTTTTTGGCCTTAGGTATGGGCGCCTATTCCACGGCGATTTTCCACGTAACCACGCACGCGTTTTTCAAGGCGCTGCTGTTTTTGGGCGCCGGATCCGTCATCCACGCGCTGGGTGGCGAACAAGATATCCGGAACATGGGCGGTCTTCGGAAAGCGTTGCCGGTAACCTTTTGGGTGTTTTTAATTGGCACGCTGGCGATCAGCGGATTTCCGCTGTTATCTGGTTTCTTTTCCAAGGATGAAATTTTTGCAAAAACCTACGAACACGGCGGCGCGCTGTGGTGGGCTTTGGCGGCGACCAGCGGCCTGATCACCGCCACCTATATGGGGCGCTTATTGTTCGTGACCTTTTTCGGAGAATTTCGCGGAACAGAAACACAACGCGCGCACTTGCATGAAAGTCCGGCCGTCATGACCATCCCCCTGATCGTACTGGCCGTGCTGTCCGTCGTCGGCGGATTTCTAAATACGCCGCACTTTCTGCACTTGGGCGGCTCAGAATGGCTCTCGCACTATCTGGCGCCCGCACTGGTGCGTCCTGCCACATCAGAGACCCACGCGCTCGACGCCCAGACGGAATGGCTACTGATGGGTATTACCACCGTGTTAGCGTTGGTGGTGCTGGTTCTCGCGTACCTGGCGTACGCCGTTCGCCGCAATTTGCCGGTGGCGGACGGTGCGATGCAGCCGGTGGCGCGCCTTCTGGCAAACAAATTTTACGTGGACGAAGCGTATGATTTCCTGTTTGTGCGTCCGTTGGAAAAAATATCCAAAATGCTGCATTACTATGCCGATATCCAAGCAATAGACGGCGTGGTAAACGGCGTGGGCCGCGCCGCACAATTCCTGGGCGCGCAATTCCGAAAGTTGCAAAATGGCAACATCGAGTATTACCTGCTGGCGATGGTTGTCGGCGCCGCGCTACTGGTAGGTTCCCTCTTTATTTAAAAACGAACGGCTCCGCAGAAAAAATACGATTATGACCCTCGCACTTATCCTGGTTCCACTGTTGGGTTGTCTGGCAGTTTACCTGTTGCCCAGTCCCTGGTCGCGCGCGCTGGCGCTCGCGACCGGCGTGCTCAATTTCGGCATCACTTTGGCCGCCTGGTTTTGGCTGGATCCAACCGGCATTAATTACGCCCTGGATTTGCCCTGGGTATCGGAGGCCGGCATTCACTTTGCGATGTCGCTCGACGGCATCAGCATGCTTTTGGTTTTACTGACCAACCTCTTGGCGCCGCTCATCATTTTGAGCAGTTTTGAGCGTCGTTTCGACAGCGAGCGCCGGTACTACGGTTTGCTGTTGTTGATGCTGACGGCCCTGAACGGGGTTTTCATGGCGGATGACGGCCTGTTGTTTTATGTTTTTTACGAGTTGGCGCTCATTCCGATTTACTTCATTTGCGCAATTTGGGGCGGCGAAGACCGTATTCGGATTACCCTGAAGTTTTTCATTTACACCTTTGCCGGCTCGCTGTGCATGTTGCTGTCCTTGTTGTACCTTTATTTACATACCGACGTACAAGGCGCGCACTCCTTTTTATGGAACGATTTAGCGGCTGTGCAATTAGAGCCTGCTGCTGCGGCTTGGGTGTTGCTTGGTTTTTTCCTCGCTTTCGCTGTCAAAATGCCCTTGTTTCCTTTCCATACCTGGCAGCCGGACACCTACGTCAGCGCCCCGACCGGCGGCGCGATGCTGCTGTCCGGGATCATGCTGAAGATGGGGCTGTATGGCAGCCTGCGCTGGATGATTCCGTTGGCGCCGGAGGCCCTGCATACCTGGACGCCCGTATTCCTTGCTCTAGCCGTCACGGGGATTGTGTATGCGAGTATCATTGCCATCAAGCAAAGCGATCTAAAGCGGCTGATCGCCTATTCTTCTATCGCGCACGTTGGCTTGATTGCGGCGGGTATTTTGGCGTGGAACAAAGCCGGCTTACAGGGCGGCTTGCTGCAGATGCTCAACCACGGGATTAACGTGGTCGGGTTATTTTTTGTGGCCGATGTAATTGAACGCCGGCTTGGCACCCGCTCGCTGAGCGATCTGGGTGGTATTGCCAAATCGGCCCCAGGTTTCGCCGTTCTCTTCATGATTATTATGCTTGGCGCCGTAGCGGTGCCCCTCACCAACGGTTTTCCGGGAGAGTTTCTGCTGCTGAACAGCGTGTGGAACTACGCCAACTGGCTGGGGGCAGCAGCAGGCCTCACCATTATTCTGGGTGCTGTGTATATGTTGCGTGCTTACGGCCTGGCGATGTTTGGCGAAACCAACGCCCAAACCGCCGCGTTTCCGGCGCTCCAAACCCGCGAATGGGTAGTGCTTGGCCTCATCAGCGCGCTGGTGTTGCTGCTGGGCTTTTTTCCGCAAGTAATTCTTCAACTCACCGACTCCGGCGTTGCCCGTATCATGGGCGCCGTTCAACTTTAGCCGTGTAAAAAATCATTTTGCGTTCAAATGCCTGTTTTCATAAGCCATACACCGTTTTTTACGCAAGCGCTTGCGGCGCTTGGCAGCGCGTTGTATGGGACATTGAAACCCTTCAATCGGGCCCGAACAGCGAATAATTTCAACAACACGCTTTTAATTTTTTGTACATGAAAGCTGTACTTATACTGTTTGCGACCGGCATCGTGGTACTTTTTGCCGGATTTTTAAAAAAGCGTTCGATGTTGCTGGCGCTTGCCCTGTTGGGCGTAGGCCTTGCACTGGGCGTTGTGGCGGCGGATTTATGGATGGGAAGCTATGACGGCCTCAACAGCCAATTCAAGACCATGTTGCATTTTGATCGCTTTGCGCTGGCCTTTTCGGCGGTTGCGCTGACGAATGCCCTGTTGCTGCTGGGACTGTCGCGCTGGGGTTTTCGGGAGTTATCAGAAACCCTGGGCGACAACTACGCGCTGATTTTATTCAGCTTGTGTGGCGCCTTGTGCATGTTCGCCTTTAACAATATTGTGATGCTGTTTCTCGGAATTGAGATTCTGAGTATTCCGCTATACGTACTAGCGGGTAGTCGGCGCGATAACCTGGCCTCCAACGAGGCAGCCCTAAAGTATTTCCTGATGGGTTCGTTTGCCACCGGCATCCTGCTGTTCGGCATTGCGCTAATGTACGGCGCGACGGCCAGTTTTGATTTGCAGACCATCGCGGCGGCCATACAAGACGGTCGGCATTCCGCGCCGATGCTCCATACGGGTATTTTACTGATACTGACCGGGCTGGGTTTTAAAATCGCGGCGGCGCCCTTTCATTTTTGGGCCCCGGACGTGTACCAAGGCAGTCCGAATATGATTACTGCCTACATGGCGACGGTGGTAAAGACCGCCGGTGTTGGCGCGTTTTTCAAATTATTCTCCGTGGCTTTTGCCGCCGCCATGCCGTTTTGGGCGTTGCCGGTGGCGATGATCGCCGGCCTGACAATGCTGCTGGCGAATTTCACTGCGTTGTTTCAAACAGATTTTAAGCGCCTGATGGCCTATTCCTCCGTGGCACATGCCGGATATCTCCTGTTGGGCATCCTGAGCATTGGTCAGGACGGCGCCACCGGCGCCCTGTTGCTGTACCTGCTGGTGTACGGCATTGCTTCGATTTGCGCCTTTGCGGTGTACATGATCGTGACCGAAGATAACCCGGACAGCAGCATCAGCGCCTTCAACGGATTGGGCAA
>JBEIDF010000080.1:0-14559 GCA_040383605.1 Lewinellaceae bacterium
CACGCCGGATACATTTTTGTACGGCGAACACCGGGCGCTTGGCGCAGGCGCTTATATTCAGGATGAAATTACACTGACCCGAAAAATTACCGCAACGGCAGGCATACGATACGATTATTATACGATTTTTGGACAGGCGCGAGAAGCGAATTTTAGTCCGAAACTGGCGGTACTCTATCAGGCAAAACCCAATTTTGCCATCCGCGCGCTTTTGGCGCAAGCTTTCCGCGACCCGCCTATTGCGGAACGGTTCATCAAGTTCGAACAAGGCGGCGGACTGCGGTTCCTGCCCAACCCCACCCTTCGCCCGGAAAGGCTCACGCTTTCCGCCGAATTAGGCGCTAAAGCGACCCTTTCGCCAAGCGCCGTGCTGGACATCGCCTTGTTTTACAACCGTTACAATGATCTTATTTCCTTCCAGCAGCGCTCCAATCCGCTGGAGCCCCTGCTCTATCAGGTGGTGAATCTTCGAGCAGCGCTTATGCAAGGGATAGAGGTGTCGTACCGCCAACAATGGAAAGATATACTGACCATGCAGTTCTCCTACACTTTCCTCGACGCCCGGGATATTTCGCCGGAACGGGTGAACGATGCGCTCGCCTACAAGGTGCGCCACAGCCTGGGCGCCTCCGCAACTGCGCGACACGGGCGGTTCACGCTCAACTTAAATGGGCGCTATCGCAGCCGGATCGAGGAGGTTTTCATCTATCCCGGCAATGAACCCGACGCCGCGTTCATCGCAAACGCCAAGATAACCTGTAAGATTTCCGGAAAAAACAGCTGCTATTTCGCCGTAAATAACCTGAACAACGCACAGTATGAGGAGTTGGAGCGCTATCGGATGCCTGGTCGCAGTTTTACGGCGGGTGTTGAAATGCGGTTTTAGCGCGTACCCGGGTGCACCCGGTTACGCGCTAAAACCATGTCATCTGTCATTACTTCAATTTCACCACCGTAGCCACCGATACTTTCTGCTTTTGCTGCTCCTCGTCGAAGGGTTTAATCGTGATGGAGAGCGTGTGGGCGCCGTCTGAAATTTCGGAGAGTTTGTTGGATGACTTTTTGATCTCCCGGTCCGGGAAGCGATACACCTGCTGGTAGCTCATATCGGCGAAGAACATCTTCATCATGTCCAGGCTCTCGCCGTCCACCTCCGAATCCTCCGTGGACTCAGAGAGCGCCTTTTTGATTTCCGCGCCCAAGTCGGAAGCGGCGAGGCGCTCGAAGGACTTGCCTTTAAACTTAAAAACCTCTTCCGTTTTAGCGTCGTATTTTTCCTTGTTGATAATACGCAAGGCTTTGTTCAAGGCGTCCACGCTGGAAAAATCAAAAGCGTAGCCGAATTTAAAAGCCGACGTGTCATTAATCTCCGTTACATTCGTTAGGCCGGCAACCCCTTTGAGCGATTGCGCCACACTGCTGATTTCATTGCCGAGTTGGCCCATCGGATTGTCGGCGCCAAGCGCTGCTGCCGGTTGATCGTCGGCGACGGCCGTGGAATCGCTCTCCGATTCCTGGCCCATACCTTGGAACATATCCAGCATCCCCTTTACTTCGCTCATATCGAGCACCATTTGGTAGGAACCGCTGCCGTTGTTGCGAAAGGTCACTTCTTCGACAATATGCAGGCAGCCGGAAAGGAATAGCCCTGCTGCAGCCAACAGAAGCAGGGTCAGGTTTTTTAACTTTTTCATTCAAATGCGCGTAATGTAGTCTGAAAAACAGACTGGTGATAAAATGAATTTACAGATGGTTGAACATACTTAGGGCTTATTCAATCAGCAGTTTTTGCTCGACTTTTTGTCCGTCCTTCACGAGTTCGATTAGATAACTGCCTTTGTACAGATAATATTTTCCATTTTCGGCAACAGAGAGATCAATCATTTTTTTAGGATCTTTTTGGTCTTCATTTAGTGCTTTCAAGTATGGTTTCAGTTGTTTTTCCTGAAAATCGGGTACAAAGTTAAAAGCATTGAGGCCTGCCACGCAATCCCGTTCGCCGGAATTCAACACCAGGCCGTCCGCTGTTTTTATAAGCCAGCTGATTTTTCCGGGCGTTTGGGTGAAAAAATGGACCGGGGTAGCGGGTTCCCGGGGTTCCGACCAGTTGGATTTGCGCCCCCAGTTGCGGTTGTATTTGAGTTTTCCTGGTTCAAATACATACAAGGGTTTTTCCATAATAGTTGGGGAGACTTGTTGTAGTTGTTTGACGGAGATTTTAAACATCGAGCGGCCATGCGAGCCCACGATTAAATCGGCGGCCGTGGGATGTATGACCAAATCATGCACTGGCACGGCGGGCAGGCTATCCGATAAGCGTTGGAATGTTTGTCCCTGATTCAGCGAAAAATAAACTCCGTGGTCGGTACCGACGTAGAGCAGGTCGGGGTTAACGGGATCCTCGCGCAGGGCGTTTACCGGTTCGGCGGGCAGGTCGGCGCCGATGCGCGTCCAGCGTTGTCCGAAATCATCAGAGCGGAAAATATAGGCATTAAAGTCATCCCAGCGATAACCGTTGAGTGCGAGATAGACCCGGCCTTTTTCGTGGGCGGAGGCGCGGAGGCTGCTGACCCATAATTTTTCAGGCAAGCCGGCGGTGATGTTTTGCCAGTTTTCGCCGCCATCGCGGCTGACGTGCACCTGGCCGTCGTCGCTTCCGGTGTAGAGCAATCCGAAACGCAGGGGGCTTTCATGCACGGTGCTCAGGGTGCCGAAGGGCACATTGCCTTTGGCGCCGCCGCCGGTGAGATCGCCGGATATCGCCTCCCAATTGTCGCCCCGATCGAAGGATCGGAATAACTTTTGGGCGCCGAGGTAGAGAATATCCTGGTTGTGTTTGCTGAGCCAGATCGGCGTTTGCCAGTTGAAACGGTAGGGGCGTTCGCCGAGTTCGTGTTTGGGCGAAATGGGTTTTCGGCGGCCGTTTCGCCGGTCTATGCGGAAATAATTACCAAACTGGAATCCGGTGTACACCGTTTGGTTATCGCGAGTATCTACGGCAACCTGCATGCCATCGCCGCCGAGCAGCGATTCGTATGGATATTTTCCGCTTTGATGCCATTCGGTGGAAGCGGTATAATTGGAAGGGCCTACCCAAACGCCATTGTCTTGGGCGCCGCCGTACACCTGGTAAGGGTCGGCATTGTCCACGGCGATTGCATAAAATTGGCCTACCGGCGGCGAATTGGCCAGTATCCAGGAGGCGCCGTTATCCCAGCTGATATTCACGCCGCCGTCATTGCCGTTAATCAGGTGTCTGGGTTGCTTGGGATTGATCCAGAGTGCGTGATGATCCACGTGGACGTTATCGCCGTTGATACTTTTCCAGGTTTTCCCGCCGTCTTGGCTTCGAATAATGAGAAATCCGAGGAGATACACCTGGTCGGCGTCGTCCGGGCGGCAATAAATTGTGGAGAAATAGTAACCGTATGTGAAATGGATGCCGTCCAGCGGTTCCGTGTGGGTGCGCGTCCAGGTAGCGCCATCGTCTTCGCTGCGATACACCTCCGCGCCGATATAATCTGTTTCTATCAGCAGGGCGTTGGCGTCTTCGAGGTATTCGACCAGCGCTTGGGGATTAATTTTATTTTTTTCGACTAAATCCCGGACTTTTTTTGCGGTGTATTTTTCCGGAAAACCGTTGTCGCGGAGGTAGCCTTCGATTTTTTCGTCGTGGAGTTGCAAAAACGCATCCCTGGAGATCGCGCGGAGCGCGTCTTTGGAGAGCCCTTCTTTGGGCGACTCTTGTTTTTTGGGTTTTAAATTTTGATTATCGAGGCTGGCGTACAGGATGGTTTTGCCATTTTTCAACCCGGCGCAAAGGCCGATGCGGCCGGTATTTTCGCCACTTGGAAATCCGCTGCCACCGCCGCTCAGCAAGCGCCAGGTAGCGCCGCCGTCCGTGCTTTTCCATATCCCGGATCCGGATCCGGCGCCTTTAAAATTCCAGGCGCGGCGTTCGCGTTCCCAGCTGGCGGCATAGAGCGTATTGGGATTTTGCGGGTCGAGGCAGAGGTCTATGGCGCCGCTGTTTTCGTTTACGAACAGCGTGCGCGTCCAGGTTTTGCCGCCGTCGGAGGATTTATACACGCCGCGTTCCGGGTTTGGAGAGTACAGGTGGCCGAGCACTGCGACCCAGAGCGTATTAGAATCCGTTGGATGAAGAATAATCCGGGCGATGTGGTGGCTTTCGGGCAGGCCCCGCCATTCCCACGATTTGCCGCCGTCGGCGCTGCGATAGACGCCCGTGCCGGCGTACGAGGAGCGGCTGCTATTGGCTTCGCCGGTGCCTACCCAGACGATTTGTCGTTTCCAGTCCACGGCAATATCCCCGATCGTCATAGAGGCTTCCTGGTCGAACACGGGGACAAAGGAGGCGCCATTGCTTTCCGTGAACCATAAACCGCCAGAGGCATACGCAACGTAAAAGCGCGTGGGGTCGGCGGGGTCGGCGTCCACATCGGTGACCCGGCAGGAAAAAATAGAGGGGCCGATAGACTGCGCGTCCACGGCAGCGGCTACAGAGCGCTGCGCCAAGGATTTCCGCTGTGCCATCCCCTGCAGCCGTTCGGAAGCCGGGGTGGCGGCCGGTTGGGCGCGGAGCGCGTACAGAGAGAGGAGGAAGAAGAGTGGAATGAACAAATGTTTCATAGAAAGCAGTATTGTATTGCGGAGATAACACGGGGCTATTTCAGAGATTCCATTTGCGTAATTGCTGTAGCACGGCCTGCATATCCTTTGGCAATTCCGAGCGAAATTCGAGGCGCTCGCCGTTGGCGGGATGGTCTATGCGCAGGCGGGAGGCGTGCAGGGGCGTGCGTTGCAGCAGGGGGCGTTCTTCTTCGCTGAATTTGCCCGTTTTATAGGTTTTCCCCTTTATTTCAGACAAATACAGCGCTTTGCGGCGGCCATAGAGCGGATCCACAGCCAGCGGATAACCGATACTTTGAAAATGCACCCGCACTTGGTGGGTGCGCCCGGTGCGCAGTTGCACCTCGGCGAGGGAAAACTGCCGGAAGCGCTCCAGTACCCGATAAAACGTGAGCGAGGGCTTGCCTTGTGTGCTCACGATCATTTTACCGGGAATTGTTGGATGCTCGCCGATCGGTTTGTCAATTTCCCCTTCGTCGTGGTGCAACACACCGTCCACAATCACATGGTAAAATTTATCCACCGTATGCCGTTCAAATTGCATGGACAAATGCCGATGCGCTTCCTCCGTACGGGCAAAAACCAGGATGCCGCTGGTATCGCGATCCAGTCGGTGGACGGTCATCACTTTCTCATAGCGGTTTTGCAGAAAACCGAGCAAATGATGCGTTTCCCGACCAAGTCGGTCGGGGATCGTCAGCGTGCCAGCCGCTTTTTCCACGATCAGCAGGTGATCGTCTTCGTGTAGAACTTCGAATGGATGTTTCAATCAATCAGTTTATTAAATATTTTGATCCGACGGATATAATAACCCCAAACAATACTGCCTTTATAGACGCCGGCCAGGACAGCCGGCCCGCGCCGGTTTGCCGCGATCGCTTGGGAACCGGCTTTGCGTTTGTGCAGCAGCCGTTTAACATGTTTGTAAAAGGAAAAATGCGCCTGCACAATCGCCTGCACAGCGCGAACTTGGCCGCGCGAGAGAAACATCAAACCAGCGACGCCGTCCAGGACAAGGCGGGCAGGAATCAGCCACCATAACTTGCCGGCTGGCTCATTTTTGAGCAACGTGAAGAGGCTGTTGCGGAAGTTCAAAAACACTTTGCGCGGATTGTCGTACTCCAGTGTGCCGCCGCCCAGGTGATACACCACCGACTGGGGAACACACCACACGCTGTAACCAGCCCGTTGCAAGCGCCAACACAGGTCAATTTCTTCATTGTGGGCAAAATAATCGCCATCAAAACCGCCGAGGCGGTGATACAGATCGGCTTTGATAAAAAATGCAGCGCCGGAAGCCCAAAAACAAGACGTCGGGCTGTCGTATTGCCCCGTATCTGTCTCTGTGTGGTTGAATATACGCCCTCGGCAAAAAGGATAGCCCAGAAAATCAACCCAACCGCCGGCCGCGCCCGCGTACTCAAAGCGCTGCTTATCCGTTTGCGCCAGTATTTTTGGCTGTGCGACGCCGATGGAGGGATCGGCGCGCAGGGCGTCCAACACGGGAATTAGCCAATTAGGCGTGACTTCCACGTCGGAGTTGAGCAGCACATAAACATCCGCTTCGATCTGCCGCAGCGCTTCGTTGTAGCCTTGCGCGAATCCAAAATTTTGGTGTAAATCCAGTATTTCCAACCCCGGAAAATCCCGGCGCAAAAAATCGAGCGAATCATCCGGAGAGCCATTATCCGCGACGACGATGCGCGCACCCGAGCTGTAGCGTAGAACGGACGGCAGAAAGGCCTCCAAGTGTTTGCGCGTATTGTAATTGAGGATCACAATCGCGACGCGTTCTGAAAAAGTCGGCGATGTGCCGGATTGGGCGGCTGGAAAACCGAGTTCCGCCAATCGGGCTTCAATGCGCGCCTGATCGGCCCGGATACGAGCTTGCAGCGCTTCCAATCCGGCGGCCTTGGCGTCTTCCCGGATAAAATCGAGCACCTCCACCCGCAGCGGCAGGTCGTACAGGTCGCCTTCAAAACCGAGCAGGTTTACTTCAATCCGCTGCGTAACGGTAGGTGTTTCCAGGGTTGGGCGGTTGCCGATATACAACATAGCGCCGAAAACGCGGCCATCTGGGAGCGTGGCTTTTGCGGCATAAATACCCGAGGGCGGGACGAGTTTATAGGGGTCGCCGATTTCGATATTTGCGGTGGGGAATCCGATTTGGCGTCCAATTTGGTTACCCCGGGCCACTCGGCCGGTGAGTTGGAAAGGATAGCCCAGCAGGCGATTGGCCTGGATCATATCGGCTGCAGCCACGGCTTTGCGGATTTTAGACGAGCTGACCGTAATAGCGTCCACTACCTGCGCGGGTATTTCCACCACCTCGTATCCGAATTCCGCAGCGCGCGCTTGCAGGTAGCGGATATCCCCTACCCTGCCGGCGCCGAACCGATGGTCATATCCGATCACAATCGCGCGCGGCTGGAAGTACCGCACCAGAAAATCTGCTACGTATGCGTCTGCGGACATTGCGGCAAATTCCTGGGTAAAAGGCGCCAAGACCACATGGTCTACGCCGCAGGCGGCCAGCCGGGCTGTTTTTTCTTCCGTTGTAGAAATCAGGCGAAATCCGGCATCGTCTGGTTTCAACAGCGCGCGAGGATGCGGGTCAAACGTAATCACTACGCTTTCACCGCCGCTTCGTTTTGCGCGCGCTACCAGTTCAGACAGGATATGACAATGCCCCTGATGAACGCCATCGAAGGAGCCGATCGTGATAACCGCTTCGGAGAGATGCGGCAAGCGCGCTAAGTCTGAATGTACCTGCATGGGGCGGCAAAGATAGCAATACGGGCACAGTAAAATATAGCCATCTTTTGCGCGAAGGCATTGTTTGAGAATTAGCGCCGCCGCCGCTTGCCAGGCGGCGGCGCATTTTTATTTTTTCGTCAACAGCAGCCCATTCATATCGCTCGAAGCGGCGCGCTCCGTGACGATGAGCGCCTCGCGATAGCCCCTTGCGGCAATCTGTTTTTTAATTTGTTCAGCCTCGGAATACGTATTCCACACGCCGACCCGAATTTTCATCATACCCTCGTCCGGCTTGGCATATACGTTGCCGTAATCCGAAAGCGCGTCAAATTCTGCCAGACGCAAGTTCCTATCATTGGGTTTTGATGTGACTTGCACGGCGAAATACAGGCCGAGATTTTCGGCTGCTTCCGCTTCCCGGGCGGGTGGGTTTCTTCTGACCGATCCGACCGACACGTCCGTATCCGCCGGAACAGGTAATTCCTGCTCGCTACTCATCATCATCAATGAGATGTCCACACCAGTTTCTCGCACTATAAAGGCGTCTCTCGCGTATTTTCTGGCTTCCGAAAGAATTGCCTCCGCGTCTTTTCGGGTCGGATATACACCCAGCCGGATTTTTACCCATTCACCCTCTTCTTTGATGTACAGATTGCCTCTGAGATTGACATTGGCAAACTGGCGGATTTTTTCTTCCTGCGTTGCGCGGGGTTCGGCAGCCAGTTGGATAGCGAAGCCGTCTGCCTGCGGCGCTCGGGGCGACCTATCGTCTGTGGGCGGAATTTGCCGGGGCGTGAATATGGTGGTAGGCGGCGGAGCGGACAAGGACGGAGTGACCGCGGGCGGCGGTGGGGCAACGGACGACCGGGGCGGGGCAGCGGTAATTAGACCGACGTCCATTGGGCGGAGGAGGATCGCCAACTGCCTTATCGTGTTGGGCTGAACGGGTAAAAGTGCAGATTCATAGCCATTTTTGTTGACAAACAGGGTGCACAACGGAGAAGCCGGCAAGACAAAACGCGCCTGCCCTTTAGCATCTGTAAAATAACGACCGCCGCCGCAGGATGAAAGATCCACCTCTACATAACCCACCGGTTGCATGGTGTGATCTGTAACGGTCAGCGTGTATTCGCCGGACTCGACCGGCGGCGTATTGTTGTACACAGCGGGCGGCGGCGCAGCCGTCAGCGGGGGCGATTGGGGAGGCGCGTAGTAGGCTACCGGCGCCGTGCGGGCCGTCCCCGATGGTACAGCGTTTGCGAGCGTAACGACCAGATTTTTTTCGCCCGCAGCGCGTATGGCCAGTGGTTGTTCCTGGTATCCGGTTTTTCGTATCACCACGCGGCAATCGGGGCGACCGGCAGCCATTGCGAAGCGGTAGGCCCCGGCGTAATCGGTTTGGACGACGCCGGCGCCGCAATCAGCAAAATCAATATCGGCCATCGGCAGGGGGGTACGATTAACGTCCTGCACCAGCAGGGAAAAGGTTTCGAGCGTTTTACGCGCCTGCCAGATGTCGGTATGCCCCCTGCCGCCGGAGCGGTTGCTGGTGAAGTATCCATAATCGGCAGATTCATCGTAGATAAAACCGTAGTCGTCGCGGGAAGAATTGATCCCCGTACCCAAGTGGTAAATATCCGCGACCTGATCGCCGTTCAGTACGGCCTGGAAGATATCCAGTCCGCCCAGGCCTTTATGCCAGTCGGAAGCGAAATACAAGGTTTTTCCGTCAAAAAACGGCGTCACCTCATTACCGGGCGTATTCAGGGGCGCGCCGAGATTGCGGGGCGCGCTCCAGCCGGCAACGCTGAAATAAGACACGTAAATATCCCAACCGCCCAGGCTGTTGGAAGGATTGGCGGCAAAGTACAGGGTATTGCCATCCGGCGACAGGCAGGGAAATCCGGTGGCAAAATCGGAACCATTAAAAGGAAACGCCCGCTCGTTTACCCAGCGGCCGTTTTCTACGTCGGCGATGTACAGGCTCATGCTGATGCCCTTTTCGGCAATTTGGCGCGTGCCATCTATAAAGTTGTTGCGGCAATAAGCCACCCGGCGACCGTTAGCGGAAAACGACACCGGCCCCTCGTTGTAGTTATTTTCCAGGTCGCCGCGCAAAAAATCCGGACGCTGCAGGTAGCCGTCTTGCGGGTTGCGCTGTGTAATAAAAATCTGATTATAGGCGCTGCCAGTCCAGTCCTGATTGGATTTCGGCGTTGTCTTGCGGGCGATATCACTGCGCGACGAATTATATAGGAGGCGAGCGCCAAGGAGGGCCGGCGCATAATCGTCCGAACTGGTATTCAACATTTCGTTTTTCACCTTGTAGGCAGGTTCTTTCTTGGCGATAGCCATAGCGTAATCACACATATCCGAATAATTCCTGCCTGCAACCGGGTTGCCTTCGCCGTAAAACTGAAACCATTTTTTGGCGCCGATGTAATCGCCGGTTTGCATAAGCGCCTTTCCGAAACGCAGCAAAATTTCCGGGTCGGCCTGAGGCTGAGATACCGCCCGATCGTAATACGGCAGGGATTCTTCCGGTCGGTTGAGCTGAAAATAACAATCCGCTATGCGGGCAAGTGCATGCGCATTGTTGGGTTCTGCTTTCAGGACAGATTCGTACGTGCGGATAGCCAGATTGTACGCATACAAATCGAATTGCTTATCGGCGCGCAGCAGATTTTCCTGTACCGGATTTTGAGCGGATGGGCGCACTGCGGTCCATAACAAGAGGAAAAGCAACCATCCTACACGAAAAAACGCATTCATAACGGTCTGATTTTGTTGATAAAGTTATTATTAAAACGTGTTGATGCGCAGTAGATAAGGCGGGCGCGCAATACGCGTGCACAAGGCTGGCCTGGCGACGGATACAACGCACAGACAAGGATAGTAGAGGGACTATCTTTTAATACGGAACGGTGCAAACGTACGACAATTTTCATTACCGCGCAATATCTTATCCTTTGGGTTTCAACACTTAGAGATTGGGCTATTCAAACGGGGAAAAGGTAAAAAAATTGTACTGGGAATTTAAGAGAGCGTGTCTAAACCCGAAAAGCCAACCTTTCCATATCGCGTACCTCCAGGCTCATGGAACCAAAATCAGAAACGATCCGACCGCGCAGGCGGTAAACGCCTTTCCCTCGGAAGGGGGCCGTCCGGGCCTGTTCGGGAAAGTGCACGCTGTCAAAAAAGGCGCCCGCGCGATCCAGCCAGGTACCAAATTGCATCAGTTCACCTTTCACGGTGCGCGTATCTTTCCGACAGACGTAGTATCCGGTCATTTCGACCATCTGGTACTCCAGCGCGTGCATATCGCGCGCGAGAATGCCCGGCGACAGTTTTTGGGCCGCTTCGCAGAGCAGATCGAAAGGCGAGCACAGGGGGAAGCCCAACAGATCGAGTTCGTCGAACGCCTGGCGGTCGGCCGGCTCCTCCAATTCCGGGAGCCGATAATCCGCGGATTCATCTTCAAACAACAGCAGCGCACCCAAGCCGGTTTCCGCGTGCAGCACCCGGCTTTTTTCCCAAAACAATTCGCTTTTTTTCATACCGGTAAAGCGGAAGGCGCCGATTCGGATCAGCACATCCAGTTGCGTCGGAGAGCAATGCACCCGCCGTACAAAATCCTCCAGGGAGCGAAATAGGCCAAGTTCGGCGCGTTGACGGACGATATCGTGCATCAACTGCCGCTCCAATCCGCGTACATGCACAAAACCGAGATACAATTCCTTGCCGCGGAGCGTCGTCAGCACCTCGCTGTGGTTTACGCAGGGCGGATGTACCGTCGCGCCGGCCATACGCGCCTCCTGCACATAGTATTCCGTATTGTAAAAACCGCCGAAATTATTAATCACCGCCGTCATAAATTCCAACGGGTAGTATGTTTTCAGGTACAGGCTTTGCAGGGATTCCACGGCGAAACTGGCCGAGTGGGCCTTGCAAAAAGAATAGCCTGCGAAACTCTCGATTTGCCGCCACACCTCACGGGTAAGCGCCTCGGAATAACCGCGGGCTTTGCAATTATCGAAGTATTTCTGTTCCAAATTGGCAAAATCCTGCGAAGAACGCTTCTTGCCGGTCATCATCCGGCGCATGACATCGGCCTCGCCCAAACCCAAACCGGCAAAATGGTGGAGAATTTTCATTACATCTTCCTGATACACCATCACGCCAAAGGTTTCCGCCAGCTGCGCGGCAAACACAGGATGCGGGTACTCAAAAGCATTAGGCCGGTGAAAACGCTCGATATAGGCGCGCATCATCCCCGAGCGCGCCACGCCCGGGCGAATGATGCTGCTTGCCGCTACGAGATGAATGTAGTTGTCGCAGCGCAACTTGTGCAGTAAACTGCGCATAGCGGGACTCTCAATATAAAAACAACCCATACAACGCCCGCTGCGCAACTGCTCCCGAACGCGCGGGTCATTTTTTATTTTGTCTATATCGTGTACATTAATGGATTGTCCTTGATTCTGCAAGACAATGTCCACACAATCTTTGATGTGCCCCAGTCCGCGCTGGCTCAGGACGTCAAATTTGTGGTAACCCCAGTCTTCCGCAGCATACATATCAAAATGGGTAATCGGAAAACCTTTGGGCATCATCTGCAGGGTGGTGGCCTCGCACAGAGGCGCTTCGGAAATAATAATGCCGCCGGCGTGGATAGACAGGTAGTTGGGAAAATCTACGAGTTGCTCGGCATAGCGCAGGATGTGAGGCGCCCAGGCGTGCAAGGGCGGTTGCGCGGGTTGCGACGATCTGCCTTGTGCGGCGGCATGCCAGTGATCGAGCATGGCTTCGATGTCGTTGGGCGGGAGCCCGAATACCTTGCCGAGTTCCCGTATAATTGCGGCGTGTTGGAACGTGCAGTACGTTGCCAGCAGGGCGGTGTAGTCGCGGCCGTATCGCTTGAAGATGTAATCCGTCACGTCGTCGCGTTCGTCCCAGGAAAAATCAATATCAAAATCCGGCGGTGAAGAGCGCTGCGGGTTAATAAAGCGCTCGAAGTATAGGTCGAGTTCCAGCGGCTCTACGTCTGTGATATACAGGCAATACGCCACGATCGAATTGGCGCCGCTACCCCGCCCCACGTGGTAATAGCCTGCGGATTCGGCGTAGCGGACGATATCCCAGGTAATCAGGAAATAAGCGGCGAAATCGAGATCGGCAATAATTTTCAGTTCCTTGCGCACGCGCTCCTGCGCGCGGCGGTGGTTTGGCCCATAGCGGCGGATACAGCCGCTTTCGGCGAGTTTGGCGAGGAGTTTCACGTCGCCGTCTTTGGAGCCAGTGAAGGAACGGCGGTTGCGCTGCAGGCCGGTTTCAAATTGGATACTGCAGGAATCCAGCAGGCGGCGGGTGTTTTGCACGATTTTCGGGAATTGCTCATAATGCGCCAACAACTCGGCTTCCGGGGGAAACAGGTCGTCCGGCCTGGCCATTTGCATGTCTGACAGTTTGGTGACCAGCGTCCGGTGATCTATGGCACGCAGGAGTTTGTGCAGGCGGTTGCCCTCGCGATCGAGAAAGGTCACGGGCTGCCATACCAGCAGGCGCTCCTGCCGATGCCGCCACGGCGAGGCGTGCAATCCGTTGACCTGTGCAGGCCGGATGCCGATGAATTCGTTGGGCCGAAATAAACGCAGGGGCTTCGTCTCGTTTTCATAGACGATGTAGCAATCTTCCAACGGCGGCGCTGTCTGCGGCAGGGGTTTTTCAGATAATGCATGCTCGGTCAACAACCCGCAAAGCGCCAACCACCCCTTGTTGTTTCGGGCAATGCCGGCAAACAAAAACCGCCCCTCGGCATCCCGAAATTCAATGCCCAAAACGGGCCGGATGCCGGCCGACCGACAGGCGCGCACAAATTCCAGCGCAGCGGACGTGTTGTTGATGTCGGTCAAGGTCAGCGTCTTGACCCCGCGCGCCACGGCAGCTTCCACCAGCTGGCGCGGCGAAAGCACGCCGTATCGGAGGCTGAAATAGGTGTGGGCGTTGAGGTACATAAAGATGGTTCGCGGCGCGTAATTTCAATGTTTTTATTTTAAAAACTATTTAGTGCAAAAGTGCGGCAAAAAAATTAAATAAAACAAATTGTTTTATTTTTAACAAAAAAAATCCGCGCTGCGAGTGCGGAGCGCGGATCAAAACGAGTTGTAAGACTACCGGGCGGATCAAAATCGCGTAGCCACGTAGTGCGGCAGCATAGCGCGCCAGGTGGGCCAGTCGTGCGTCATATCCCAGCCCCAAACGTCTAGCTCGTGCGGAATCCCTTTGGCTGATAAAATACCAGACAGGCGCCGGGAAGCCTCGGGATCCTCGTAGTCGCCGGAACCGGTCAGGATATGAATATGTTTTGCCTGGCGCAACAGGGGCAGATAGTGTGCATCATCCAGCTGTGGCAAATAGTGTACGGGCGAATTAAAGTACACATCCTCATCGAAATACCCCTTAGTATAGGTTGTTAAATCATAGACGCCCGACATCGCGATCGTACCGTTAATTAAATCCGGGCGGCGGAAATACAAATTGGCAGCATGCAGCGCGCCCAACGAAGCGCCGCTGGTGATGATCGGGGTGTCGGCACTGGTGTGCGTGCGGATAAAAGGGATTACTTCGTTTTCTACATACGCGTTGAATTGCTGGTGGCGGATCGCTTTGTGGCGCGGGTGCATCTTGTTGTTCAACCAAGCCTCTGAATTGATGCTGTTGATCGAAAATACCTTTATTTTCCCGGAACTGATATGGGGTTCCAGCGCGGAAATGAGGTGAAAACGCTCGTACTCCAGAAAATCCGCAGCGGCCGTAGGCAACAACAATAAGGCGAACCCGAAATGGCCATAGACGGCAATTTCCATGTCTTTGTTCAGGCGCGGACTGTACCATTTATGTATTTCTCTTTGCATAGACTGTAATTTGTTCGGCAAATGTAGAAAAAAATTAGAAAGGAAAATGGGGATTGGGGATTGCGCAATCCACATTCCTCAATCCGCAATCGAAAGCTTTATAGCAAAATAAAATCAGCATACAAACACTGCAGCCAGGCTTGTGCGTCCAATTGTTGATTGTGGCTGAGTTGGCCTTGTAAGATGCGCCATTTTTTGCTTTTAAAATCATAAAAACCGGCGCCTTGGGGCGTCACCC
>JBEIDF010000081.1:0-14543 GCA_040383605.1 Lewinellaceae bacterium
AGCCTGCAGTGGCGGGATGCGGGCGACGCTATTTTTTTCGAATTCCAGCAAGGTTCCCGCCTGATCACCGGAAAGGCCGATGCGCAGAAGGTGCAGGCTTCCAGTAAAATCGCTAAAGTGGACGATCTGAACGTCGGGTTCCTGCGCCGACTGATGGAGCAAAACTACGCACTCAAATTCTGTCGCTACGCCCTGTCGCCCGATAACCACCTCGTTATCGCCTTCGATACGTCTGCACTCGACGGTGCGCCGCTCAAGCTGCTCCAGGCCCTGCGCGAACTGGCCTTGAGCGCCGATAAGCAAGACGATCTGCTGCTCGATGAATTCGGATCCCTCCAAGCGGCGGAGGGGCCGCCGGAAATTCCTATTCCTGACCACGAAAAAGCAATTAAATACGCCTATATCCGCCGGGAAATAGAAAATGCCTTTGCAGAAATAGACCGCGGTCAGCCCGACCCAGCCCAGGTTCCGGGCGGATACGCTTATTTGTTGCTGGGTTTAGCCTATCGGCTCGACTACATCGTCCGGCCGGAGGGTTATATGATGGAACTGATGGAACGGCTTCATCAGATTTATTTCACGAAACAAGAGCAATCTGTCCAAAATAAACTGCAGGCTATTCGGAAAGAACTGCAAAAACTGCTCGATCGCCCGCAGGAGGCAGTCTGCAAGGAAATGTACCGCACCCGCAGTACGTTCGGTATGAATCCGCCTATTGGGCACGACCAGCTCGTCAGCCTGATTGAGGGGGAATTGCCGAATATGGACTGGTACTACAATCAGCACTATGAGGCGCTCGCGTCGGCCGTGCCGCGTTATATTGCCGGTTATGCGCTGTTTCATTTTTCCCCGCCGCCGCCGGTGCGCGAGTTGCTGCATCTGTTTTTTCAAATTTTTGAGCAGGACATTTTTGTGGAATTGGGTTTTTCACTCCAGTATGTCGCTGCCGACAAAGAACTTCAGACGCGAACGATCCTGCGCGAGATCATTCGGATTCGCGACCGCCATGTTTCTGACTATCCGGCGGTCGGGCAGATCAATACGCAATTGCTGGATTTCAGTACGCACGTTCGATTCGCGCGCAGCTATCTCGAAATGATCAAACTCTTAAATTTATAGGCCCGCGGCATGCTTGATTTTATTGATATTTTCCGGCAGGTAATTGTGCAAATTGCCACACCTTATAGCACTGGCACGGGATTTTACCTGAAAACGCCGGGTCTGATCGTCACGAACTACCACGTCGTAGAGGGCAATCGCAGCGTCGTAATCGAGGGCGCCGGCTTTGAACGCCGGCTCGTCGAAATTATGTATGCCGACAAAAAATACGACCTGGCCTTCCTGGCGCCGCCCGAACAAATCGAGCATCTGCCGGAAGTCCGGCTCGCGTCACCCGAAAAAAATCTGCGCGAACGGGATCCGGTGACGGCGATTGGGCATCCGTTTGGACTGAAATTTTCCGTGAAAAGCGGCATCGTCTCCAATACCCGGGAGATTATGAATAATATCCCGTATCTCCACATAGACGCCGCCCTCAACCCCGGCAACAGCGGCGGCCCGCTGGTGGACGACGACGGCGATATCGTGGGCGTCAATACCTTCATCCTGCGCAACGGCGATAATATGGGCTTTTCTCTGCCGGTCGCTTTTCTGCGAGAAAGCCTGGACGCCTTCGGCCGCTGCAACAGCCGGAATGCCGCCCGCTGCCCGGGCTGCACCAATGTGCTCTCGGAGCGCTTGGTCGTCGGCGGATTCTGCACCCACTGCGGCCATAAAATGCAGCTGCCCGCCGAAACGGAAACGTACGAACCCACGGGTATCCCCCGCCTGATTGAACAGCTGATCACCGGCGCCGGCCATCGGGCCGAACTGAGCCGCTGCGGCCCCAATGCCTGGGAAATCCGGCATGGCAGCGCCCGTATCCATATCACCTATCACGAAAAATCGGGCCTGATGACGGCCGACGCAGTGCTCTGCCAACTCCCGAAGGAAAATATCAAACCGCTGTACGAATACCTGCTGCGCGAAAATTACGCCAACGAAGCGGTGGCCTTCAGCGTCCGGGAACAGGACGTGCTGCTCTCCGTACTCGTGTACGACCGCTACCTCAACGAGCGCACCGGCCGCGAATTGCTCCAAACGCTCTTTGAAAAGGCCGATCACTACGATAATATTCTGGTTGAACAGTTCGGCGCCGGGTGGAAAGAAACCTAGTACCTCCCGGATAGTCGCACCGTTGCGCACTTTTTAGTACCTTTGCCCTGCTCATCTGCATTGCAAACGGACATCGGTGCAGCGCCTGCGCTAAGAGCATGTCTAAGAGTTGGATCTAATGATCATGGGAAAATTTCTACACAACCGCACCGACCGCCGTGTACTCAAGCATCGCGCCCGCGAAAGCGACGAAGCGCGCACGACTATCTCTTTCTACAAATACGGCTCGATCGCCGACCCGATCGCCTTTCGGGATCAATTGTACGCGATTTTCCAGGGGCTGGGCGTGCTCGGCAGAATCTATGTCGCCCGGGAAGGGATTAACGCCCAGATTTCGGTTGCCGACGCGCAATTCGAGGCCTTCAAAAACGCCCTTTACAGCATTCCCTTCCTCGATGGGCTGCGCCTGAATACCGCGATTGAGGACGATGGCAAGTCGTTTTTTGCGCTTATCATCAAAGTGCGCCCAAAAATCGTGGCGGACGGTATTGAAGACCCCGATTTCGATCCCTCGAACTACGGCGTGCACCTCAACGCGGCCGAATTCAATGCGCTGACCGAGCAGCCGGACACGATTGTGGTGGATATGCGCAACCACTATGAAAGCGAAGTGGGGCATTTCCAACAGGCGATCATTCCGCCCGTCGCCACCTTCCGCGAGGAATTGCCATACGTGGCCGAACTTCTGGAGCAGCACCGCGACAAAAACATCGTGATGTACTGCACCGGCGGTATCCGCTGCGAAAAGGCGAGCGCATACCTCAAGTACCGCGGTTTCAAGCAGGTGTTTCAACTGAACGGCGGGATTATTGAGTACGCGCGCCAGGTGAAAAGTCAGGGTTTGCAAAATAAATTTATCGGAAAAAACTTCGTCTTCGACGAGCGCCTCGGCGAACGCATCAGCGACGAGGTGATCGCGCACTGTCACCAGTGCGACGCTTCCTGCGACACGCACACCAACTGCGAGAATCCGTTCTGCCACATCCTGTTTATTCAATGCCCCGATTGCCGCGCGCAATACCGCGGCTGCTGCTCCGACGCCTGCGCGGAATTTATGCAGTTGCCGGAAGCAGAACGCAGGGAGTTGGGCAAAACGATGCGGTTTAACGGCTCTGCTTTTGGAAAAGGGGTATATCGCGCTTTTAAACCGGATGGAAAGAAAATAATTTCTAAGGACTAACAACCAGCGACGTATGTCTAAAAAAGTGAAAAATCCCGGCAAGGCGCCGCGCGTTTACCAGGCTGCGCCTGCGATGACGACTTTAGACCAGGAAGACCGCCTGTTTTCCAATACCCGACTGCAGGGGCTGATCGTGTTCGCGCTCGCTTTTTTGCTGTATGCGAACACCCTGGGGCATGGATTCGTGTTGGACGACTCGATTGTCATCACGGAGAATATGTTCACGCAAAAAGGCGCGTCCGGTATTCCGGGTATTCTGAGCAAGGATACTTTTTTTGGCTTTTTTAAAGTGGAGGGCAAGGATGCGCTGGTAAGCGGCGGGCGCTACCGGCCGTTTACGCTGGTTATTTTCGCGTTGTTGTATCAGGTGGCCGGCAAGAGTGCCTTTGCGTTTCACCTGTTGACGGTGCTGCTTTTTGCCGCTACCTGCCTTGCGCTATATCATACCTTGCGCGTGCTGGTGACGCCCAAAATGGGGGTGGGCTACGGCACTGCGATGGCTTTCATCGCCGCCGCGCTTTTTGCTGTGCACCCGATCCACACCGAGGTAGTGGCCAATATTAAAGGGTGCGATGAAATTTTGACTTTACTAGGTTGTCTGGGCGTTTTGTGGTTGATTTTAAAGGCGGTGGATACGGGCAAAACGGCCTACGGCCTCGCGGCGGGCGCCGTGTTTTTTCTGGCCTGCATGTCGAAGGAAAATGCGGCCACCTTCGTGGTGATTATCCCGCTGGCTTTGTGGTTTTTCCGCCCGGACGTGGGCGCGGCCGGCATCGTGCGGCAGGTTTGGCCCGCATGGGCGGGCTTCGCCGTATTTTTTCTGATTCGCGGGAGCATCCTGAACTGGAAATTCGGCTCCGCGCCCCTGGAACTCATGAACAATCCGTATCTCAAGATTGTGGGCAACCAGTGGGTTTCATTTGCTTTTTCGGAGAAACTGGCCACTATTTTCTACACCCTTGGCAAATACCTGCAACTGTTGGTTTGGCCGCATCCATTGACGCACGATTACTATCCGCGCCATATAGATTTGAAGACTTTTTCAGACCCTGTCGCGCTGCTCAGCCTGGTTGCCTATAGCGGCTTGGCGGTGTACGCCCTGACGGGAATCCGGAAAAAGGATCCAGTTCGATTTGGCATTTTATTTTACTTGCTGACGCTGAGCATTGTGTCCAATCTGGTATTTCCCGTGGGCACGCACATGGGCGAGCGCTTTGCATTCATGCCCTCGGTTGGATTTTGTTTGGTAGCGGCGCATCTGCTCTTGCAACTGGCCCGGAAAAAATCCGCCTGGGGGGTTGCCGCCTTGTCGCTGCCGCTGGGCGCTACCGGATTCATCGCGCTGGTCTTCAGCGGCCTGACGATCCTCCGGAACCCTGCCTGGGAAAGCAATGAAAAGCTCTTCCTGACGGATGTAAAAACTTCGGGGAACAGTGCGAAGATCCAAAATGCCTGCGGCGGCGTGTTGTTTGAAAAGGCCATGGCTGCAAAGGATACGTCTGAACGCCGGCGTATTTTTGAGCAGGTACTTGTGCATGCCGGGAAAGCTGTCGAGTTATATCCGAATTACAAAGACGCCCTGATTTCGCGCGCCGGCGCCCGGTATTATTTAAACGACTACGACGGCGCCGTGAGCGATTACCGGCAAGCCATTCGGGTGGCATCCAACGATGCGAAAATTCCGGGTTATTTGGCTGTTGCACTGCGCGACGCCGGTCAGTACTATGGCGAGCAACGCGGCGATCTGGCCAAAGCGATGCAATACCTGACGGAGTCGTGGCAGGTTAACAACCAGGACGCCTCCACGGCCCGGCTGTTGGGCGTTGCCAATGGCGTACAGGGGGGGCAGGCAGCACAGGCCGGCCGGGCGGCCGAGGCGGCGCGCTACAATGCGGAGGCCTTGACGTGGTTCAAAAAAGCGGCTGAGTTGTCGCCGAAAGACGCGTCTATTCTCTTCGACTTGGGCACGGCCTACATCCTCGCAGGCGATGCCGCCGCCGGCAATGAATGGCACAAAAAAGCGCTGGAGGTGGACCCGCAGGTGCTGGAGAAGCGCCGCAAATAGGCGCGGGGTTTTCCCGGCGAAAAAATCCGGGATAAGTTCGCTTCATTCTACCCGGCGTCATCCAGAAACGGCAGGCGTTTTCTGAATTCGTATAGCGGTTCGAGGGCCAATTCCGTCGTGCATACCCCTTCCGCGCCGGCAATGGTGCAACGTGCCTGACCATTGTAATCCAGAACGCAGGAGTCGCCGCTGTACTCCAAGCCCTTGCCGTCTGTGCCGAAAATATTTACACCGGCCAAGTAGGCCTGGTTTTCGATCGCGCGGGCCGTGAGCAGGCTGCGCCAGTGGTGTGCGCGGGCGATCGGCCAGTTTGCCACGAACAGCAGCAGGTCATAGCGCTGGTCTTTAGGTTGTCTGATCCATTCCGGGAAGCGCAAGTCATAGCAGATGAAGGGCGCGATCGTCCAGCCTTGCCATTGTACGAACAGGCGTTTGCTGCCGGGGGTGTAGTGCAGGTGCTCGTCGGCCAGTCCGAACAAATGGCGTTTATCGTACGTCTGACAATATCCGTCCGGCTGCATCCAAACCAGGCGGTTGAAAAAGCGGTCATTTTCTGTACAAATAAAGCTGCCCACCAGCGCTGCGCCGCTCCGTTGCGCCTGCTGCGCCATCCAGTCTATCGTCGGGCCGTCCATTGGTTCGGCGAGCGCCCGGGCGTTCATGGAAAAGCCGGTGGTGAACATTTCCGGAAGCACAATCAGGTCAGTATTACCGTAGAGCGCGGTTATTTTCCGGGACAGGCTGTCCCGGTTCGCGGCGGGCGCTTCCCAGTGCAGGGTGGTTTGCAGGATACTCAGGCGCATACTCAAAACGTTAGCAACGATCTTGTCGGCTGCGTCTTTCGGTTCATCGCGCTGGGTTTGCGCGCCCAAAAACTGTCATGCCGGCGTAAAAAGCGCTCAAATATAGCGTTTCTGCCGATTTCCGATTGGTTTTATTTTCGCGCCGCCGTCCCAGGCCTTACCTTTGCCTTTCCGCACCGCTTTCAGCAGGCGCGGCATGGATTTTAAACTGCCACCACAATGTCTGAAGATATTACACAACAAGGTTACGCGCGCTTGGAAGTGCACCCTGCGGGGATTGCGCGCATCGTATTTTTCCACCCCAACCACAACAGCCTGCCCAGCCGCTTACTGCAGGGCTTAACCGACGCGTTTGCGGAGGCCGGCGCGGATCCGCGGGTAAAAGTTATTGTATTGGAGAGCGCTGAGCACCGCACCTTTTGTGCCGGCGCCAGTTTTGATGAATTGATGGCGATAGCGGATGACGAGACGGCCAACCGGTTTTTCTCCGGATTTGGTCGTGTGATTTCCGCTATGCGCAGTTGTCCGAAAATAATTGTCGGCAGGATACACGGCAAGGCCGTTGGCGGCGGCGTTGGTTTAGCGGCTGCTACGGATTACTGTTTTGCAACGCAGTGGGCGTCTGTCCGACTGAGCGAGTTGGCTGTTGGTTTTGGGCCCTTTGTAATTGGGCCGGCTGTCGAGCGGAAAGTGGGCGCCGCAGCCTATATGCAGCTGGCGCTCACGCCGGAGGATTGGCAGACGGCGGATTGGGCGCATGCGAAGGGCCTGTTTCAGGAGGTACATGACACTGCCGAGGCTTTAGACGCCCGAATAGCCCAGTTTTCTCAGAAATTGAGCGGTTACAATCCGGAGGCCCTGACGGCGCTCAAGCGCGTCTTTTGGCAAGGCACAGCGGGTTGGGACAGCCTGATGGCCGAGCGGGCTGCTATCAGCGGCCGTTTGTCGTTATCGGATTTTTCCAAGCAGGCGATTGCCGCCTTTAAGAAATAGCGGCGGGTTATCGCAGCAGCGTCACACTGCCGGTTCGAAATTCTTCCTGGCCTTGGCACCGGAAGCGCAAGCGGTAGAGGTACACCCCTGGGCCGACCGGTTTGTCTTGGAAATTGCCGTCCCAGGTTTCGAAGGGGGAAGCGGCGTTGAACATGCGCCCGCCCCAGCGATCGAAAATTTCAAACGAGATAAAATCGTTCACAGCGAACGGATTGCTGACCCCGAAGCGGTCGTTTCGGCCGGGCGAAGCTCCTGGCGTAAAAGCGTTGGGAATAAAAATCTGCGTGCAGTCGAGCGTATCCGGGTCTATTACTTTTACAAGTATCCGGTCTTTGCCCAGGCATTCGCCCTGATGTTCAAAGATTAGCGAATACTCGGTCGTGCTTGTGGGCGTGATGGTGGGTGTGGGACTCGACGGATCGGAGACGCCGGCGGTGGGCGACCAGCTGAATTGGGTAGCGCAGGTGTTCGAGATTTCGATATTGAAGCTGTTGCCCAGATAAATCAGCGTGTCGGAATTGGCAATTTTGTCGGGCCGGCGGTCAATGAGTTGAAATTCCTCTGGTTTCAGGGCTTTGCTGTAGAACTGCAGTTCGTCCAAATAGCCCAGATAGTTTGTATCGAGTGGGCAGACGGCCTCTCCGACCCGGAGGTTGGCGGTGGAGTTGAGGTTAATGCGTTTGGAGGCGCTTCGGGAGTCGCGCAATTGGCCGTTGACATAGAGCGTGTACTGCAGGTTGCTGCGCACGAGGGTGATGAGTTGCCAGCAGGGGTCGGCGTCGAGTTTGCCGCTGACCGTGATCAGGAGGCTGTCGTTTTCGGCGATGAGTGATGACACCACTTTGGTATTGGGCTGGTAGCGCACCCAGAAAACATTATCCCGGTTACAAATACTCTGTTTCGCGAGGATTACCTGTGTGCTGTTACTGCCCGGGCCGGGGGCCGGGGTGAGCGGTTTCATATAAAAACTCACCGAAAAATCGGAGGTGGAAAACACATCATTGACCGGGCCGACCAGGAACAGGGCGTCGTTTCTGCCGTCGAAGCGCAGGGCGGAATCCACCACGCCGCAGGCGCACAAAGGATCGCCCACGAGTGCGGCGGCGGATCCGTTGCCGCTATCGTCGAAGCCGTCGCAATCGTCAAACGTGAAATTGGCGGTCAGGCGGTCGGGTAAATTTTGGGAGAAAGCAGCCCCGCTGCACAGGAAAAGCAAAAAAACGATTAGTAAGCGCATGTATATCAGGTATTTGTGGAACGCGTTTTTTAAAAAATCTTCGCCGTGTGCAAAGATACGGCGCTTAGGTGAATGAACGCAATAAAGCGACATTTCCTGCGCGCGCCGGAACCCAACTTTTTCCGTATTTTGCGGCGCATTTTGAAAAATAGTCACTGCGCGGCCTGTTTTTAAGCCAATAGGCGCCGAAGAGCAAGCAGCCGGTTAGTCGCTCAAAAATTATATACGTTGAAAAAGTACGCTTATCTCTGGATCCTGTTGATCGCCGGCTTTTGTGTGATCGGCTGGAAACTTTGCGCCAACAAAAGGAGTATTGAAAATGAAGCCCGCATTTCCCTGGTGGACCGCGCGCACGTGCCGGTCGAAGTGCTCCGCCCGAAAATGGAGCAACTCTCCAACCGACTGGAAACCAATGGCATTTTCCTGCCTGCTAAAGAAATGTTCGTCATCTCCGAAACCGCCGGACGGGTCGTGTCAGTCAATAAAAACAAGGGCGAATGGGTGAAAGAAGGGGAGGTGATCGCCAAAGTGGACGAGGAAATTCTCCGCATCGAGCTGGACGCCACGGAGGCTAATCTCGCGAAACTCAAAAAAGACAAAGAACGCCTGGACAACCTGATCTCCGGGGAAGCAGTACCCAAAAATAAAATCGAAGATATCGAACTGGGCTTGCTGGCCGCCGAGGCGAAACAAAAGGGACTGCAAAAACAAATCGCGAATACCGCCATCAAGGCGCCCATGACCGGCACGATGGGCCTGCGCTTCATCGAGCGGGGGAGCGTGATCGGCCCGGGCATCCAGGTAGCGCAAATTACCAACCTGGAAAAGTTGTTCCTAATGGTAAAAGTGATTGAACGGGATATTCTCCAAGTGAAAAAAGGCCAGTCGGTCACGGTGTTCGCCGATGTGTATCCTAACCGCGCCATCCAGGGCAAAGTAACCAATATCGGCCTGCGGGCAGATAATGCGTTCAATTACGATGTGGAAATCGAAGTGCCGAACCTACCCGGACAGCCGCTTCGCGCCGGCATGCACGCCAAAGCGTTTTTTGAGTTCAGCAACAACCGCCGCGGACTTGTGCTGCCCCGCAAAGCAATCACCGGCAGTTTGCAGGACGCTAAAGTGTATGTGGTCGAAAATGACTCCATCGCTATAGAACGCCCTGTCAAACTGGGCGTTTCCGCCGGCGAAAAGGTGGAAGTCACCGCCGGCCTGTCGGAAGGCGAACGCGTGGTGGTGTCCGGCCAAATGAACCTTCACCAAGGGGCACGGGTGCAAATTGTAAAGGAACAGTGACGCGCGCCGCCTGTTGCAGGCGGCGCGCCCAAATCCGCAAAAAACGCGCCATTTTTCGCCATTCTGCTTATTATCTATTTGCTATGAAAATTGTACTATTCTGCGCCCTGACGGCGCTTTTAACTCACTGGACGCTCCCGGCAGCCGCCCAATCCGCCGCCGCCGGCAATACGGAACAACGCGTACAGGCCCTGCTGGCCAATATGACGCTGGACGAAAAAATTGGCCAACTCAACCAAGTGACCGGCGATATCAGCACCGGAACCCCGGTCAATAAAGATAACCTGCTGAATCAAATTCGCGCCGGACAGGTGGGCAGTATCCTGAGCCACACGAATTTCGACAATAAGCGCATCCTGCAGGAAACCGCCGTCAAGGAGTCGCGGCTGGGAATTCCCCTGCTCTTCGGATTCGACGTCATCCACGGATACAAGACGATTTTTCCGATTCCGCTGGCGCAGGCGGCCTCCTGGAACCTGGCAGCCATCGAACAGGCGGAGCGCATCGCCGCCGAAGAAGCCTCGGCAGACGGCCAGCACTGGACTTTCGCGCCTATGGTGGATATCTCCCGCGATCCCCGATGGGGCCGCGTGATGGAAGGCGCCGGCGAAGACCCCTGGCTGGGCGGCAAAATCGCCGCCGCGCGCGTGCGCGGATTCCAGGGCAACGACCTGTCGCGCCCCAACACCATCGCCGCTTGCGCCAAGCACTTCGCCGCTTACGGCTTCGCGGAGGGCGGACGCGATTACAATACCGTGGATATGAGCGAACAACGCCTCCGCGAAATCGTCCTCCCGCCGTTTAAAGCCGCCGCAGATGCCGGTTGCGCCACCTTTATGAACGCCTTTAATACCCTGAATGGCGTGCCGGCGACGATGAACCGCTTCCTGCAGGAGGATATCCTCCGAAAAGAATGGGGCTGGAAGGGCCTCATGGTGAGCGATTGGAATTCGGTGGGCGAAACGATTGTGCACGGCGCCGCCGCCGACGACGCAGACGCATCGGCCAAATGCCTCGCTGCCGGTTGCGATATGGATATGGCCGGCGGAACCTATCTGCGCGGATTGAAAAAAGCCCTGGAGAGCGGGCGCGTCTCCCAAGCGCAAATAGACGAAGCCGTCAAACGGGTGCTCCGACTCAAATTCCAACTGGGACTTTTCGACGACCCCTTCCGCTACCTCGACGCCAAACGCCGGGAAAATACGCTCGAAAAACCCGAGTACCGGGCCGCCGCCCGCGCACTGGCTGCAGAAAGTATGGTGTTGCTCAAAAACGACGGCGGATTGCTGCCGCTCACGCCGGAAAGCCCGTTCAAAAAAATCGCCATCATCGGCCCGTACGCCGACAGCCGCGGCAACAAGGATTATATGAGCTTCTGGACGCTCGGATTGGGCATGCGCGAGTATGACTCAACCAAGGTCGTCACGCCGGCTATGGCCCTCAAACCCGGATTGGAGGCCCTGGGATTTGAAGTAACGGTGACCGAAATCTGTCTCAATGCCACCTGCGATGAAAAAGCCTACTCCGCCGCGCTCAAGGCCGCCCAAGAGGCCGAAGTGGTGATCGTCTGCGTCGGTGAACGCGGTTTTGATTGCGGCGAAAGCCGTTCGGTGGCTTCGCTCGAATTGCCGCGCGGACAAGAGACGATCCTGCGCATCGTCAGCCGCGGCAATAAGCCGGTTGTCATGGCCCTGTTCAACAGCCGGCCCCTCGTGTTCCCCTGGGCCGATGCCAACGTGCCCGCGATCCTCGTCGCCTGGCAACCCGGCTTCGAAACCGGCAACGCGCTCCTCGATGTCCTGACCGGCAAGGTCAATCCCTCCGGCAAACTGCCGCTTACCTGGCCCCAGCATCCCGGACAGGTGCCGCTCTACTACAACGCCCTGAGTACCGGGCGTCCACAAACAGAATTCGGCACGATGTGGACCAGCGGTTATCTGGATGTGCCGAAAGACCCAGCCTACCCGTTTGGATACGGCCTGAGCTACGCCAGATTCGAGTATGCCGATTTGCAGGTCACAGCGCCTGCCGGACGCGGAAAACCGGTGGAGGTGCGCGTGAACGTAACCAACACCAGCCGGGTTGCCGGCGCAGAGGTTGTCCAACTTTACATACAAGACGTCGCCGCGGATATCGCCCGGCCAGTGAAAGAATTGAAAGGATTTGAAAAAATCTTGTTGCAGCCCGGCGAAAAACGCGCGGTGTCATTTCAGCTAACGTCCGCCGACCTGGGGTACTGGAATCATCAGGGGAAATTCAAAACCGACCCCGGAAAATTCCGGGTGTTTGTCGGCGGCAACTCCCGCGATGTGCTGATGCGGGAACTGACCATGGAGTAGCGGATTAAACGGAGACCTGGAATTCCCGCAGGGCCTCATTCAGCGACACCTTTTTGTCGGTGCTTTCCTGGCGGGTACCGATGATGAGCGCGCAGGCCACCTGGAAATCGCCGGCGGGGAAGTTCTTCGTGTAGGATCCCGGGATGACGACCGAACGGGCCGGCACCCGGCCTTTCAGAACGACCGGTTCTGCGCCCGTTACGTCTATGATGCGCGTGCTTTGCGTCAGGACGACATTGGCGCCGAGCACCGCTTCGCGTTCCACGCGGACGCCTTCCACAACGATGCAGCGCGAGCCGATAAAGCAATCGTCTTCGATGATCGTGGGTGTGGCCTGGGGCGGTTCCAGCACCCCGCCGATGCCTACGCCGCCGGCCAGATGCACGTTGCGGCCAATTTGGGCGCAGGAACCGACCGTTGCCCAGGTGTCCACCATCGTGCCGCTGCCGACCCAGGCGCCGATATTGATATAAGAAGGCATCAAAATGGCGCCTTTTTCGATGTAGGCGCCATAGCGGGCGACCGCTGGCGGCACAACGCGAACGCCTTTTTCGGCGTAATCCGATTTCAGCGGAATTTTATCGTGGTACTCAAACGGCCCCAGGTAGGTCGTTTCCATTTGCCGCAGCGGAAAATAGAGGAGTACGGCTTTTTTGATCCACTCATACGTTACCCAGTCGCCGTTCGGCTGCGGCGCTGCCACGCGCAGCGATCCGGCGTCCAGCGCGGCGATGACTTCTTCAATAGCCTGTTGCACGGTTGGTTCCTGCAGCAGCGCGCGATTTTCCCAGGCAGATTCGATAATAGACTGTAAGGACATATTTCATTGAATTTTCCCCGGGCGACTTGCCACGGGGATCTTATTTCTGTAGAAAAACAGGCTGTGCGGGAAACTACCGCGTTAGCAGGACTGCGATCAGGTAGTCGGCGAGCAGGATCAGGATATCGCTGAAAACGACCGCCCGGGTGCTGGCCTTGCCGAGTTCGATGCTGCCGCCCGTCACAAAATACCCCTGATAACAAGACACCAGCGTGAGGATGATGGAAAAAACGAACGCTTTTACAAACATCATAAATACGTTGTAGGGCACGAAATAGGAGAGCAGGCCCTGTACGTACTCATCGTGGGTAATCATTTCCGTGGGCACGCTGGCGAGATAGCCGCCGAGGATGGCCACGAATGCGGAGTAGGTGACGAGGAGCGGGATGACGGCGAGCGCGGCGACCAGTTTGGGCATCACCAGATAGGAAGCCGTATTGACCCCCATCACCTCCATGGCGTCTATGTGCTCTTTTTGCCGCATGCCGCCGAGTTCTGCCGCCATATTGGAGCCTACCTTGCCGGCCAGCACCAGACAAGTGAAGGTTGGCGACAGTTCGATCAGCGCCAGATCCCGCACAATATACCCGATGTAGTATTGGGGGATCAGTTGGCCGTCCAACTGATAGGCAAATTGTACAGCGGAGACCGCCCCGATGAAGATCGAGATCAGGCATACGATGATCAGCGACCCGATTCCGATATCGTTCATCTGTCGGGTCGTTTCTTTCCAATACATCGAAAACTTTTCCGGACGGCTGAAAGCCTGGCGCATCATCGCCAGGAAGCGGCCAACGTCGTAGAAATAATTGAATTTTTGCACTTCCATCGGGGGCGAAGTTAGCGAGTTTTCAAATACGCGCGGTGAATTCCCGTGAATCTCCTTATTTTGCCATCCTAAAATACATTCAGACGCGCATGAACAAAACAATCGTAGTCACCGGCGGCACCAAAGGATTGGGCCGTGCCATTGCGGAATTATTCGCCGCGCATCAGTTTGACGTGTGCGTGTGCGCGCGCACGGCGGCTGATCTGGAGCAGATGCAGGCCGATTGGGCCTTGTATTTTCCGCATTCGCGTTTGCGTGTGCACCAGGCTGATTTGAGCCAGCGGACGGAGGTACTGCATTTTGCCGATTTTGTCCGTGCCGAGTGGCCGCATTTGGATGTGCTGGTCAACAACGCCGGCTTGTTTATGCCGGGCGCCATATCGGAAGAGCCGTCGGGGGCCTTTGAGACCATGATGGAGATCAATCTGTACAGTGCGTACTATCTGACCCGCGCGCTCCTGCCCCTGATGCTTCCCAGGCGCGCGGGGCACATTTTCAATATGTGCAGCATTGCGAGCATTGCAGCCTATCCGAACGGCGGTTCCTATACCATTTCCAAATTTGCGTTGCTTGGTTTTTCCAAAGTGCTGCGGGAGGAAATGAAAAGCAAAGGCATCAAGGTGACTTCGATTTTGCCTGGCGCAACCTGGTCCGACTCCTGGCGCGGCGCCGATTATCCGCCCGACCGGCTGATGCGGGCGGAAGATATTGCGAACACGATTTGGGCTGCGTATAACCTTTCAGATGCCGCGGTGGTGGAGGAGTTG
>JBEIDF010000082.1:0-14523 GCA_040383605.1 Lewinellaceae bacterium
AAAGTCGGCGTGCCCGTCGGCGGTTACCTCCTGCTCAATGACGGGAAAGGCTTCTTCAACATGACGCAGCCGGAGGCGTTTAAGAACCTGGGCCTGCTCACCGATGCTGCCTGGGCTGATCTAAACAACGATAACCAGCCCGACCTGATCGTGGTCGGCGAGTGGATGTCCCCCACCCTTTTTATCAACCAAAATGGCCAATTCAGCGATGAATCCGCTAAATACGGACTCAAACCGTTTTCCGGACTGTGGAAAAAACTGGCGGTCGCCGACCTCAACGGCGATGGCCGCCCGGATTTCGTGGCCGGAAATATGGGCCTGAATACCCGCCTCAAAGCAGGGCCGGAAACGCCGCTCACAATGTATTTCAATGACTTCGACCAAAACGGTACGCCGGAACAGATTCTGTGTCGCCACAATTCCGGTAAAGTATTTCCCTACGTACTCCGCGGCGATATGATCGGCACAATGCCTTTTTTGAAAAAAAGATTTTTGCACTTCCGAGACTACGCCGGCAAAACCCTGCAGGATGTCTTCAGCCCGGCACAAATGGCAGAGGCACTGGAGCTCCGGGCCGGGTACCTGGCCTCCGCCGTATTCCTCAGCACCGAAAAGGGGACGTATGAACACCGGGAACTGCCCTCCGAAGCGCAATTCGCTCCCCTGTTCGGACTGGCGCTGGGCGATATTAACCAAGACGGAAAACCGGATATTGTCAGCGGCGGCAATTTCATCGGCTGTAAACCGGAATTTGGCTACGTGGACGCAGACTACGGGCTGACGCTCCTGGGCGACGGAAAGGGGCAGTTCACGCCCCGCCGCGCGCGCCACACAGGCCTGCAGTTATCCGGCGAAATACGCGATTTAAAAATGACGCAACTTGGCAAGCGCCCTGTATTGCTGGTTGCGCGCAATAACCAGGCGCCTCAGATTTTCGATCTGCTGCAGGTCAAATAGCCTGAATAAGATCGTATTGAGAAACAATATGCGCGCCGCCGGAACGGTCGCGCACAATGACTGCAGGCATTTCTTTCGTCATGTACCGATTGAGCTGGCTGATGGGCAAATCTTCCTGCACCGTCGCAAACGGACTATCCATAATCTCGCGCACCGGCCGCTCGGAATTGGTCAGCGGATTCTCCAGCAGAATGCGGAGCACTTGGGTCTCGGTGATCGAACCGGCAATTTCCAGTCCGTCCAGTACCGGTAGTTGGCTCAGATCGCGTTCTTTCATTAGTTGAAAGGCCGTACGCACGGAGTCGTGCACCTGCACGGCATAAAAATGGCGATCGCGCTTGCGGGCGACCAGGTCGCGCACCTTGAGTTCGTCCTCCAGAAAACCGCGCTCGCGCATCCAGTCGTCGTTGAATATTTTACCGACGTAGCGGCTGCCGTGGTCGTGAAAGATAATCACCACCACATCATCCTTTGTCAGCCGATCGCGCATTTGCCACAAGGCGCCAAGCGCGCTGCCGGCGGAATACCCAAGAATCAGGCCTTCTTCCCGGGCCAGGCGGCGCACCCAAAGCGCTGCGTCCTTGTCCGTGACCTTTTCGAAGTGGTTGATAATGGAAAAATCTACATTGGCAGGCAAGATATCCTCCCCGATGCCTTCCGTGATATAGGGATAAATCTCTTTCGGATCGAACACGCCGGTTTCGTGGTACTTTTTAAATACCGAGCCATACGTATCAGCGCCCCAGACACAGATATCCGGATTTTGTTCTTTTAAAAAACGGCCGGTACCGGATACCGTGCCGCCGGTTCCGACGCCAACCACCAAGTGGGTAATTTTTCCGTCTGTCTGACGCCAAATCTCCGGACCGGTAGATTCGTAGTGCGCCAGTCGGTTCGACAGGTTATCATACTGATTACACCAGAAAGAGTTCGGGATTTCCTCGCTCAGGCGGCGCGCCACGGAGTAGTACGAGCGCGGGTCTTCGGGCTCTACGTTCGTCGGACAAACGATCACCTCTGCGCCGGCTGCCTTGAGTAAGTCCACTTTTTCCTTGCTCTGTTTATCCGTCGTAGTGAAAATACAGCGATATCCCCGCACGGCGCCTACCAGGGCGAGGCCCATGCCCGTATTGCCGGACGTGCATTCGATGATCGTGCCGCCCGGCTTTAGGTCGCCCCGCGCCTCCGCATCATTGATCATTTTGAGGGCCATGCGGTCTTTCGTGCTGTGGCCCGGATTGAATGTTTCCACTTTTGCCAGTACGAGGGCTGGGATATCGGCGACCACCCGGTTGAGTTGTACCAGCGGCGTGTTGCCGATCGTTTCGAGAATATTTTTTGCGTATTGCATGGAAAATTAATTTCGGTGTTGCAAATGAACGTTCATTCGGTTTCGGACGGCCTCCTTGAGCGCAGGAATATCCTCGGCTGTCAGCTGGGCGGTTTCAATCGGTTCGTCCCAAGCAATGTACAAAGTACCCGGGCACAAATCCACCGATTTTACCGAAGCGCTCACGGCTTCCACGTTTTGAACAGTTTGAATGGCGATTGGCGCGCCGGTTTGTATGGCGATCCGAAAAGCGCCATCGTAAAACGGCGCAAGGGGCGATTCGGTTCGATTGCGGCCGCCCTCCGGATAAATCAGCACGCTCCACCCGCGCGCCAGCTGTTTTTTAATTTCGACTACGCTCCGCGCGCGGCTCATAGCACTGCTGCGATCTACCGTCAGGCACATTTTTTTGACTACCCATCCAAAAATGGGGATTTTCATTAATTCCTGTTTTGCAAGAAACCGGAAAATACCGGGAAAGGCTACTGCATTGACAATAAAATCTATGGAAGAACGGTGGTTGGCGACGATCACGTATGAAACGCCCGGCCTCAAATGTGTGCGTCCGGAAATCTTCAGCCGAATCCCTGCCAGCGCTAAAAAAACAGGCCCAATCGTATGGTGCAGGAACCGAACATTCCGCTTCAGCGCCCGCTCGCCCGGTGTAGCCGCCATATTAAAGAGCAGTACGGGCACGCCCAGCAAAACGAGTAGCAGAAAGGCGGAGACGGCGTACACGGCCCATATTTTCCGAAAAACAAGCATCATGCGCGGTTATTCATTGTTGTCTGCCTCCCTCATTTCCAGCGTTCGGGGCTGCAAGCCCAATTTTTCGCCCTCAGCCAGCAGGTAGGCAAACGCCGGCTCCAATTCATTGGGGATCAGGCCATCCAGAATCGCTTCACGAACGGCCGTTTTCAGGATGCCGACTTCCCGGGACGGCTGGATGTTGAAGGTTTTCATGATCAATGCGCCGTCAATGGGCGGTTGCCACAGCCGTAGCCGGTCTGACTCCGACACCAGTGCCATGCGTTCCTTGAGGTATTCATAGCCCTCCAGGTAACGCGCCATTTTGCGTGGATTTTTAGTGGTGATATCGGATTCACAGAGTTTCAGCAGGTCCTCAATATCCCGTCCGGCGTCGAACAGCAGTCGGCGCACGGCGCTGTCGGTGACCTCCTCTTTGGTCAGGCTAATCGGGCGCAGGTGGAGGCGCACCATTTTCTGGACGTATTCGAGCTCCGAGCCAAGCGACAGGCGCAGATTTCGGAATATTTTAGGCAACATATTGGCGCCCAGCCACTCGTGGCCGTGGAAGGTCCAGCCGGTTTCCGGATTGTAACGTTTCGTGGCCGGTTTGGCGATATCGTGAAAAACGGCAGCCCAGCGCAGCCAAATATTGTTGCTGCGGCGGCTGAGATTGTCCAACACCTCCAATGTATGGTAAAAATTGTCTTTGTGCCCCCGGCCGTTTCGGTCTTCCACGCCTTGCAGCGCCGCCAGTTCCGGGAGGATGATTTGCAGCAGCCCGGTTTCAAAAAGCATCTGAAATCCCTTAGACGGCACAGGCGCCATCAGCATCTTTTCCAGCTCGGCGGTGATTCGTTCCTTAGACACAATATGGATGCGCTCCCGATTTTTGGCGATTGACCGGTACGTCACGGGGTCAATCGAGAAATCCAATTGGGCGGCAAACCGGATTGCGCGCAGCATACGCAGGGGATCGTCGGAAAAAGTGCGCCCTGGTTCCAGCGGGGTTTTCAGAAGTTTTTCCTCCAGATGGCCCAGCCCGCCAAAAGGATCGATGATGGCGCCAAAATCTGCCTCGTTGAGGCTGACTGCCAGGGCATTGATGGTGAAATCCCGGCGGTTCTGGTCGTCTTCCAGGGTGCCGGCGGCGACTTCCGGCTTCCGGCTGTCGCTGGAATAGCTTTCTTTTCGGGCGCCGACAAACTCCACCTCCACGTCTTCGTACCGCAGCATCGCGGTTCCAAAGCGACTGTACACCGCAATTTTCGGGCGGGGATAGAGTTTAGCCGCCATCGTTTCGGCGAGTTGGATCCCATCGCCAAGACAAACGATATCCACGTCCTTGGTGGGGCGGCCCAGCAGGCGGTCGCGCACATAACCGCCTACCAGATAGGCAGAAACGCCGAGCTCCCGGGCGCTTTCAGCAACCAGGTCGAAAAGTTTGCGTTCGTGGGCTTGTATCGTAAAGAGCACGGTGGGAGTGTAGATTTTAACACGCGCTTAAAGGGATTGTTAAAAGGCCGGCTCGGCCTCGTAACCGGCATATTCTTTTTCAATGCCTGATAACACCTCAAACAGCGCTTCCGGTTCCATAAGGGTGACTAATTGTGCGCGAAAAGGCTTGATATTCGGTAAATCGCGGAAATAGGCGGCATAGTGTCGGCGCATTTCCAATACGCCCAGTTTCGGCCCCTTCCAGTCCAGGCTGTCTGACAAATGTTGCCTGGCGGCGCGCACGCGTTCATGTATATCGGGCGGCGGCAGCAGTTCGCCGGTGTCGAAATAGTGTCGGATTTCCCGGAAAATCCACGGATACCCGATGCTTGCTCTTCCGATCATAATCCCGTCTGCGCCATAGGTATTGCGGTAGCGCAGCGCTTTTTCGGGGCTGTCCACGTCGCCGTTTCCGAAGATGGGAATCTGAATCCGCGGATTTTCCTTTACGGCCGCAATCCAGGTCCAGTCGGCCTCGCCCTTGTACATCTGCTGTCGCGTGCGGGCGTGTATCGTCAGCGCCTGCACACCGACGTCCTGCAGGCGCTCGGCGACTTCCGGGATATTAATGGTGGCATGATCCCAGCCCAGGCGGGTTTTTACGGTTACCGGCCGGTTGGTGCTTTTCACGATCGCTTCGGTCAGCCGTACCATGTGCGGAATATCGCGCAGCAAGCCCGCACCGGCGAGGCGACAGGCTACTTTCGCGACCGGGCAACCGAAATTGATGTCAATCAAATCCGGGTTTTTGCTCTCAATAATTTCGGCGGCCTCGACCATGTTTTCGATCTGCCCGCCGAAATATTGGATTCCGATAGGGCGTTCGTAATCGAAGATTTCCAGTTTTTTTAAACTGTTCACGGCCTCGTGCACCAGTCCGTCCGCGCTGATAAACTCGGTATATACCATATCAGCGCCCTGTTCTTTGCACAATTTCCGAAAGGGCGGGTCGCTCACGTCCTCCATGGGCGCAAGCAACAAGGGGTAGCCGCCAAGTTCTATATTTCCTATTTTGACCATTGCGGGCGCAAAGGTACAAAAAATCCGCCGCAAAGGCCAACCGTTTTATCGCAAGAGGAACACGTCGCCTTTTAGCACCGGCTGCAGGGCGCCGTCGGCCCGGCGCCAACGGATAACGTACAGGTACACATCAGAGGGCTGATCCTCCCCGTTGTAGCGGCCGTCCCAGCGGGCGTTGGGGTCGGTACTTTCAAAAACGAGCTGGCCCCAGCGATTGTAAATCTGCATATTATCCACTGTGGCTGTACCCTCCAGTACCACCAGGCCGAACGTGCTGTTGTACTCATCGCCGTTTGGCGTAAAGGCATTGGGCATCACGACCTTCGGCTGCACAATCCGGAAGTTAATCACGGTCGTCTGCAAGCAACCCGCAGGTGATACGGCCGTGAGGCGGTATGACAGCACGGTGTCGTTGGTGGAGATCGTCGTGGTGTAAACCGGATCGAAGCCGACTTTCGTCAGGCCGTTTTCCAGCCAGATAAAGGAATACCCGTTCAGGCTTTGCGCCGGCGAAATGTCCGCGCTCAATTCGAGGCTCGCGCCAATTTCCAACTGGTTGGTGTCCGGCTCGCTCAATATGCCGAGCGTAAAATTCGGCGTCACGGTCACTAAAACGGAGTCGGTTTTCACGCAATTGTCGCCAAAAACATATTGTAGCACGTAATTTGTCGTGCTGTCCGGCGTCACCGTCAGGGTGCTGCCGGGCGTGGCGCCGGGCGACCAGATAAAGGTGCCGCCGCCGGGCGTCGCCGAGGCTTTGAGCATGAGCATCGAACCGGCGCAAATAACGGTATCGTTGGGCGTCGTGAGCTGCGGATTAGAGGTGCTGATGGTGACTTCTCTGCTGGTGGAACAGATTCCCAAGGAGGCCGTCACGCGATAGACGGTTGTTTGCAGGGGCGCGACAAGGGGCGTGGAACTACTGGAGACGAATCCGGCAGGTATGGACGTCCAACTGTAGGTGGCGCCCGGGGTGTCCAGGCTGTTCAGGAGGATGCTATCGCCCGGACAAATCATGTTGTCCGCCGGAAACGCCAAGACCGGCGGTTCGCCGACAACCGTAACCAATACCGCATCTGTGAGGACGCAATTGTCGCCAAACGTATATTGCACGGTGTAAAGTCGCGTAGTGTCCGCCAAAATATTGATGACCTGTCCGGTCTGCCCGGAACTCCACGCATAGCCGCCAGGGAACGCAGCGGTGGCGATCAGCTGCACGGGGGCGTTTTTACACACGCTGGTATCGGGAGAAACCGTCAGCGAGGAAGCAAAAACCCGCACCTGCAACGTATCCCGAATCACACAACCGTTGTCGGCAAATAAGAAATAGGTCGTGTTCTGGCTCGGCGTCGCAACCGGTTGTGCGCTGGTTTGTGTACCAAAGGTCGGATCGGTGGAGGTCCAGACGTAGCTCGCCAATGGATCGGCAACCTGATTCAGGGTAATGGATTCGCCCAGGCACAACAGGGTGTCGCCGGGGAAGGCGTAATTCGGAGACGGCCGGACCTGCACAAAGGCCGCCGCCCCGGTGGGACAACCCTCGAAGGTGCCAGACACATTATACGTGGTGGTAAAAGGCGGCGTCGAGCGCGGATTGTCGCACTCGGTGCAACTCAATCCGGTGGACGGCGCCCAGCTGATATCCTCTACCCCGGGGGTGTAGGTCAGCGAAAATTGCACGGACTGACCCGGACAAATCACGGTGTCCGAAGGCTGGATAATCATCTCTGCTACCGGAATAACATTGACCGTCGCGAAGGTGGTGTCCAGGCAGGCGCCATTCACGGTGATCCTGCTGTACACGGTGGTATCCTGCGGTTGTACCACCAGGTTGTACAGGCTGTCGGGTGTTAGCTGTCCCTCACCGGGCGACCACAGGAATTCGATTTCCGGAAAATCCGCCGGCTCATAGATGGTTGAAAACAGCAACACCTGACTGCCGAAACACACACTGGTATCTTCCGGCATAATGTCGAGCGCAGCCGGCAGGCTGTCCACGGCGATATACACCCGGGTGCTGCGCGCACAACCGAGATTTTGTACGGTCGCGGTGTATTGTATAGTCTCGAGAGGAGCGGCAGCGACAAGCGATCCGTCGGGGGATACCGTCAGGCCGACAGCAGGGGTCCAAGTCACCGGCAAACCGGCCGGGGAGACCGTAGCGGTCCATTCCAACACGGTACCCAGGCAGATCACAAGGCTATCCGCCACATCCAAAGAAATAGCAACGGGCACGACGGTAATCGCCACGCTCTGCGTGTCGACGCACTCCTGATTAAACGCGATCAGTGTGTACACCGCACTGCTGTCCGGCGTAGCCAGCGGATTCGGACTCAGGGGGTCGTCCAGCGTCGAATCAGCTGGCAACCAGGCGTATTGCATCCCCACTTGAATGATCGTGCTGCCCAGGCTAACCGACTGGCCCTGGCAAATCGTTGTGTCTGTTGTGAGGGCGAGGACAGGACGGGGGAAGACGGTCACCAAGACGCTGTCCAAGACGCTGAACGGACAGGACTGGTTGGAAGCAGCCAAATAATAGGTCGTTGTAACCGCCGGCGTGACACTTGGGTTTGGATCGGTCGCCGCCAATCCGGCCGGATTGGAACTCCAGGCGTAGGCGGTACCCGGCTGTGCTGCGCCGCCCAGGTTCACGGAAGCGCCTTCGCAGATATCGGCGTTTTCGGCGATAAGGTAATCCGGCGCTTCGCCTGCCACTACGTTGATCGTCAGCGTGTCGCTCAAGATGCAGGAAGCGGCCGTGATCGTGGCGATATACGTATATACGCCCGTGCTCAAGCCCGAAACCTGAGGACTGGGACAGTCGTAGCAACTGAGGTTATCCCCGATCCAACTGTACTGGACGCCGGAGAACGGATTCGGATTGAGCGTAAATTCCGCATTGTTGCAGACGGTCACGTCCGGGCCGAGATCTACGCCATAAACCTTTACGTCCACAGACCGGGCGAAGTTTTGACAGGTAGTGGCGATTTGCACATTGTAGGTGGTGGAAACCGATGGCGTGGCGACTGGATTAGGGCAGTTGACGCAAGACAGTCCCGCGGCAGGCGTCCATCCGTAAACCAGTCCGCCGGTAGCGTTCAGTTGCACACTGTCGCCCACGCAGATCACGGTATCTGCCGTCACGCTGACCAGATCGGGCGGCGTGTCCAGCACGCCGTTGGTGGTTCCGGAAAAGTCAATTGAAACCCCGCTGTTTACGATGGCATTGCCGAAATCGTCCAGCATGATGACATAAATTTTTCCTTGCACTACGTCTATGCGCCGGACGAAATCATCCCCGGTCGCACCCGGCGTGAGGGGGCTTCCGCAGTCGAAATTGTCATTCACAGGCGTGCCCAGCACCGGATGCACATCCGCCAGACCAGTCGGATCGGCGCCGCCGGCCCACGAAGAACGGATCGGCTGGTTGTTGCTTACAAAGTGGCAGATACTGTCCGGGTCGTTAATCGGCCCCCAGACGTTGAAATCAATATCCGAAGCTTCGGCCGGATCGGCGGCCTCGACTGTAAATCCGAATTTGCCATCCGCGCCCGCAACAAAGAAGAAGAAAGAGAAATTCTCCTGCGGGTTAACGAAACAGCCCTGGTTCACGCCATCCTGCAGAAAATCCGGATCGCCGGCGCCGGGCGTCAGCGCAATGACCTCCGGCAGGGTGTTGCTGCAGCCGCCAATGTCCAGCGCTTTGTCGCAGGTGGACGCGGTTGGAAGAATGACCGGGCAGGTCACGGTATCTATTTGAATATCGAAGGGAGAACAGCCTGCCTCCGAGGCAAACACAATATAATAGGTGCCGGGATTCTCTAAAAAGGCAGCCTGAATGACCGGATTGGTTCCGAACCCACTGCTCGCTGCCGTGATGCAATTTGCGCCGGGAAGATCCGGGCAGTTGTCGTACACACCGACCCCGACCCCGGTATTGGTGCCGTTGGTTTGAATACGGATACATTCATCGCCCGGGGAGGTATAGGAAAACACATAGTCGTTGCCGTCGAGAAAATCGTCGTTGCAGGGTCCAAACGCGATGGTATTTCCGGAAAAGCAATTCGACAGGTCGTTTTCGGTATAGGGCAGGCCCGGGATCTCCACCGGATCGTCGCAGGTGGTGATGGGGGGAGTGGTGCAGGGATTGGGGCTGCAGGACCAGGTGAGTTGAAAACCGGTATCCTCTACCAATCCGTCGGAGGAAAAACCGATCGTGGCGCAAGTCCCGCTGATTTGAATTTCCAGGTTGCTTCCCGTGCCGCTGATCTCGGTGATCTGCGGCGCGCTGGTATTATCGCCCTGGTAAAATGCCAGGAAATCCCAGCCCTGCTCCGTGTTGAACTCCACCACGTTAATAACGATGCACTGGTGGAAATCCTGCGGACAGATCGTGAAAGCGAGATTTTCATTTCCGCTGTAGTCATTGGTTGGTCCGCCGGAATCCCAAAGCGTGCCGCTGCAGCTCTGCGAGCCGGGCTCCTCACCGATATTGATGTCCGGCACGTAGGGTTCGATACAAAGGCGGAAAGTGCCGGCGTTCGGCGCGGCCGTGCCGGAATAGTCGTTTATTCGGAGGTAGTACGTCAATCCCGGCGTGAGCCCAAACTGCTGCAATACAACCTGATTGACATTCAGGGGCGCCGCCGCGCAGTTGAGTTCTGCCAGTCCGCCGAGCGTGCAATCGCCGCGATAGATGGCCACCTGCGGCATCTGCAGCGTGCCGTTTCCGTTTACATTGCCGAAAACGGTAATGGCCACGTCCAGAATACTGCCATCGGCGGGCGTTTGAAACTGAAACCACACATCGCGTTCACCGGCATTATTAAAGCAAGCGGGAATGTTATTTGAAGGATCAATCAGGCTGGTCGTTGCGCCGATATTGGTAAATTCCCCGGGCGCCGAGCAGTAGGGAATGACGCCCAGGTCAACCGTCCCGCTGCAATCGTCGTTACCAGGCGTTTGCGCATAGACTGCAGCAGGGAGCAAAAGGGCAAATAAGGTGTAAATCAGTTTCATAGATGCGTTTTTTAAAACGGGCGGTAATTTATTGGTATTTCCGTAAGCCCGGTATAGCGGATGCGGATTTTAATAAAAGTTTGTCAAATTCTGCCGCAAAATGTGGTGATATTGCCTGTTTAAAAATATCCAACCGCGCCATGTTTACCCGGGATGCACAAGGCAAAACCCCTCCCGATCTTGTTTTTTTTAAAAGATTTGCCCAACACAACGGCATTCCCCCTAAATTTGCCCCAAAATTAAAAAAAATTGAAAATTAAAATCATCAACCGCTCGGAAAATCCCCTCCCGCGCTACGAAACAGCCGGCAGCGCAGGGATGGATTTGCGCGCGCAGTTGGAAGCCCCAATTACCCTGGGGCCGCTCGAAAGGGCGCTGGTTCCCACGGGCTTGTTCATTGAACTGCCGCCCGGCTTCGAGGCACAAATCCGGCCCCGGAGCGGGCTCGCGGCCAAACGCGGGCTCACGCTCCTGAATTCGCCCGGCACCATTGACAGCGACTACCGCGGCGAAATCAAGTGCATCGTGGTCAACCTATCCAATGAAGCGCAAACGATCGAACAAGGCGAACGCATCGCCCAAATGGTCGTTGCGCAATACGAACAAATAGAATGGACGGAAACAGACGCGCTAACCGAAACCGGACGCGGCGCAGGCGGCTTCGGCAGCACCGGCCATGCTTAGAGCGTGTATAAAATTATATTTCCTGCTAATGTGAAAGCCTTTTCCCGCCAAGCTCCGTTCCTTTTTTTCGCCGTAATTAGTCCCATTACGCCTGCAAAAAGCGCCTTGTCTGGCTAGAAAATCCTTTTCATACTAGCAGAGAATATAATTTTTGACACGCTCGCTCAAGAGTTTGTTCAACGACTGCTTCCGGTCGCCCCGCCGCCGGATATCTTTTTACAAATACGTACACATGAAAATTATCATACCGATGGCCGGCAAGGGAACGCGGCTCCGCCCCCACACGCTAACAGTGCCCAAGCCGCTCATCCCCGTAGCCGGAAAACCGATTATCCAACGCCTGGTGGAGGATCTGGCAGGTTCTTATGACGGCCCGATCGCTGAAATCGCTTTTATCGTCGGCGATTTCGGGCCGGAAGTGGAACGCGAACTGGCCGCGATCGCCGCAAATCTCGGCGCCGCCTGCCGATTTTATCAGCAGGAAAAACCGCTGGGGGTAGGACACGCCATCTACTGCGCAGCCGAAAGCCTGAAGGGCAAGTGTATGATCGCTTTCGCAGATACGTTATTTAAAGCAGATTTTAGCTTCAACGCCCAGGAAGACGGCGTAATCTGGGTGCAAAAGGTGAAAGACCCCTCGGCATTCGGAGTCGTACAACTCGATGCTGACGGGTATATCGCCGGATTTGTGGAAAAACCCAGCAGCTTTGTTTCCGACCTCGCCATTGTCGGCATCTACTATTTCCAGGAAGCGGAAAAATTGCGCGACGCCCTGCACCAGGTGATTTCGCAGGATATCCGCGAAAAAAATGAATACCAACTCACCACGGCGCTGGAAATCCTGCGCGAAAACGGCCTGCGCTTCGCCACCGGAGAAATTGAAGAGTGGCTGGACTGCGGCAACAAGGAGGCAATCCTGCACTCAAACGCCCGTATGCTCGAATTCCACCGGGAACAACCGCTCATCGCCGCCTCCGCCCAAATCGAGCACAGCGTAATCGTGCCGCCTTGCTATGTCGGCGAACACGCCACGGTGAAAAATTCCGTTATCGGGCCGTATGTCAGCGTGGGCAGTCATTCGTCGGTCGAGAATACCGTTATGAACAACAGTATTGTCCAAAACAATTCCCAAATCAAAAATGCGGTGCTGGAAAACTCCATGATCGGCAACGCCAGTAAATATATCAGCTCAAAAGAAGAACTTAACCTCGGCGATTACTCTCACTTAACGCAGCGCTGAGGCGCAATACCACCCATGAACATCTACGCTTTTTTAAAAAAAACTGCCCGAGTCGCTCCATTGTTGCTGCTTGCCGCTGCCGTATTCCGACTGCCGGCGCAAAATACCCTGCAAGGCCGTGCACAAATCGTGCCGGAAGCGGAGGTGGAAAAGCAATCGCTTTTCGTGGACGCCGAGAAGGAACGATTGCTCGGAAAATTGGATAAAGCGGTCGAATTGTATAAAAAATTTCTGTTCGACAACCCCGCCAACGATGCGGCCTGGTATGGACTGTCCCGGACGTACTATGCCCAGACAGACGAGTCTAACGCCCTCGATGCCATCGCCAAAGCCATCGCGCTAGCGCCAAATAACGAGTGGTACCGAATTTTTCAGGCCGATTTATTTGAAAAATCGGGTAAAAACAAAGACGCGCTGGCAGTGTACGCCGAACTCGTCCGCCGCTTTCCGCAAACGCCGGCCTTCCTCGAACGATTGGCGTTCCTACAACTTCAAACGCAAGACCCTAAATCCGCGCTCAAAACGCTGGATCAACTGGAGAAACTGCAGGGCGTCCGGGAAAAAACATCCTATGAAAAACACCTGATCTATGTCGGATTAAAAGACTACAAAAAGGCGGCCGCAGTACTCGACGCACTCATCGCCGCCAATCCGCGCGAACTGACGTTCCGACGCCGACTGGCGGAGTTCTACACCTCCATCGGCGATGAGGCGGCCGCGCAAAAGACCTACGCCGGCATCCTCGAAATAGACGCCACGGATCCGCAGGCCCGTCTGGCCGCCGTGGGAAAACCCAAACCAGGCAGCGAAACGGATTTTTTGCAAAAACTGCAGCCGCTGTTTGCAGACCCGGGCGTTTCCCTGGATGCCAAAATCAAAGACGTGGCGCCCTACCTGGAAAAACTCCGCGCGCGCAACGAACCCGCGCTCGCCGAGGCGCTCCTCCAACTGGGCAATCTGGCAGAAACCGCACACCCAAAGGATGCAAAAGCCTGGGCGCTCTCCGGCGATATTTACTACCTGTCGGGGCGGCCCGCCGACGCACTCGCGCGCTACCGGCAATGCATCGCCCTGAATGCCACGGTCTTCGCCGTCTGGGAAAATACAATGCGCATCCTCGCTGACCAGGGCGATACGGGCGCACTGTACGAAACCGCCGCCCGGGCCATGGACGATTTCCCCAACCAAGCCCTCGCCGCCTACTACTTCGGACTGGCCGCCAACGCGCTGGGAAAACCCCAGGAAGCGCAAAACCCGCTGGAACAAGCCGTCCTGATGACCGGCGCTGACCTCCGCCTCCGCCTGGACGTCGTTAGCGAACTCGCGCAAAGCCTGTTGCTCCAAAAACAATACCCAAAAGCCGCCGCCAAACTCGAAAATGTGCTGCCCAAAGGGGGCGACCAACACCCGGGAATCCTCGAGCGATACGGAGACGCCCAACTTGGGCTCGGCAATCGGGATAAAGCCATCGAATATTGGAAAAAAGCGCAGGCTGTCCAACCCTCGTCCCGCCTGACGCAAAAATTGAACAATTAAAAAATTACCGGTCCGCCGCTATGTCTGTAAACGAAGCCGAATATACCCTCAATGCCTGGAAACCTTCCGGCGGGCGACTGATCGCCAAAACGATGCAAGGCCTGGAAACCATCCTGGCCGAAGAACTCCGCAACCTCGGCGCCGAAAATGTCGAAGAACTCCGCCGGGCCGTCGCCTTCGACGGCGACCTGAAGATGCTCTACCGCGCCAATTATGAAACGCGTACCTGCCTGCGCATCCTGACGCCGGTATATTCTTTTACCGCCGGTAATGAAGAACAGTTCTATAATAAGGTGCGGGACGTGGACTGGCGGGAGTATCTCTCCGTGGATCAAACGCTGGCGGTGGATACGATTGTACAAAGCGACACGTTTAGCCACTCAAAATACCTGGCGCTGGTGACCAAGGACGCCATCGTAGATCAATTCCGCGAGCGCTTCGGCAAACGACCGAGCGTGGATATCACAGCGCCGCACCTCCGCGTGCACGTGCA
>JBEIDF010000083.1:0-14488 GCA_040383605.1 Lewinellaceae bacterium
AAATCAATGAGCAGATCTTTGTTCGGTTCGGAACCGAACAGTTTCTTAAAACCAAAATCCGTAAACGGGTTGATAAATTTATCCTGGAGCGCCATGTGTACAATCCGATTTTACTGCAAAAATACGGGGAAAACGCGAGGGTAGGGTGGAAATTCCGGCAGTAATTGGATAGGTTTTGACGCGTTGGCGGGGATTTTTCTTTGGCGGTATCGGCGGGGCCAGGGCGCCGGCTGGTACCCAACCGCGCGCCGCAGAGACGCGATGCATCGCGCCTCTACCGGAATAAACACCTATTGCACTATCTTTGCGCCATGATTATCGTACAAGACAAACTGGTGAGCGACGAGGTGGTGGAGGAGCGTTTTATATGCGATCTCTCTGCCTGTAAGGGCGCCTGCTGCTGGGAGGGGGATTCCGGCGCGCCCCTGGAACCGGCTGAACTGCCGCTTTTGGAGCAAATTTTTGAGCAAGTGAAGCCCTTTCTCAGTCCGGCCGGCATTGCCGCCATCGAGGCACAGGGTACGGCGGTGTGGTTCGGGGAAGCCGATGAATGGGGGACGCCGCTGGTCAACAACGGCCCTTGCGCCTATCTGGTGATGGATCAGGGAGTGGCCGCTTGCGGCATCGAGAAGGCGTGGCGCGCCGGCGCGACCGATTTCAGAAAACCGATTTCCTGTCATTTATATCCTATCCGGGTGGAAAAAAATGAAGACAACGGGTTTGAGGCGCTCAATTACCACCGCTGGAGTATCTGCTCTGCGGCCTGTACCCTGGGAGAAAAAGAAAAAGTGCCGGTGTATCAGTTTCTCAAAGAGGCGATTATCCGCAAATATGGGGCGGATTTTTACGAGGAATTGGATGGCGCAGCGCAGTTTATCTACGGGCGCCGGGAAAGTTGAACCGGTGGCTTGGGAGCAGATTAAAAAGCCCCCATTTTCCGGAATCCCGGGAAAATGGGGGCTTTTTTTATTTCGCTGGCCGCCGAAATCTTTTATACTCTCCTGTTTTCAGGATAACTCAGGGCTTTGCCTTTTCCTCTTGTCCTCTGTAAATTTCTTCGCGGGTGCGGTAAGGTACGCCCTGCAGTTCTTGAACGAGTTGGTCGCGCACGATTTTAAACGCTTCGAATTCGGCACCTTTGATCGGCTCGGGCGTCGGGAAATTCAGGCGCAGGTGATCTACTTGCCGCCCATTCTTCCAAAAACGGAAGCAGACATGCGGGCCGGTAGCAAGGCCGGTTGAACCAACATAACCGATTGTCTGGCCTTGCACCACGCGCACGCCCGGGCGAATGCCTTTGGCGAAGCCTTTCATGTGCAGGTATTGGGTCTCGTATTGGCCGTCGTGGCGAAGCTTGACATAAATGCCATTTCCGCCCCGGCGGGTAGCCTCCGTTACTACGCCGTCTGCTACGGCCAGAATGGGCGTTCCGGCCGGCGCGGCATAGTCTGTGCCAAAATGCGGCCGGCTGTACTTCAAAATCGGGTGCATGCGCCGCATGGAGTAGCGGCTGGAAATGCGGCTGTATTTTACCGGCGATTTGAGGAATGCTTTTCGGGCCGGCCGGCCTTCAAAGTCGTAATATTGCGTTTTTTCGCCCTCTTTTTCGTAACCAAAAGCGTAAAACTGCTCGCCATCGCGTTCGTACAGCGCGGCGTTGATTTTGCCTGTTCCGACTGGTTCTCCCTCTACATAGTGTTGTTCATATACGACTTTAAAGCGGTCACCCTGCTTTTGCCGGTAAAAGTCCACCGAGGCGGCGAGCACATCAATCATATTGTCGGCGAGTTCGTAGCTCAGTCCGTTATCGGTCAGCGCCTGCCAGAAATTGGTTTCCAGTACTCCGGATGCGGAGACGACCTTGGTGGTGACGTCGCGTTTTACTACTTCCACCTGGTAGGGCGGGCGGAGTTGGAAGCTGACAAATTCGTACGGCGAGGGTTCGTACACCATGTACAGGGGTGCGCTGCCTTGCGTTTCGGAAAGGTAATAAAGTTTTCTGCCCGTACGCATTGAAGCGATATTGAACTTGCCTTTGCAGTTATCCACGAGTTGCTGGATCGCAGGATAGGCCATGCCTTGCTTGCCGAGCAGAACGCCGAGCGCGTCGCCCGCGCGGAGTTGGTCTTCGAACAGGTGAAACTCATCCATGGCAAACCCCCAGCGCATATTGGCCGGCAGGACGGGCAGGGCGTCGAGTGTTGGTTCTGCGAACGCCAGCGCGGCGGCCTGGCGGGTATCGGGATGCCGGAGGGTGGCGATCGAGAGGGCGGCTGTGGCGGCCAGGCTTCCGGCAATGAACCAATTTCGGTTCTTTTTTGTCCAAAAACGGCGCAATATCCCTTTAAATCTGTTTATTTCTTGTTGCACGATAAATATGGCATTTTTCTTATTATGTGGTTGCCATTTGGCAGGGAACGGCAAAAATAGAACCTCCTTTTAATTTTTCACCTTTTGTGTAAAAAATTAACAGAATTTGTAAATAATCAGCCAACCGGCGCCGGCGCGCGCGGCGCCTTTTTCTGCGTACCTTTGCGCGGCAAACATTGCAGCAATCAAAAACGCAACAACTTGGCACTTATCAAATCAATTTCCGGTTTTCGCGGCACAATTGGCGGGAAACCGGGCGACAACCTCACGCCCCAGGATATTGTAGAATGCACTGCCGCTTTCGGCCAGTGGATTTTGGAAACCACTGGAAATCCCTCGGTGGTGGTAGGCCGGGATGGCCGCGTTTCGGGCGACATTGTGAGTCAATTGGCTATTGCCGCCCTGCGGAGCGTGGGTATTTCGGTGACGGATCTCGGTTTGAGCACCACCCCGACTGTCGAGATGGCCGTGGCGGCGGAAGGCGCCGGGGGCGGGATCATTTTTACCGCCAGCCATAATCCCATGGAGTGGAACGCCCTGAAATTGCTCAACTCAAAGGGGGAATTTATCAGCGCAGCCGATGGCGCGGCGGTGCTCGCCCGCGTTGAATCGGGTCAGATTTCGTATGCAACGGTGGATCGGCTCGGCGGCTACCGAACCGACGATTCGTACATCGCCCGGCATATTGATACGATTTTGGCGCTCGATCTGGTGCAGCCGGATCTGGTGCGCGCCCAGGGCTACTCGGTGGTACTAGACGCCATCAATTCTACCGGCGCGCTGGCGGTACCGCCCCTCCTGGAGGCCCTGGGGTGTACGGTGACCGTCATCAACGGCGATATCACCGGCCGCTTTGCGCACAATCCAGAGCCTCTTCGGGAACACTTGGAACAACTCGCGCTGGAAGTCCGCCAAAACGGCGCCCAACTCGGCATTGCGGTAGATCCGGATGTGGACCGGCTGGTGTTTACGGATGAAAACGGCGCGCTGTTTGGCGAGGAATACACCTTGGTGGCGGTGGCGGATTACGTGCTGTCTAAACGAAAAGGCGATACTGTCTCCAATCTTTCCTCTTCGCGCGCCTTGCGGGACGTGACGCTTCGGCACGGGGGGGCGTACCATGCCGCGGCGGTGGGCGAAGTGAACGTGGTAGCCAAAATGAAGGAGGTCGGCGCCGTAATTGGCGGCGAGGGGAACGGCGGGGTGATCCTGCCCGATCTGCACTACGGCCGGGACGCCCTGGTCGGGATCGCGCTGTTTTTATCGCACTTGGCGGAAAAAAGGTGTTCCGTGTCTGCTTTGCGGCAGACTTATCCGCAATATTATATGTGTAAAACAAAAATGGAGCGCCGTCCGGATACCAATCTGGACGCGGCGTTTGCGCTACTAAGGGCAAAGTATCAGGGCGAGCAGATCAACCTGGAGGACGGGCTGAAAATTGATTTTGCGCGGGGCTGGGTGCATCTGCGGCCCTCGAATACCGAACCGATCATCCGGGTGTATGCGGAGAGCGGTACGCCGGAGGTTGCGGAGGCGCTGGCGAATCAGATCATCCGGGATTTGTCGCAAATTTAGCGCCGTTTTAAAAAATACAGATATACCGGCAGGTGATCCGAATACCCGTTCATGAAGTTATCGCCTACGAAAGTCCGGAACGGGTAGCCTTTAAATGCGCCTTCTGTTTGGAGCATCCAGGGCTGTCTGAAAATCACCGGTTTGTAGAATTGCCAGCTACCGGCGCGTTTGGCGGTAAAAGTTTTGGAGACTACAATTTGGTCAAACAAATTCCAGGAGTCGCGATAAGCCAGGGTGCCGTTGCCGTTTTTGAATTCTTCGTAGAGGGGGTTGTAGAACTCGCGGTCTTTTATTTTTTCCAGGTCGCCTTTAGCCAGCAGCACGGATGTGAGGCTTTTGTTATTGGGGTCGTCGTTGAGGTCGCCCATGACGATGATCCGAGCGTCGGGTTGCACGGTCAGGATACTGTCGGCGATTCGGCGGCACACGCCTGCTGCTGCGGCGCGCATCCAGGCCGAGGCGCTTTCTCCGCCGCGGCGCGAGGGCCAGTGGCAGACCATGACGTGCACCGGGTCGCCGTCGAGCAATCCGGCGACATACAGCACGTCGCGGGTGTAATCTGCCTCCCCGGCGGTATCTTTAGGTTCCTGGAGGGCGACCGGTACAGCTTGCGCCGCCGTTACCTGGAAGTATTTTTCCTGGTAGAGCAGCCCGCAGTCAATTCCGCGCTCGTCCGGGGAGTCGAAGTGGGCGATTTTATAATTTCGGCTGCGCAGCGCCGGCCGTTGCACGAGGTCTTCGAGCACGACGCGGTTTTCCACTTCGGCTACGCCGAGCAGGGCGAGGCCGTCTGGACTGAGTTCCGTGGCGAGTTGGCTAATGACTTTAGCCATGTTTTCCTGCTTGGAGTTGTATTTCTCCGTATTCCAGAGCAGCCGGCCGTTGGGCAGGAAATCGGCGTCGTTCGTTTCCGGCGCGTCGAGGGTGTCAAACAGATTTTCCAGGTTGTAGAAGCCGATTGCGGCAACCTTGTACTCGGGTTTGTTTTGGGCGGACAAAAATCCGGGCAGCAAGAGGCAGGCGGCAAAAAGCAGTTGTTTCATCGAAAAAAAATAAACAGCCAAGATCAAATTTGATGCAAAGGAACAAGTTTTTACGGCGCTGTCGCAGCCGTTCGCAATTATTTAACACGTACGGACGTGCAGCCTGCATTTACTTTCTTACATTTGCAGGCCAAATTTGACCGTCCTTCCTCTATCATTATTTTTCCGACAGCGCATGGTTTCGCGATTATTTTCAGGATTAGCCCTATTACTTGTGTCTTTTATGCTGCCCGCCCAATCCGTATCTCTAAAAGGTAAGGTTGTGGATGCGGATACCGACGCCCCGCTCGCCGATGCGTCTTTGGTGATCTCGGGCGCTGGAAAAATGGCCGTATCCGGCCAGGACGGCCGTTTTGAGATCAAAGAATTGAAGCCGGGTAAATACACGCTCATTGTATCGCATACGGGGTATTTGCCCGAGGAGCGTTCTGTAGAATTGAACCGTGGGAAAAATGAGCCTTTGTCTATCCGCCTGACCCGCGAACAGGCAGAGAATTCCAACAAAGTCCCGGTGACGGATATTCCTACCATCACATTGGACGAGGCGGAAGCCTTGGGCGATGCGGCCGGGGAGGTGGCGAATCTGCTGAATGCCTCCCGCGATGTTTTTCAAAGCATTTCCGGTTTTGGCTGGAGCGTCTTCCGTTTTCGCGAGCGTGGGTACGACTCCGGGCAGTTCCAACTATTTATGAACGGGGTTCCGTTCAACGATCCGGAGACGAACTGGACGCCCTTCAGCGATTTTGCCGGTTTGAACGACGTACTGCGCAACCGGGAAACGACCATCGGTCTGGATCCGGCGGATTTTACCTTTTCGGAAATCGGCGGCGCCAATTTTATTGATACCCGCGCCAGCGTGCAGCGCAAACAAATCCGCGCTACCTATGCCGTCAGCAACCGGGTGTACCGCAACCGCGTGATGCTCACGGCCAGCACCGGGCTGTTGCCGGGCGGCTGGGCGGTGTCCGTTTCGGGCAGTCGTCGCTGGGCGGAAGAGGGATACGTGGAAGGGACGTTTTTCGACGGCTACTCTTATTTTGTATCGGTGGACAAAAAAATAGGTCGCCGGCACGGACTGAACCTGACTTTTTTCGGCGCCCCTACGCGCCGCGGCCGTTCGGCTGATTCTTTCCAGGAAATGTACGCCGTCGCCGGCTCCAATTTCTACAATCCGCTCTGGGGGTACCAAAATGGCGAAAAACGCAATTCGCAGGTGCAGACCAACCACCAACCGGTGGCCATTCTCCGCTACGATTTCAATATTTCCGACCGCACGACCCTCCTTGCTGCTGCGTACACGCAATTCGGCAAATCGGGTTTTACGCGCTTGAACTGGCAGGATGCGCCCAATGCCGCGCCGGACTTTAATCGCCGTTTGCCCAGCTCGCTGCCCGACGCCGCCCTGGAGGCACAATGGTTTGACTACCTCAGCCAAAATGAAGCAGCCCGTCAGGTGGACTGGAATGCTTTTTACGAAGCCAACCAAACCAATTTTACTTCGGTACCCAACGCCAATGGCATTCCTGGCAACACGGTCAGTGGGCTGCGCGCCGCCTATATTATAGAGGATCAGCGCTCCGAGAACCTCGAAGCGGGGGGGAATCTTGTACTGAATCATCAACTCAACGACCGCATCCGGCTGCAGGGCGGCGGTAACTACCAGTGGTACCGCGGCCGGAATTTCAAAATTGCAGAGGATTTGCTGGGTGCAGATTTTTGGAACGACTGGGACTTTTTCGGTCAGTTCGATACCGAAAATAACAATGCCCGCTTCAGCGATATCCGCGTGCCCAATCGGGTGACCCGGGAGGGCGATCTTTTTGGCTTTGATTACGATGAAAACGTGCGCCGCGGCACGATTTGGACCCAAGCGCAGATAGACCTGCCGCGCTTCCAGTTTTTCGCGGCGGCGGAAGGTGGTCGAACAGCCTTATGGCGCACCGGCGCGATGCAAAACGGTCGTTTCCCGGATTCCTCCCTGGGCGATTCCGAACAACTGAATTTCAATACCTGGGGGCTAAAAGGCGGCGGCGTGTGGAAAATGAACGGCCGCAATTACCTCTATGCCAACGGTTTCGCCGGCGCCCGCGCGCCGCAATTCCGCGATGTATTCCTTTCCCCCCGCGTCCGGAATGCAACCCTGCCCGGGGCGCAAACCTATGATATCCGGAGTGTGGAAGGCGGATATCTTCTCCGGGCGCCGCGCTTGAAAATGCGTCTTACCGGCTACTTCACGACCTTTGAGAACGAAGCCCTGGCGGTATTTAGCAACCCCGGCCCTATCGGCCGCGTCTATGAGGGCATTCCGATTGACGGCCTCAATCTCGAGGTGGAGGGCCTGCAGGATTTGCCGTTTTTTATCGGTGCAACGGTCATGCAAGGCATTAACCGCCGCCATACCGGCGTGGAAATGGGCATCGAAGCCCGTCCGGTACCCAGTTGGGTATTCTCCGCCGCCGCGAATGTGGGACAGTATATCTACACCAACCGGCCTACTTTGTACATGTCGCCCGAATACAACAACGCGCCCGTGTTGAACGCCGGCGCCGTTTTCCAAAATAATTTTTACGTACCGCGCACGCCCCAGACTACGGGCTCGCTCAGCGTCAAATACGAGGCGCGCCGGTTCTGGTTTGCCTCCCTGACTTTCAATTATGCCGATAATTTTTACTATGAATTCGATCGCGTGCGCCGGACCAATGCCTATGTAGAGGGGCTTAACCCGGAAATGCCCATCTGGAATACGGTGATTGATCAACAGAAAGCGCCAGCGGCCTATACGCTCGATTTCTTTGGAGGAAAATCCTGGCGCGTCAACCGGAAGTATTTTGTCTATCTGAACGTCGGGGTCAATAATTTGTTAAATGATCAAAATATCGTGATCTCCGGACGGGAGGTGTATCGCAATGTGTATCGCAACGAAATTGATAATCCGCGTTATTATACGAATGAGTTGTTGTACGCCTTTGGAACGAACTACTTTATCAGCCTCGGCCTGCGGCTTTAGTTTCCCGCAGCATACGCGGTTCCCGCAGCATACGCAGCATGCGCAGAATCCGGAGAAATTTTAATCCCCAATCCCCAATCCCCAATTCGCAATTCGCAATCCGCACTAAAATTTTCCTTGCATGTTTACTAATCCAAAATCTCTTTCCCTTATTCTTTTCCTGAGCATCGGCCTTTTTGTCGGATGCGTCAAACAAGAATTTGACCAGCCGGATCCTTGTGGAGTCGGGGTGGTTAATATTTCGGCGAATACGACGATCAAGGCCTTGAAAGCGCTGCGCGTGACGCCCGGCGGTTATGACAAGATCACGGAAGATCTGATTATCGCCGGCACGGTGGTGATGGACGATCGTTCGGGCAACTACTACAAATCTCTGGTGATCCAGGATTCTACGGGTGGGGTCGAAGTGCGTTTCAATGACGGATTCCTCTCCACGCAGTTTCCGGTGGGCCGCAAGATCTATATTCGCTGCAAGGATTTGTACCTGGGCGAGTACAGCGACTTGATTCAGCTGACCGGCGGGCTCATCGAGGAGGGCGGCTCTATCAGCGATGTGGGCCTCACGGAGTACCAGGTGCGCACGAAGATTGTAAAGGAGGGTATTTGCGATGTTGTTGCGCCGGTAGGTAAAATTGTGCGCATCGCCGATATCAGCGATGATCTGGTCAGCACGCTGATTACGCTGGAGAATGTCGAATTTATCAAGGCAGATACCAGCAAAACCTTCGCAGATCCGGTCACGCAAAACAGCCTCAACCGCACGTTGCGCGATTGTCAGGGCCAACAAATCCTCCTGCGCACCAGCGGATACGCCGATTTCGCCGCTGCCCTTACGCCGCGCGGAAACGGCACGATCACCGGCGTGCTGGGTGTTTACAACGGCACCTATCAGTTGTATATCCGCGATCTCAACGATGTCCAGATGGCGGGTGATCGCTGTGGCTCCGCCGGGCCGAATGGCTTTGCCAGCCTGGAAGAAACGTTCACGGGTACCAGCAGCAATACAGATATTGATCTCCCCGGCTGGATCAATGTGGCCCTTACCGGCAATCGCATCTGGCGCGGCGCCTCCTTTTCGGGTAACCGTTTTGCTTCCGCCACGGCCTTCAGTTCCAACCTGGCCGCTATGGAAACCTGGCTCATCACGCCGGCCCTCGATTTGCGCGCGCCCAAGACCCTGAGCTTTGAGACGTCTTCGGGGTACTACCGCCACGATGGGCTGACTGTACTCGTCTCTACGAATTTTGATGGACAAAATATCGCCGCCGCCACCTGGACGGAACTCAACTTCGCTAAACCGCCGGCTGATCCGAATGGCTATTCCGCTTTCGTGCCCTCCGGAAATATCGCCTTGCCGGTATCAAACACCAAAGGGTACGTTGCCTTTAAATATGTAGGGAATACCACCGCGAATACCACCACCTGGCGGGTAGATAATGTGAAGGTGCAATAGGCTTGGAGGCCCGTACCAAACTAAAAATGCGTGTTTTGGGTCATTTTCCGGCAGGCGCCGCGTTGTCTTGCGGAAAATGACCCAAAAAAACGTCCAAAGTTCCTGTCCATGCACAAATACCTGCTGTTGGGAATCTGGTTGCTTCTCCCATGCTGCCTCCGGGCGCAGGAGCCGACCGTACTTTTGCCTGCAGTAGGCGCGGGCGATACCCTGCCGCCGGTTGTCGGGCGTAAAAATGCGTGGAATCATTTTTGGACCGACCAGTATCCGAATCCGCGGAAAGCGATCCTCCTGTCTTTTGCCTTGCCCGGCGCAGGCCAGGCCTACAACAAAAAATGGTGGAAAATCCCAATTGTTTACGGCGCCTTGGGCGCGCTGACCTGGTTGGAGGTGGACAATATCCGGCAGTATCGCGCATTGCGAGATAATTATAAATTTTTGGTGGACGGCGATCCCGCAACGAACCCCACGGAACAGCCTTACACTTCGCTGGACGCTACCCAGATGCGTTTTTATCGGGATCAATACCGGCGGTTTGTGGAACTAACTTCGGTTGGATTGGGTTTAGTGTATGTGCTGGCAGCCACCGATGCTTTCGTGGATGCGCACTTGGCCAGTTTTGACGTCAGCGACGATCTGAGTTTGCGCATGCGGCCGCGTTTTGAGCAAGGCCCCGGTCTTGCCCCGGTACTGGGCTTGGGAATCAGCCTGCAAATTGGCGGCGGCCAGAGATTGCCCCGGTATCCTTGGACTGCGCCCTAGACGTACTCATAATATGCATTATCTTGAATACAATTTTTGAAGACGAAAACGACGGCCTCGAACTCACCCGACGCCATTTTCTGGAGAGCATTCGTTTTCCGATTTTTGCCCTTTTGGCTTTGTGGATTGTGCACGCCTATCAGGTGCTGGCCGAATGGGACCCGGGGGATTACGGCATCATTTCCCGCCGGATGTACGGAGTTTGGGGTATTCTGACCGGCCCGATGGTGCACGGCAGCTGGGAGCACTTGGCCTCTAATTCCGTGCCGTTGTTTGTGCTCACCGTGATTTGCCTCTATTTTTATAAAAAAGTGGCCATACGAGCCTTTTGGATTATTTACCTGCTCACGGGCTTCGCGGTCTGGTTGCTCGCGCGGCAGGTATCGCATATTGGCGCGAGCGGGGTGGTGTACGGATTATTGGCGTTTGTCTTCTGGAACGGTATTTTCCGGCGCAGTATCCGTTCGATTATTCTGGCGCTGATCGTGATGCTCCTGTACAGCGGCATGTTTATGGGGGTGCTGCCGGATCAGGAGGGGGTGTCCTGGGAGAGCCACCTATTGGGCAGTATGATGGGGATCCTTACCTCGTTTTGGTTCAAGGGCGAATTAGAAGACGATGAAATAGACCGCCACGATCCGTTTGCCGAGGAGCGGAACCAGGAAAAACAATATTTTTTGCCGCGGGATATCTTTGACAAAACAAAAGCGCAGCGCGCGTTTGAGGAGGCGGAAGCCCAGCGCTTGCGGCAGGAAGAAGGCGATACTTGGACTTCGACCTGGACTTAGCGCCGGATCAGACCTTGATCCGATGATGCAAAAATTGCTAACCGGTTACTAATAACCGTAACAAAATATTACTCTTTCACAACCGGCGCCGTGTGACGACCGCCCAAGCGGTCGGTGAGCGCCAGCCAGTACAAGCCCGCCGGTATATCCTGGAGCGGCAGGGCAAACTGGTTGACACCGCCGAGATCCCAATGCTGTGCGAGGCGCCCCTGGCTGTCTGTCAGTTGTGCGAATTCAACCGGAACGGCCGCTTGGACGCTGATCCAATCCACCGCCGGATTGGGTGCGATACGGATCGTTGGCATATTCGCGTCGGCGGTTTCAACCGAGGAAATTGGGCTGCCTTTGCCAATGGTGTATTCGCCCGGGAGCAGGTTGTCTATGCGCAGCAGGCCGTAGCGATCTACGGGGGAACCTAGCGTATTTTTGAAATATGCCGGATGCTCCTGCCAGGGATGCCCGGGGCCGGGCCGATACAGCAGGCGCACGTTGTCTTCCGCCGGGCCGTTTTGCGCGAACAGTTCGGTATCCAGTTGATCCAGTTGCCCTTTTCCATCGTAAAACAGCGTCGCAATCGCCGAAAAACCCGGCGGAAAATTGCCCTCCACCCGCCAGTAGCGGTTGCTGAGCGCATAGCCGTTGGGGTTTGCGCCGGCAGTGTCCGGCATGACCCAGTTGTGTTCCACGCGCAGCAGCGCTGAATCGGCGATCGTGGTTACATTCACATTAAAGAGGGCCTGCGAGAAAGAATAAGCGATCGGCAGTTTGAGCACGCGTATCTGTTCTGCGCGCGCGAGGGTAAGCGTGGACCGCGTGTTCGTCCAGGTCCAGCGGGGCTGGGCGTCGGCAGGCACCCAAAAAGAGACTGTATCGGTTTCTCCGGAAACAATCGCCGAGCGGATGGTTTGCTGCCATTGATCGTCCACCAAACCGAATTCGAGGGGGATGTTTTTAAAAAAATGCGTAGCGCCGCGTAGTTTTTGTTTGGTAAAAATGCGCACTTCCACCATAGTGGTATCTGGAAGCGGGTGTATTTGGAAAGAATCCACGGAAACATGGGTAAAGCCGGGCTGAAAAACCCAGTCGTCAAAAAAATCAGTCAATTCCACGCCGGTGGCGTCCGCCAGGGCATCGCGCAATTGGGCACTGCTCCAGTCGGCGAATTGATACTGCTCCATGGCTGTGCGGATGCCGGTTCGGAATAGCGAATCGCCCAGATACGCGCGCAAATTGTGTGGAATGAGCGCCCCTTTGTCGTACACCGTGCTGCCATAAGTAAGCGCGTGCGGCAGCCCCGACACGGCGCGGTAGCCGCCTTCGTCCACATGGGTATTTCGGAGGACGTCGAGAAACAGCGTTTGCAGCGCTTTCAGGTAAGCTTCCCGGCCATAGACCCATTCGGTGAACAGCAGTTCGGAAAAGGAGGCCCAGCCTTCATTCAGCCACATATCTTCGGCGGTAGCGCAGGTCGCCAGGTTGCCCCACCAGTGGTGGCTGAGTTCGTGCGCCATCAGCGTTTCAAAATCGGTATTGCCGTTTACTGCGGCGGCCATGTAAGCGATATTGGTGGCGTGTTCCATGGCGCCGCTGTTGAACGGCACGATCGAGTAGCCGATTTTATTCCAGCGGTAAGGGCCATACCAGTGTTCGAAGCAGTCCAGGGCCTCGGGCAGGTTTGCGAACGAGGCGATGAGCTTGGTGCTGTCGGCCGGCGCGACGGCGATTTGTACGGGCACGGGCCCGGATGCGCCCGGGTAGCTGCGCTCGACCGTTGCAAATGGGCCGGCGGCTACACAAAGCAGGTACGAGGGCGTTGGTTCCTGCAGTTCCCACTGCCGGATGCGAAGGCCCGCGGCGGCATCCAGGCTGTCGAGGGTGAGCAGGCCGTTGCCGAATGCCGGGCGGTCGGGTGGGGTAGCGGCGCGCAGTCGGAAGGCGAATCGCTCCCGGAAGTTGTCAAAACAGGGAAACCAGGCCCGGCCGAAATTATGCGGGTCGGCGTCGAAACCAACGCCCAGGTTATAGGCAAACGCCCCTTGCCAGTAAAATCCACCCCAGCCGGAGGCATCCTGCGCGGGTTGTCCGCTGTACTGAACAGCAATCACCGCCGTATCCCCTGGCTGTAGCGCGTACGGGAAGCCGATCTGCAGCGCCTGCCCGTCGTATTGCCGGCTCAATGCGCCCGGCAGGTTCCAAAACACCGTATCTATCTGCATTTGGAGCAGGTCGAACCGGATGGATTGTTGGTTGGACAGCAAGGGTGCGCAAGCGATGTCCGCGCGGGCATCCCGGATAGTTTTTGTGTCAAAATCCAGTCGGAGCGCCAGGTCAATGCGCAGCAAATCCATCGAATCGCTGCGCGGATCGGCGGATTGCATCGGGGAAAAAGCGTTTTTCGCGTGTTTTTGGCGGCAAAACGCACCGGTTTCCGGTTTTTGGGCGGCTGCATAAAACGCGCAGAGCAGTCCGGTCAGCAGAAAAAAGATACGCATAAACGAGGCGGTAAAAAAACGTTGTAGTGGCAGGTAACAGGATTTTAACGATACGCTTTCGGTTGGGCGCTCAAATATCCGCAAATTTCCCCAACTTTGCGGCGCATTGACTACGCGTTCAAATTTACACCATGCAAGAAGAACTCTTTAAGCGGCTTATTTCCCACAGCAAGGAATACGGATTCATTTACCCCTCTTCCGAGATCTACGACGGTCTAGGCGGCGTGTACGATTACGGTCCGATGGGCGTCGAGCTGAAGAACAACATTAAAGAGTACTGGTGGAAAGCCATGGTGCAGTTGCAGGACGGCATTGTGGGGATAGACAGCGCGATCTTTATGCACCCCAAAACCTGGAAGGCTTCCGGGCACGTGGATGCGTTCAACGACCCCTTGGTGGACAACAAGGACTCCAAGAAGCGGTACCGCGCCGACGTGTTGATAGAGGGCGAAATTGATAAATTGGAGGCTAAAATTGACAAAGAAGTGGACAAAGCGCGCAAGCGTTTTGAGAATTTTGACGAGGCGATGTTCCGGAGCACCAACCCGCGCGTCCTGGAGTGGGCCCAGCGGGCGGAGTCCATCGCTTCCCGGCTGGCCGAGGGCATGCGCAACAACGATATGGCGGCGCTGAAGAACCTGATAGACGAACTGGAGATTGCCGATCCGGAAAGCGGTTCCCGCAACTGGACGGAGGTGCGGCAGTTCAACCTCATGTTTTCGACCCAGATGTCAAATATTGCCGGGGAGGAGGGGAAGTTGTACCTGCGGCCCGAGACGGCGCAGGGGATTTTTGTGAACTTTCTGAACGTGCAAAAAACGACCCGCCAGAAGGTGCCATTCGGGATCGCCCAGATTGGGAAGGCCTTTCGGAATGAAATCGTGGCGCGGCAGTTTATTTTCCGGATGCGGGAATTTGAGCAAATGGAAATGCAGTTTTTTGTCCGCCCCGGTACCGAAATGGAATGGTACAACTACTGGAAGACCCGGCGCATGGCT
>JBEIDF010000084.1:0-14118 GCA_040383605.1 Lewinellaceae bacterium
CGTGACGGATATGAAGGCTAAAGGCCTCGAAGTGCAGGACAAAGCCGCCGGCGTGAATGACGCTTATGCCAAACTGCTGGCAGGCGAACTGAAATTGCTCAACAACGTGTTCTTCAAAATCGGCTCCTTCACGACCCTCGATGCCACTTCCACCGGCATCATCCGCGTGAGCAGCTCGGCAGAAGACGCGACCGCAGCCGCGCTGGTGAATCACCTGACGACCAACCAAACCTCCCTGTTTTCCCCTTATATCCGCGCGATCAGCCGGACGCAAAATGCGCAACTCGACCCCCGCCCCTGCGTAGTCGGCTCCGCGTACGCCACGCCGCGCGCTGCGCTGCCGGCCGGTGATCCGTTCTTCAGCAACGTGGACTTTAAAGGCGCGTTCAGTGCAGACTGGAACAACCTGTGGCTGCGCGACTGGTCCACGCTGGCACGCAACGGCCACCTGCCCGCATCGCCTGTGGAAAACTGCCCGACCGTGAATACCGACGAGATCACAGGCGGAATAGAAAACGCCATCCGTATCTTCCCGAATCCGGCAAGCGAACTGTTTGTGGTAGAATCTACCCTCGAAGAGCCGGTCAGCATGGAAATCTTCGACCTCGCAGGTCGCTTGGTTTCGCAGCGGCTCACGCTCGCAACGGGCATGCAGCAAGTATATATCAATGAATTGTCCACCGGCATGTACCTGGTTCGCTTCCGCGCGGAAAATGGAAAAACCGCTACCATGAAGCTGATCGTAGAATAAGCACATCGCACCAATTGACGGTAAATAGCAGCAGGTTCCTTTGGACACCTGCTGCTTTTCCGGTTTTTAAAATCTTTTTTTTATGACATACGCATCTAAACAACTGGCAATTTTTTTCACCCTGGCGTTTTGCCTCCTCATCGGGCAAGCGTTTTCTCAAAGGACGGTCATCTCCGGCAAGGTGATTGACAAAGAGTCCGGCGAATCCCTGATCGGCGTAAGCATTCGCGCCGTCGGCGCCGATGGCGCCTCGAAGGGCGCCGCGACCGATTTCGACGGCAATTACCTGCTCGAAGTCCCTGCCGGAACGTACGACATCACCATGACGTACACCTCCTTTCAAAATTTTGAAGTAAAGGGATTCATAGCCGCGCAAGGCAAAGTGAATACCCTGGACGCCATCCTGGTGTCCGAGGGCGCGATAATCGCCGAGGTCGTGATCGTGGCAACGACCCTGCGCAACACCGACGCCTCCCTGATTGCGCTGCAAAAAAAATCCTTCGCGATCCAAGACGGGATCTCTTCCCAGCAAATCAGCCGCACCGGCGTGTCAAACGCCGCCGATGCGATGAAACAAGTGACCGGCGCGGTGGTGGAAGGCGGTAAATTCATCGTAATGCGCGGTTTGGGCGACCGCTATTCCATCTCCCAACTCAACGGCGTGACCATGCCGAGCACCGACCCCTACCGGAACAGTTCCAGCCTCGACCTGATTCCTTCCCAGATGATTGATAATATCGTCACGGTCAAAACTTTTACGCCCGATCTGCCGGGAAATTTCTCGGGCGGCCTGGTCAATATCACCACAAAATCTATCCCGGATAAGTTCACCCTGCATTTTGGCGTCAATACCTCGTTTAACACGCAGGCCAGCCTCAACGAGAATTTCCTCGGCCACGGCGAAGACGCTGGAAGCCGGGATTGGCTCGGCATAGACGACGGCGGCCGCGACCTGCCCGCGTTCATGACTGATCCGGCGAATCTCCAGCAACTGAACCAATCCATCAACCAGTCGGCGCGCAATCCTAGCGAAAATTTTAATGAACTGCGCAGCTTCCTGAATACCTCCTCCCGCTCGCTGAGCAACACGTTTGTTCCTACGCCCCGGACTGCCCCGCTCAACCGGAGTTTCAACTTCTCGGTAGGCGACAACCGCAAATTGTTCGGCAATACCCTCGGCTACTCCCTGGGTCTGAACTACTCCCGCGAATTTACGCACTATGAAAATGGCGCGGTCAACACCTATTTTAATACGAACTCCACCAGACTCTTCGGCTATCAGCTGCTGAATGAAACCAAAAGCGTGGAAACGCCGCACCTGGGCGGCCTGCTGAACCTGACCTACAAAATCGGTTCGAACAATTCGATCAGCGGAAACGTGATCTTCAACAACGACACGGATATCACCGGTCGCGCTCAGGCCGGCCGCTGGGCCGGTCAGCTGTCTAATCCCGACGCCGACTATTTCACCAATTCCATGGAATTCACCCGCCGCCAGTATGTCTCCTACCAACTGAACGGCCGGCATGTGTTCCCCGAAGCCAACGATATTGAAATTTCCTGGAGCGGCTCTATCAATAATTCTTTCCAAAAAGAGCCCGATACCCGCTTTTTCTCGTATTCCCGTTTTCTGGACGAAAACAACGCGTACTTTTATGAAATCAACAAATCGGAAATTCTCGAGCCGTTCCATTTCTGGCGCGACCTCCAGGATCGCTCGCAGGATTTCAAACTCGACGTATCCATCCCCTTCCTGCGCCGCGGCAACCAGGGCAGCTCCAACCAGATCAAATTCGGCGGCCTGTACAACAAAATGACGCGCTCGTTTTCCGAGTACCAGTACCTGATGAACCTGCGCCATTCCGATACGCCGGCTGGTTTGTTTTTCCAAAATTTCAACGGCGACTTCAATGCGTTCTTCGATTACAACAACTGGGGAATCATTGACACTACCTACAACCCCAATACCGGCAATATCCAGCGCTATATCCTGGGGTACCACTACATCAACCAGATCAACGGCAAAAACTTCTATGACGGCGAGCAGGAAATCCTGGCGGGCTACCTGATGACCGTGTACAATATCCTGCCGCGCCTCAAGGTTATCGCCGGCGGCCGCTTGGAAACCACCGACCTGTTTGTCCAAAGCCGCGACACCAGCCTGCAGCCCAGCTTGCTGGACCTGGCCGATTTCCTCTACTCGACCAACCTGATCTATTCCATCAGCGAAAAATCAAACGTGCGCATCGCCGCCTCCCGCACCCTCGCGCGCCCCAACATGCGCGAACTGGCGCCGTTCGAGCAGTTCGATACGAAAAACGGCTTCTTTAATATCGGTAATCCCGGATTGCAGCGCACCCTCATCAACAACTACGATCTGCGCTACGAATTGTATCCCAACCCCGGCGAGATGTTTGCTTTCAGCCTGTTTTACAAACAATTCAACGATCCGATTCTGCGCCGTTTCTCTCCGACGGCTACTATCCCGGAGCTGGGCTACGTCAATATTGACGTCGCCAATGTGTATGGCGTGGAATTCGAGTTCCGGAAAAACCTCGGCTTCCTCGGCGACCACTTCTGGCGCCACCTGAACCTGGCGACCAACCTCGCCTTCATCCGCTCTGCATACAATATTCCGGAGGACGAACTCCGCGCTTCCCAAACTATTGACCCCTCGTACGACCAAACCACCCGACCGTTCCAGGGACAGGCGCCGTACATCGCCAACGCTGCCCTCTCGTATGTGAACCCGGAACGCGAACTCGAGTCCACCCTCTCCTTCAACGTCTCCGGACGCCGCTTGTACAGCATCTCGCTGGCCGCCGCGCCGGATATCTATGAAGAGCCCTTCCCCATACTCAATTTCAATATCAGCAAGCGATTCGCCAACCATTTCCAGGTGTCGCTGTCCGCGCGCAACCTGCTCGATCAGAAAAATCGCCGCACCATGGAGTTCCGCGGCGATGTCTATGACATCGAATCCTTCCGCTTGGGCCGCACGATCGGCGTCGGCCTGGCGTACTTTATCCGGTAAACATTGCCAGTGTTTAGATAGACGGCTGCCTCAAATGCGAGGCGGCCGTTTTTTTGCGCACCTCAAAAAAAGTTTATGGCAAATTTTATTTATCATTGTTGGAAAATTTGTTTTTATAACCTTACCTTTGCGGGCGCTTTTTGAAAAAAGTATAAAATATTACCGAAAAATGGAAGTTGTAGCCATGCAAGGTCACCGGAAGACGGGTTCCGGTAAAGTAGAAAATCAAAAACTCCGCCGCACCGGGATGGTTCCGGCTGTGGTGTATAAAAGCGGAGGCGGCGAAGCCATCGCCTTTACGCTGGATCCGAAGTCGTTTCGCCATCTGGTTTATACGCCGAAGTTCAAAATGGCGGAAATCAGTTTGGACGGTCGCGTGTACAAATGCATCGTGAAGGATATTCAGTTCCATCCGGTGACAGATGAAGTGCTGCACATTGACTTCCTCGAGCTCGTGCCGGGCGTAAAATTCCGCGCAAAGGTTCCTCTCGTGTTCGCAGGTCAGGCCCCCGGCGTGAAAGCAGGCGGCAAGTTCCTGTCCACCCTCCGCCAAATCAGCATCCTGACGACGCCGGAGAAAGTAGTGGACAGCATGTCGGCCGATATTTCCACAATGGAACTCGGCTCCACGATCCGGGTACGCGATATTACGACGGTTGAAGGCGTGGAAATTATTAATAATAGCGCCGTGCCGATCGCCACGATCGAAATCCCGCGCGCACTGCGTACCGGTAACTAATTACTTCACCGCCTTCGGCGGCGAACTAGTATAGTAAGTGCATGGCCGTTTTTTATTTTTCTAAAAAACAGCTATGCACTTATACATTTTAATTGTATTGCTCAACATGAGCCGTCCTAACACCCAGGACGGCTCATGTTGTTTCCCCGAAATCCGAAATCCCCAATCTGAAATCCGAAATTCCTCAGGCAACCTTCCCGCCCTTCCGCGCGTCATCTTCCCTGCACATTGGCAAGTTTTTTGTATGCCAAGTGCAAACCAGCCTGTGCCCCAAGTTTTCTGGACTTATTTTGTTATCGGCTAATCCAAATCTGCCTTACCCGTGCGTGTGACCAACAAACTCAAGACTTGCTTTACGAAAATGACGAAGAGGTTTTTCCTTCTGACGGGTATCGGACTGCTATCTATCAGCGTGCTGTTTGCTTTTTCGGCGCCTGAACGGCTGCACGATACCGTTTTTACCCGTTTGTTTCCTGAAATTTATGCGCCCTCCGCCCAATCTGCGGCGCCCAGGGATACATTTCCGCCCCTGGAGGAACGGTATGACGATTTTATGAGCGGTCAGGGAAATAATCCCATTGATTTGAAAGACCCCGCTGTAATTAAGAAAGAAGTGGAATTCGACCCGATTACCGGGCAGTATATGGTGTATGAGAAAATCGGTGACGATTATTTCCGGGCGCCTACCTACATGAGCTTCGACGAGTACATACAGTGGCGGGAAAAACAACAGCAACAATCCTATTTCGACCGCATGATGGGGGTGCGCAGCGCCGGTGCGGGCGCCAGCGGACTGGCGGACCCTGTCGCGAAATTTGAAGTTAAAAATACGCTCATTGACCGCCTTTTCGGCGGCACCGAGGTGGATATCCGCCCCCAGGGCAATATTAACCTCACCTTCGGTTTCGATTACCAGAAAATCCAAAACCCCATCCTGACCCTGCGCCAACAACGAACGGGCAACTTCGATTTCGACATGGATATCAACATGAGCGCAACGGGGAAAATCGGGGAAAAACTCAACCTGAACTTTAATTACAATACGCAGGCTACGTTCGATTTCGACAATCAAATGAAGCTGAACTACGATACCAAAGGCTTCTCCGAAGACGAAATTATCCAGAACATCGAAGCCGGTAACGTATCCATGCCCCTGCGCTCTAACCTGATCAAAGGCGCGCAAAATCTCTTCGGATTCAAAACGGAACTCAAATTCGGCCACCTCCGCACCACGCTGATCGCCAGCCAACAACGCTCCCGCCAACAGTCGCTTAATATTCAGGGGGGCGCACAAGTGCAGCAATTCGAAGTGCCGATTGATAACTACGACGAAAACCGCCACTTCTTCATCAGCCACTGGAACCGCGGCCAATTCGAGCCGGCTATGAGCTGCCTCCCGGTGCCGCAGTCGCTGTTCACCATCACCCGGATGGAAGTGTGGCTGACCAACGACCGCCTCGCGACGGAAAATGTGCGCGACATCGTGACGCTCATGGATATGGCCGAACCGGCACCCTATAATCCAAACTTCGCCCTGACAGTACCCCCAAAACTCGATATCACCGGAAAAGCGCTCCCCACCAACGAAAACAATAGCCTTTACCCGCAAATCGCCTCCGATGTAGCCACCGATTCCACGCTCCGATTCTCGGATAAGGTCGTATCCCGTATGGTGAATCAATACGGCCTCACGCAAATCCGCGACTTCGAAAAGGTGCGGGGCCGCCTCCTCTCCCCAACAGAATATACCTTCAACGAACAACTGGGCTTTATCAGCATCAACCTGAACGTCCAACCCGACCAGGTCGTGGGCGTCGCCCTCGAATATACCTACAACGGTACGCCTTTTAAAATCGGCGAATTTACCAGCGACATCCCCAACGGCGACTCGCTCAACCAAAACGTCCTCTTCCTCAAAATGCTCAAAAGCACGACGGCCAACGTCCGGTATCCTATCTGGGACCTGATGATGAAAAACGTGTACGCCGTCGGCTCTGCCAATGTGGACCCCAACGAATTCCGCTTCGATATCTTCTATGAAGACCCGGGAAAGGGCCAAAAACGATTCCTCAACGCGCCCACGATCCCCCAAAGCCTCAGCGGCCGACCCCTGCTCCAGGTGTTTAACCTCGATAACCTAAACCTGCAAGGCGACCCCGGCGCCGATGGGATATTTGACTTTGTGCCCGGACTCACGGTCAATCTCCGCTCCGGACGCGTCATGTTCCCCGTGCTGGAACCTTTCGGCCAATTTCTCCAAAAAAGATTGATAGACGCCGGGATGGACTCGCTCAATACGCTGGGCTTCGTCTATCCCCAACTGTATGACTCCACGATCTTCCGCGCCCGCGAGTTCCAACAACTGAACCGCTTCACCCTCCGCGGCTCGTATAAATCCAGTACTTCCTCAGAAATCACCCTCGGCACCTTCAACCTGCCCCGCGGTTCCGTGCGCGTCAGCGCCGGCGGTCGCCAACTCATCGAAGGGGCCGACTATGAAATTGACTACAATATCGGCCGGATCAAAATCCTGAATGACGCTATCCTTCAGTCGGGCCAAAATGTCAATGTCAGCTTCGAAGACAATACCCTGTTCGGGTTCCAAAACCGAAGTATGTTCGGCGCGCGATTCGACTATGCCTTGAGCAAGGATATCAATATCGGCGCAACGTATATGAACCTGTTCGAACGCCCGCTGACGCAAAAGGTCAATTTCGGCGACGATCCGATCAATAACCGGATGTACGGACTGGATTTTAGCATCTCCAAAGACGCGCCCTGGCTCACCCGCCTGGTGGATGCGCTCCCGCTCATCGAAACAAAGGAGCCTTCCAGCATCTCCGCCCAGGCGGAGGTCGCGATGCTCGATCCCGGCCACAACCGCGCCATCAACCAGGGCGACGACCGCGGCGGCACCACCTATATAGATGATTTTGAGGGCAGCACCGCCAACCTCCCGCTCGCCAACCCGGCAAACGGCTGGGCCCTCGCCTCGGTGCCGCAGGGTAATGTGCAGCTGTTCCCGGAATCTCAATTCAGCGACTCCATCCTGCTCGGCGCAAACCGCGCCGGCCTCTCTTGGTATATCGCGGACCCCAGCGCCCGTGACGGCGTGGACAATGCCAACCCCTACACCCGACTGATCCAGTTCCAGGATATCTTCCCCAATCGCCAGCTGACGCCGTTGGAACAATCCGTGCTCCGCCCGCTGGACGTCACCTTCTATCCCCGCGAGCGCGGCCCCTACAATTTCGAAATCCCCGACGGCTATCCCGGCATTTCCAAAGGATTTACCGCGCTGGGCGAGCTCAACGAACCGGCAACCCGCTGGGGCGGCTTTATGCGCGGCATCAATACCAATGACTTCGAGGCCGCCAATATCGAGTTCATCGAATTCTGGATGCTCAATCCGTATATGGATAAGGGCGACGGCTCGCCAATCTCAGATCCCGGCTCGATGTATATTGACCTGGGCACCATTTCCGAGGATATCATGCGCGATTCGCGCCAGTTTTTCGAAAATGCCATCCCCACCGGCCCCGGAACCGGCAACACGGTCAATACCGCCTGGGGTCGCGTGCCCGTGCTGCCGCCGGTCGTCAACGCCTTCGACAACGACCCCGCCAAACGCGCCCTCCAGGATGTCGGCTTCGACGGCATGGACGATGAAAACGAGCGCCAATTCTACAACCAGTGGCTGTCCACCATCACCAACTCCTCGCTCGGCCAAAACGCTAAAAATGCCCTCTCCGCCGACCCCGCCGGCGATAATTTCAGGTTCTATCTCGACGGTTCGTTTGAAGACGAAAACGGCCCGAATTTCCGCCCGGGCCTGCTCGCGCGCTACCGCCAGTTCAATAACCCCCAGGGCAACTCGCCCGTCAACCAAAGCCAAAATTTAAACCCCTCGGCAACCAACCTGCCGGATATGGAAGACCTCAACCGCGATAACTCGCTGAATGAGAACGAAGCCTATTTCCGGTATAAAATCAATTTCCCCAAAACCGTCGAGGGCGGCGAAGAGGTGATCAACCTCGCCGACTCCATGATGCAGGACCTCGTCACCGATACGATCGTATTCTTCCGCGACGGCCAACGCTACATCTGGTATCGCTTCAAACTGCCGCTCGACTACGCCCGCCGCGAAGCCATCGGCGGCTTGCAGGATTTTCGCTCGATCCGCTTTATCCGGATGTTCTGGAAAGGCTTCACCGAGCGCACCACCTTCCGCTTTGCTACCCTCGAACTGGGCCGAAACCAATGGCGCCGATTTAATCAGTATATCGGCTGCGCCTCCGACCAGATCACCCCCACCCCCGGCCCGTTCGACATCAATGCCGTCAGTATCGAGGAAAATGCGGCCCGATCGCCCTTCAACTACACGATTCCCTTCGGAATCCGACGGGAACAGTCCGTCGGCGCATTCCCCGATGTACTCCAAAACGAACAGTCGCTGTCCGTAAATATCTGCGATCTGCCCTACTGTGAAGCAAAAGCGATTTTTAAACCCTTGAATATGGACCTGCGGCAGTTCAAAAACATCCGCATGTTCGCGCACGCAGAATCGGTGCTCCCCAGCGATCCGATAGATTCGACGCAGCTCAGCATTTTCCTCCGATTCGGCTCCGATTTTTACAACAACTACTATGAGTACGAAATCCCGCTGGTAGCCTCCAATCCGGCGAATCTAAACGGAAATCCTGATAGCCGATCTTATAAAGAAGAAGTATGGCGCCCGGAAAACGATTTTGACTTCCCGCTGGAACTGCTCATTGACGTCAAAAAACTGCGCAACGCCGACCTGGACTGGCCGGTCGGAAAGGCGTATGAAATCGCCGACCCGGATAAGCCTAAAAACAGGGTGCGCGTAGTGGGAAATCCCAACCTGGGCTTCGTGAAAGGCGTGATGATCGGTGTCCGCAATGTGGACTCGCTGACTGAACAAAAGCACTGCGTGGAAGTCTGGGTCAATGAATTGCGCCTCAACGGATTTAATGAAAAAGCCGCCGTGGCCGGCCTCGCCCGCGTGGATATGAAACTCGCCGACCTCGGTAATATCTCTATGGCCGGGAATTACACCGGTATCGGATGGGGTAGCCTGGAACAACGGCTGATCCAACGCCAACGCGAGGAAGTGATTCAGTACGACATCTCCTCAAATATCGAACTCGGAAAGTTCCTGCCGAAGAGCTTCGGGCTTCGACTGCCGTTCTATGCGCAGTTCTCCAATACTACGCGCATCCCGGAATTCGATCCCTACGATCTGGATATCAAACTGAAAGACAAAATCCGCGACGAGTCCGACCCGCTCAAGCGCGACAGCATCCGCACCCTGGCGCAGGATGTCACCACCGTCCGGGGTTTCAATTTCACCAACGTCCGCAAGGAACGCAGCCCGGGCGCTTCCGGCAAACCACTGCCGTTTGCTATCGAAAATTTCAGCTTCACGTACGCCTATAACCAGCAGCGTAAACGCAATCCGTTTATCATCAACGACGAACTGAATCAGTACAAAGGCGCCATTGATTATCAATATACCACCGGCCTGAAGCCTATCCAGCCACTCAAAAATCTCATTAAAACCGATAAAAGCTTCAAATGGCTGAAGGAGTTGAACCTGAATCCTATTCCCAACACCTACGGCTTTAGCACAACCCTGGAGCGCCTCGCCGGCGTCACCACCTACCGCTTTGCCGGCGAAGACCCCAAACTCAATACGTTCTATAACCGCCGCTTTACCTGGGATCGCAACTATGACCTCGGCTGGGATATCGCGAAATCGCTCCGCTTCAACTTCGACGCAACCGCCCGCAGCCTGATAGACGAGCCGCTTCAATTCAACCCCGACGGGATCGAAGTAACGGCCCAGCAGCGCCGCGACTCGATCATGACCAACCTGCTCAATTTGGGCCGACCCAAAAACTATACGCACAATTTCAGCCTGAACTATACCCTGCCCTTCAAACACTTTCGCCTGCTCGATTGGGTGTCCGTAAAGGCTTCCTACACCGCGGGCTATACCTGGACGGCCCAGTCGCTCAAACTCCAAAACCTGGAGGCGGATCAGTATCGGAATTTTGAAAACTCCCGCGACCTCGGCAACGTGATCCAAAATAACAATGTCCGCCAAATCAATGGCGACCTCGATTTTGAAAAACTGTACGACAAAAGCCCCTATCTGAAAAAAATCAATAAACCGAGCAAGGGCGCCCCCGGCGGCCGCGACCGCAACGCGCCCGGCGGGCGAAATCTGCCCGGCGGGGACGATCCGGGCGCCAGTGGCGATCCGGGCGGCGGTTCGCCAGGGAAAGGCGGCCTCGGCGGCGGCCCCGGCGCGCCCGCAGGTAAAGAAGCGCCCGCCAACCGACGCGCAGATCGCAAAAAGCAGGAGGGCCTCTCCGGCGCAGATGGCAAGCCGGGCGCCGGCGCCGATCCCGCCGCACCCGGCGGCGCACCCGACCCCGCGGCCGGCAAAGCCGGTGCAAAGGCTGATCGCGATAAACGCCAACAGGAAAAAGAGAAGGAAAAGAAAAAAGACCGACAACCCTCCATGGCCGAACGCATCGCCATCCGACCAATGCTGCTGGTGCGAAAGGTGCGGTTTACTTACAACGAAAACTTCGGTACCGTGATCCCAGGGTTCACGCCGGAAACAAAACTCCTCGGCCTCAGCGAAGGCTTTAACGCCCCCGGATGGGAATTCGCAGCCGGCCTCCAACCCAATAATGCCTGGCTCGACAATGCCGGCGCACAGGGCTGGATCACCCACCGCCCAGAACTCAACCAGCAAATTACCCGGAATTATACCCAAAATATGGACGGCGCCGCGACGATCGAACCTTTCCAGGATTTTCGGGTGGAAATCAGCGCCAACCGACAGTATATCCGAAATAATACGGAACTCTTTAAAGACCAAAATTTTAACCTCAGCCCAGACTCGGTCCGCTTCGAACACCGCGCCCAACGCGATATGGGAAGCTACACCATCTCGTATTTGGCCTTGAATACGCTGTTCGGACAGGATATCAACGCCCTGTTCGACCGCTATGAAGAAAACCGCTCGGTGATCTCCCAACGCCTCGGCACCGCCGCCGGCAATACAGAACAACACACCAAAGACGGCCCCGGATTCACCGCCGGATACGGCCGCATCCAACAGGAAGTCCTGATCCCGGCGTTTGTCTCGGCTTACACCGACCAGGATCCTAATTCCGTAGGACTGGATGTATTCAAAACGCTGCCGGCGCCAAACTGGAAACTCAATTACAATGGCCTCGCAAAACTGGAGCCGTTCAAAAAAATATTCTCCAGCCTCCAAATCCAACACGGCTATAAAAGCACGCTCACGGTGAACTCCTACAACACGGATATTTTCTATAATCCGCAAACGCCCTTCACCGTGGATACGCTCAATTTTAACTACATCGCGCGCTTCGAAATTCCGCAGGTGGTCATTAACGAGCAGTTCCAACCGCTGCTCGGTATTGATATGAAACTCAAAAACGACATGACGTTCCGACTGGATTTCAAAAAATCCCGCATCCTGTCTATGTCCTTTATTGATTACCAACTGGCAGAAACGCAGTCGAGCAGTTACACCGTCGGATTCGGCTACCGCCTGAAGGATGTCAATATCCCCTTCCTCACCGGCAGAAAAAAAGGGAAGGCCCGCAAACCGGCGCCGGATACCGGCAATACGCCCGGCCCGGGCGGCGCCCGCCCGCCCGCCGCCAACGATATGACGTTTAAATTCGATTTCGACCTGCGCGACGATATCACGATCAACCACCGCCTCGACCAACTCGACCAGGCCGTGCCCACCCGCGGCGCCCGAACGATCAGCATCAACCCCTCCGTGGATTACACGCTCAATCGCAGGCTGAAATTGCGCTTGTTCACCGACTACCGGAAAACGGTGCCCAAAACCTCGCAGTCTTTCCCCATCACCACCGTGAACGCCGGTATTACCGTGCAGTTTACACTGAATTAACGGCTATGTATAAGTACTCCGCCGACTGGGTATTCCCGGTCAACGCTGATCCAATCGAAAAGGGCGTCGTTATACTCGATGACCAGGGTACGGTGCTAGCACTCGATTCCCGCGACCAACACGATCCGGCAAGCCTCGATATCCGCCGCGGCGTGCTCACGCCAGGCTTCGTAAATGCGCACTGCCATCTGGAACTTTCGCACATGAAAGGCAGGATGCCCACGGGATCCGGACTCATCCCTTTCATCTTTGGCATCATCACGGATCGCGGCGCCGAGCAGGAGTTCATCCTGGACGCCATCGAAAAAGCCGAACGCGAGATGCTGGAGGGCGGCATCGTGGCCGTCGGCGATATTTCTAACACGCGGGACACCTTCGAGGCGAAATCGCGCGGCCGGACGCGCTATTATACGTTCGTAGAACTCTACGACTCGCTCCAGGATACCAGAACCGAAACGGCGTTTGCCGACTGGAAAGCGGTGTACGACCAACTGACGCTCGCCGCCGGCAGCCGGAAAGGACTTACGCCCCACGCAACGTATTCGGTAAGCGAGGCGCTGTTTAAAAAAATACGGGAATTCAATGCCCCCCAGGGCGACACCGTATCTATTCACAACCAGGAAACGCCGCCCGAAAACACCCTGTTCCTGGAGGGCCGCGGCGATTTTTACGATTTTTTTGCCCGCACGAACTCGCCGATTGATCATTTCAAACCCATCGGCAAAACCGCCATCCACTACGCGCTCCAACACCTCAACCCCGACAATCGCACGCTCTTCGTACACAATACGCTCAGCACCCGCGAGGATATCGCCGCCGCGCAAGCCTGGAGCGCGCATACGTACTGGGCCTCCTGCCCGAATGCAAACTTGTATATCGAAAACCGCCTGCCAGACTACCAGGCATTCCTCGATACCAATGCGCGCGTCGCGCTCGGCACCGACAGCCTGACCTCCAACTGGCAGCTCTCGATCCTTGAAGAAATGAAAACCATCGCCCGCTATCAAAGTTTCGTCCCCTTCGCCACGCTCCTACGCTGGGCTACCCTCCACGGCGCCGAGGCGCTCGGCTTCGAGGATACCCTGGGAAGCCTGGAACCCGGCAAATCACCCGGCCTCCTCTTGATCGAAGACTTGGGCGAGGGACTGACGCTCCGCCCGGAGACCCGCGTCCAGCGGCTGAAGTAATTTTAGACACCACTAAGAGCATGTCTAAATTTATATTCTTTGCTAACAGGAAAAGGATTTTTTAGCCAGACAAGGCGCTTTTTGCAGACGTAATGGGACTAATTACGGCGGAAAAAGGAACGAAGGTTGGCGGAAAAAGACTTTCATATTAGCGAGAAATATAACTTTAGACATGCTCCAAGCAATTGACTGATATACTGGATAAACTCAAAGAATTACGCGGTCGCCCCCGATACGTCCGTTGTGATAATGGGTCGGAGTTTATCAGCCAGACGTTTCAATTATGGGCAGTAAACAACAACGTGGAACTGAGATTCATTCAGCCGGGAAAACCAACCCAGAACGGTATCATCGAACGCCTGAATGGAACGGCACGAAGAGAATGCCTCAATCTGAACTGGTTCAACTCGCTGGAAG
>JBEIDF010000085.1:0-13988 GCA_040383605.1 Lewinellaceae bacterium
CAATCGGGATACGATCGCCATCACGGTAATCGCTCCAGACAATGTACAGGCAGGCATAGACACGGCGCTGTGTGTGAGCGAAACCAGTTTTGATCTGGGCGTTGGCGCCTCGCCCGGTGGCGGCACGTGGAGTTCTTCCGGCGGCGGTCTTCAGGGCTCGATATTCAATCCCAGCGCGGCCGGTGTTGGGACCTACACCTTAACCTATTCTGTTGGAACCGGCAACTGTGAAGTGAAGGATTCCCGCACCATCGTGGTCAATGCCCTACCCGTCCTGACCCTGAGCGCGAGTCCGGCTGTTTGTGTGGATACAAACAGCTTGCTCTTGACCGCAAACCCGGCAGGCGGCGTATGGACCGCCTCCGGTACAGGGGTTGTTTCGGGTAGTGTATTTAATCCGAATCAATCCGGCGACGGGACATTTACGCTCACCTACAAGTACACGGACAATAATGGATGCACGAATACCAGCAACCTGTTGGTAATCGTGCATCCACTTCCTGATGTGATATCAGGCGATACGACCTACTGCGACACACCCGGCGCCATCGGATTACCTTTTGCTACGCCTTCCGGCGGGCAATGGCAAGGCATCGGTATTAACAATAATCTGTTTGATCCCCAAGTTGCGGGAGGCGTCGGCAACTATTCGGCGGTTTACACCTATACAGACGGCAATTCTTGTAAAAACACCGATACCATCAATATCGAAGTGATCAAACCTGCACTTGTGGAAGCGGGCATAGATACTGCTTTTTGCGAAAGCGTGACCGCTTTCGATCTGAGCCTGGGCGCTTTGCCTGTCAATGGCGGTACCTGGACTGCCTCCGGCGGCGGTCTTCAAGGGGCTGTCTTTAATCCGAATGCGGCGGGTCCGGGTATCTACACCCTGACCTACACCTTTGGTGTCGGCAACTGCCAGGTAAAAGATACGCGCACGATCGAGGTATGGAAGCTTCCGGAGGTTAAGGCCGGAGATGATTTGGAGGCTTGCGCCAGCGATTCTACCCTGGATCTGGGCGGCAATCCCACGCCCGGCGTATGGACGTCCTCCCCTGCAGCGATACTAAACGGAACTATCTGGAATCCCGCCCTCTCCGGCGTCAATACGTATACCTTTACTTTTACGCATGAAGATGCGAACGGGTGCATCAATTCGGATCAGCGAACAGCCGTAGTACATCCCTTGCCTGTCCCCCTGGCGGGCGATACGACTTATTGCAATACCCCGGGCAGCGTGTTGTTGCCTTTTGCAACGCCCTTAGGCGGAAACTGGAACGGCGCCGGCATTTCCGGATTACAGTTTGATCCGCAAGGCGCCGGAGGGATTGGAAATTATCCAGCGACCTACGTTTACACTGATAACAACAATTGCACCGACAGTATTACGGTTCAAATTGAGGTAATTGATCCGCCTTTCATTTTTGCCGGTGATAATGATACAATTTGCATCAACAGCGGGCTGTATCAACTTGTCGGTTTCGAACCTGCTACCGGCGGCTTGTGGAGTGGAAACGGAATCATTAATACCCAAACCGGCGTTTTTGATCCCGAACTGGCAGGCGGCGGCAACATCCCCCTGACGTACACATTCGGCAATGGGAACTGCCAGGTGAAAGATATCACCGAAATCTTCGTCATATCGGTTACAATTGATGCAGGCCCGGATAAAACTGCCTGTTTAGACGATAGTCCCATTCAGTTGAGCGGCTTCACACCGGCGGGCGGCGTTTGGTCCGGGCCCGGTATTACCAATCCCACGGGTGTTTTTACCCCTTCGATCGCGATGGCAGGAAGCCATGTGCTGTATTACCAATATAATGATCCGATTCTGGACTGCGAATTTCGCGATTCGCTTACTTTCGTGGTGCATCCAATGCCGGAATCTGACTTTGCCCAACCGACGAACTCCTGTATTGATGTGGTGATACCTTTTGAAAATCAATCTCAGAGTACCTTTATGCCATCCTGGAGTTTTGGAGACGGCGCTACTTCCACGCTGGCCAATCCAAGTCATGTTTATACAGATACGGGCACGTATGTGGTTAAATTGGTAACGAAAAATGAATTTGGCTGCATAGATTCAATCGCCCGCACCATCTTCGTAACACGACCGCCTACCGCCATTTTTTCCACTGCGCCCGATTCCGGTTGTGCGGTATTGCAGGTAAATTTTACGAATACCAGTTTTGGTTTCGAAACGACGTATCTCTGGAATTTTGGCAATGGCGATACCAGCACGCTGTATGACCCGGGTACAATCTCTTTTCAACAGGGAACCGGCGATACCATTTACTATATCCGACTTACCGCCACCAATCTGTGTGCTACCCGGGAATTTGTGGACTCGGTCAAGGTATTTCCCTGGCCGCAAGTTGCGTTCGGAATCAACGTGGATACGATCTGCACCGGCGAGTTCATCTCCTTTTCCAATACCACGCTTGGAAAGCCGCAAACCTTTTTCTGGGATTTTGGAAACGGGCAGACCTCCACAGACACCGTCCCCGATCCGGTCCAGTTTGTTACCGATACCTCCTATCGCACTTATTATATAACCCTGATTGCAACTAATTTTTGCGGATCGGATTCGGCGGTGTATCCGGTTGTAGTCAAACCCGTAGATGTACGCGCTTTTTTCAATATTCCCAACGATATCGGTTGTGAGCCACACACGATTACTTTTACCAGTTTTGCCACGCTGGGAGCGCCCGTGAGCTGGGAATTTGGCGATGGCAATACCTCTTCGGAGGACAGTCCCACCCACACGTTCGCCAACGATGGGGTGTATCAGGTCGTGCAAAAAGCCTTTTCCGGTTGCGGGTTCGACACCGATACGGTAACCATTACGGTATTGCCAGCGCCGGATGTTTCCTTTACCAGCGCTCCGCAGGTGTGTCGGAATGACCTGCTTCAATTTACCAACACCTCTATTTCGCCTCTTTCCGGCACGATTTGGGATTTTGGTGATGGAAATTCCAGTTTGTTGTACAATCCGGAGCACAGTTGGACGCAGGCAGCAACTTATCCGGTTACCCTTACAGGGGTTTCCGCCATAAACGGCTGCCCGGCTACTTTTACCGGTTCGATCAACGTACTTGAATTGCCGGTAATCCGGTTTGCGCCGAATCGTCCGGACGGTTGCGTACCACTGACGATTAATTTCAGCAACCAGTCGCTTGGCGCGACCTACTTCGAGTGGGATTTTGGCGACAACAACACCCAGATCGGCGCCGCGCCCAGCCATACCTATACCGCTGCCGGCCAATATGCTGTGCGCTTGCGCGGAATTGATTTGAACGGCTGCCGCAACGATACCGTGTTGTATTACGTCACGGCCCATCCAATTCCCTCACCGGCCTTTGCCATTGATCGCAGCAGGCTGTGCGGCCTGCCGGTAAGCGCCCAAATGATCAACCAGACGCCAGACGCGGTCAGTTATACTTGGGATCTCGGTAACGGCACGACCAGCGTGCAGAATAACCCGGTCGGAACCTATACTGCCGCCGGCGACTATGCGGTCGAGCTCATCGCAACAAATACGTTCGGATGCCGGGATACCCTGGAGCGCATATTCAGCGCCTACGCAATTCCGGAAGCCGATTTTGTGCCTATTCCCGAGGAAGGTTGCGATCCCCTGACCGTGGAGTTTGACAATTTATCGCGTTTCAGCACAAACGCTTACTGGAAGTTTAGCGACGGAGGCGCCTCGACGGATTTTGAGCCGACGTATGTCTTCCGCGGGCCGGGGAATTATAGCGTGCAGTTGATTTCGTCCCACCGCGACGTGTGTTTCGATACGCTTCAACTGGATGATATCATTTGGGTTAAACCCAGTCCGGTTGCTAACTTTACTTTTGTGGAAATCCTTACGATGCCGCCTTCCGGGATGTTTCGGTTTACCGACGCCTCCCAGGATGCCGTGGAATGGGACTGGGACTTCGGGGACGGGGGCGAATCGGATGAAAAAAATCCGGAGCACCGCTATTATTCCAACGGGCCCAAAGTGGTCACGCTCTTGGTCACCAGTCTCAATGGCTGCACGGATGATACCAGCCAGATCGTGACGCCCACTGGCATGAAGGGATTGTTTATTCCCAACGCTTTCACCCCCGAGGCTGGCATGGGCGATGTGACTGTTTTCAGACCACAGGGCGTTGGCTTGCGAGAATATGAAATTGAGGTTTATTCTCCCTACGGACAGTTGCTTTGGCGATCAGATAAACTCAACGAAGGGCGGCCCGCCGACCCCTGGGATGGCACATTTCAGGGTCAATTGCTGCCGCAAGACGTGTACACCTGGAAGGTCACTCGCGCCGTATTTGAAGATGGCACGATCTGGCCAGGGAATTTCGATGCGGGATCCGGATCTGGGAAATGGGTTGGGTCGGTGATTTTAATTCGGTGAAAAAAATCCCCCCTTTCCCCTTCCCCTCATACTTTTACCCCCCAATCCTTCGTTACCAACATCATTTTATCTAACGCATCTCCGTACATGAAAAAAATCATCTTCACGCTCGCCGCCGTGCTGGCCGCACAATTCCTGATCGCGCAAAACAAAACGCTGCCCGCAGCCAATGTCAAAACCCTGGAAGGACAGGTCTATAATATCCAAGACCTGGCAAAATCCGGCAAAATCACCGTCATCAGCTTCTGGGCAACCTGGTGCTCGCCCTGTAAAAAAGAACTGGACGCGATCATGGACTACTACGCGGAATGGCAGGAAAAATACAATATGCAACTCGTGGCCGTCAGCGTGGACGACCCGCGCACGGCCGCGAAAATCCCGGCCATGGTGTCGGAAAAAGGCTGGGAATATAAAATCCTGGTGGACTCCAGTAAGGAGTTCCAACTCGCCGCAAATGTCGCCTCGGTGCCGCATACGCTGCTGCTCGACCAAAAGGGAAATATTGTGTACGAACATACAGGGTATGCCCCCGGCGATGAACTGGAACTGGAGGAGCGTTTTAAAACGCTGACGGAGAAGAAGTAATTGATGTTATTGGCTGCCGGGCGCTCTGAAGCCCGGCAGCCGATAACTTATCCGAGTTCGTCCAACTCGTCGCCAATATTACCGGTGAGGAAATCCCGAAAAACCCACTTGTTGAGGATGTACTCTTTGCTGAGCACCTCAAATTCCGCCAATCCGTTCAATACGAGTTCCATGTACACCGTCTGGTGCGACTCCGGGATGTTGGCGTTTTCGACCACCTTTTTTAGTCCGGCTACAGACTGCAGCGCAGCCAGATAGTCTTTTCCGGAAAGATCATTCAACAAATCCACCGTGTTGCCTGCGGCAAACCAGGCTTTGATGACGCCGTAGGGGTCTTTCTCTTGTCCCCGGCGGAGTTTGGACGGGTTGGGAAAATACTGTAAGAACACTTTCTTGACCGCCGCGCCGAGGATGTGCAGCGCCACGGCGTGCGGCCCTTCCTGCTCGCCCTCGTACACCATTTCTACCTTGCCGGTGAGTGCCGGGATCACACCCCAAAAATCGGTCAGGCGCGTCACCGTGTCGGACTCGCCCTGCCGGAGCAGCCGGCGCTCGGCGGCGGAGTACAGATTTTCGTAGGCGCTGATGGTCAGGCGGGCGCTGACGCCGCTTTTTTTGTCCACATACTCGCTTTCCCGGGCGGCGAAAGCAATTTCTTCAATCAGGTCTTTGTGCAGGTCGGGTACGGTGATGGCGCTGCGCTGGTCGGCGGCAATGTGGGCCTCCTGTTCGGTGATGCGCCGGCCGACCTCGATGGAGGTAGGGTAGTGGGTGGTAATCTGGCTTTCGATGCGGTCTTTAAGCGGCGTGATGATGCTGCCGCGGTTTGTGTAATCTTCGGGATTGGCCGTGAAGATGAACTCCACGTCGAGCGGCAGGCGGAGTTTGAATCCGCGAATTTGCATATCGCCCTCCTGCAGCACATTGAACAGGGACACTTGGATGCGGGCCTGCAGGTCGGGTAATTCATTGATAACGAACAGGCAGCGATGCGAGCGCGGGATGAGTCCGAAGTGGATCACCCGTTCGTCGGCGTAGGGCAGGCGTAGGTTGGCGGCTTTGATGGGATCCACATCGCCGACGAGGTCGGCGATGCTGACATCCGGCGTGGCCAGTTTTTCCACATAGCGGTCGTCGCGGTGTAGCCAGGCGACGGGCGTGTTGTCGCCTTTTTCGGCGATCAGTTCTTTGGCGTACCGGCTGATGGGCGCCAGGGGATCGTCGTTGAGTTCGCTGCCGGCTACGATGGGCACGTATTCGTCGAGCAGGTGGATCAGCATCCGGGCGATGCGTGTTTTGGCCTGTCCGCGCAAGCCGAGCAGCAGGATATTGTGGCGGCTCAGCACGGCGCGCTCCACATCGGGCAGTACGGTGTCGTCGAAGCCGTAGATGCCGGGGAAAATGTGTTCTTTTTTGCGGATTTTTTCGATGAGGTTGTCGCGGAGTTCGTCTTTTACGCTGCGCGGCTGATATCCGGCGGCTTTCAGTCCGCCAAGCGTATGGATAGATGGTGCTTCTTTCATGGCTGCAAAAACAGCAGACAGGGGCTATTTGTTGTATAATTATCCGGCTGGTTGCTTCTGAGCCTAAAAAGGATCCATTTTTTGCCAGCGGAAGAGTTTTTTGCTGTATTATGCAAAAAATATTTTGCCGCCTCCGGCGGCAAAATAAAATAACGAACAGGCGCCTATTTTTTTAGTTTTTTTTGAAAAAACTAAAAAAATAGGCGCCTGTTCAAAACATTTTTTGGTTTCGCGGGCTGCCAAAGGACTTTTATAAAAATCGCGGAGGATGGCGGGGAATGGCGATTTTGGGGTCAGATGGGGAGCCAACAAAATAGTTGTTTTGTTGAAAAATCCGATTTACGGCGCTTCCTCCGGCGTTTGAAGCGCCGCTTCCGCCGCTTCCTGCCTCAGTTTCCGCCGCGCGCGCAACACCAGGATACTGGCGTTGAGTTCGAAGCCGATCAGGATGATGAGGCAGTTCAGCTGGAGCCAGACCAGCAGGACGATCAGCGTGCCGATCGAGCCGTACACCTTATTATAGGTGCCAAAATTGTCCACATAAAAAGAAAAGCCCCAGGAGCTGAGGATAGACAGCAGGGTGGCCAGGGTGGCGCCGGGGGTGAAAAAGGGAATTTTCCGGTGCGTGGAAGAGCCGTAGCGATAAATGGTGGAGATGCCGGCGTAAAAAAGTGCCAGCACGACCACCCAGCGGAAAATAAACAGGAGCCAGCGCGTGATATAGTCTGCCCGGATGAATTGAAAAACATAGTGTAAAATGGTGTTGCCCAGGATGACCAGCACGACGGACAGCACCAGAATGAGCGCCAGCAGGAACGTGAGTTGGATGGCAATCAGCCGTTTTTCCAGCTCGCTGCGCCGCCGGAATGCTTCTGCGTATTCTTTTTCCAGGCCGACCATCATCGTGATCATGCCGTTGGAGGCAAACCAAATTGCCAGGAAAAAACCGAACGACAACAGGCCGCTGCGCGGGATTGTGGCGATGTCCTGCACGGTGTTGAACAACATATCGCCGGCGTCGCCCGGCATGATTTCCGTGATTGCCAGCCGAAGCACCTCGCCAAAAGTGGCGTACAGCGGCGTGTAGGCAAGCAGGGTAAACAGCACGATGACGGCCGGAAACAGCGACAAAAAGAAGCTGAACGCCATGCTGTTCGCGCGGGTGTTGAGATCGTCGCTGTTGATTTCCTGGTACAGAAAGCGGCCGATTTTGTAGAGCGGAATGCGGTACATGCCCGGCAGTGAGTGGGTTTTGGCCCACCGCAACAACCCCAGCCACAGCGGATGCCGGACGAGTTGCTGTACGATTCGATCAAAACGGGCTTTTAGATTCATGGTGCGCTCAAGCAAAATGCGGCAGGAGTTTTTCCAGCAAAAAATCGGGGATTTCGACGACCTTTTTGGTTGCCGCGTGAAAAAAACACAAGGTCACGCGGCCGGCGTTTACCATTTTGCGCTGCTCGTTCAGGATTTCCGTATGAAACGTGATGTAGCGATCCGGCAGTTGTCGGATTTCCGTGCGCACTGTCAGCAGGTCGTCGTAGTAGGCCGGCCGCACAAAGCGCATCTCCAAGTTCACCACCGGCAGCCAGATGCCGTGTTGTTCCTCCATATCCTTATAGGTGCAGCCTAGCGAGCGGATAGTTTCCACCCGGCCCACCTCAAAGTATTCGGCGTAATTGCCGTAGTAGAGATAGCCCATTTGATCGGTTTCGCCGTAGCGAACCCGGATAGGATGCTCGTAAGCGTACATAGCCGCTGATTTATTCCACACTTTCGCGTTCGATGGGGCAGGTCATGCAGTGGCTGCCGCCGCGGGCGCGCGAGAGTTCGTTGGAGGGAATCGTGATGATCGTATTTTCCACTTTATCGGGCGTTATCTTACCGTTGTCGAGGTCGCGCAGGAGTTTTTCTGCGCCGATGACCTTATACCCGAACTCGCGGAAGGCGCGTTCCGTGACCGGGTTGCGGTCGTAGGTGATGGCAACGCCCGGTTTGAGGGCCACCAGGTTGCAGCCGTCCGTCCACTGCTCCCGCTCCTGGTAGGGGCTTTCGCCGCGGCCGGCCCAGATAAATTCCATGTTCGGGTTGATTTCCGAAAGCAGGAAATCTTTCAGGCTGGGGTATTCGATTTCTTCGCCGTTAGCGCGGTGGACGTCCACGTACGAGCCGAAGCCGTCCTGCACGATTGGTTTGAATCCGACGATCTGATTTTTATTGATTTGGGTAAACACCGTATCTATGTGCATGTAGGTGCGTTCCGCCGGGATATTGACCTGCACGATATTGGAGATGATGCCGCGATCGAACAGGTAGTTTTTGATCATATTGAACGCGTACTCGTTGGTGCGTTCCGAGCAGCCGATCAGCAGGTAGTCCTGGTTGAGGATCATGACGTCCCCGCCTTCTACGCTGATGGTTTCGCCGCGTTTGTTGGGCGGGAATTTGTCCACTCGGTTGAGGTTGATCGTTTTGCCGTCCGCTTTGAGGCGGCGGAAAACCGGGTGGCTGCTGAAAATGAGTCGGGTGAGGAAATTTTCACGGAAACGAGCCGATTTATTCGCCTTGGTGATCATCACGTGGTCTTTCACTGTCACGGCGATATCGCGGGTGAAGATCAGGTTGGGGATCGGGTCGAAGAGAATGCGGTCTTCCGGTTCGAGGTAGCCGGTGATCAGCGTGTCTGCCAGTTGCTCCGGCGACAATCCGGCCAGACGCGGGATGAAAGAGTAGGGGAGTTCCTCAAAGTCTGTGATTTTGTTGATCACCTCGTACTTGCTCTCCTCGTCGCGCGTGCTTTCGGCGAGTAGGTCGCGCACTTCCAGCACATTTTCCTTGCCAACAAACGCTTTCAGCACGGCGATAAAAATATCGTGTTCCTCTTGCATATTCGGCAGGTGGACGATATCGTCGAACAGCAGCTCGCCCGCCCGCTTGGGCGTGATGCGCGCAATCCCCTCGTCGGGGCGGTGTACGATAACTTTTTTGAGTTTTCCAATTTCAGAATCCGCGTAAATGCGGCTGTTTGCGTCCATGCGTTGTTGCGTTTTAATGTTCAGGGTAAATTACCGCTGCAAAAATATACCTTGGTGCGCTGGATTTTGCCGTTTCGCCGGATTAAATCCGTAATTCTCGCACCGATCGCGTTCCTGCTCGATTTTTTTTATCCGCTTGCTTGCAAAGCAGCCTTGCTTATCTACCTTTGCGGCCGCTCGCAGCGCGTTGGTAACATCGGGGGGTGTCTTGTTTAGATTTTATCTAAATAATCATCTATATAGCCTGTTATCCTTGTTGATTGTGCAGACGTTGGTATTTTTGCGCTGAATTTCAAAGTGCCGGATGAAAATGCAAGCCTTTACCGGCCTTTGCCCTAATTTAAAAAATAATTACCGTTCTATATGTTGCTTAAACGTATTGGTTGGGTTCTCTCCTTGCTCATTGCCGCACACATGACGCTTCATGCGGCGCCTTCCGTAGAAGAAGGTAAAACGTTGTTCACGGCTAACTGCGCCGCCTGCCACAATAAAAACATGAAGGACAAGCTCACCGGTCCTGCCCTCGGCGGCACGGAGGAGCGTTGGGCCGCGTATCCGCGTACGGATTTGTACAAGTGGATTCGCGCCTCGCAGTCCATGATTAGCGCCGGCCACCCGCGCGCCACGGAACTGTGGAATGAGTGGAAGCCGACGGCGATGAACAACTTTCCGGGACTGACGGACGATCAGATCGAATCGCTGCTCCTGTATATCAATGATGTGTACACCAAGGCGCCGGTCGTCGATACGACCAGCAACGCTGGCGGTGCAACAGGCGGCCCCGAAAAAAGCGACAATCTGTGGCTTTTCGCAGGACTTGCGCTTATCCTGGCTTTCCTGGCCTTTGCACTCATGCGCATCGTGGACAACCTGGCCAATATCACGCGGGTGCAAGCCGGCGAACAACCGGTGAAGAAAACCCTGGCGCAGACGCTCACCAGCAAGGGCTTTGTCGCGTTCCTGGTGTTCTCCGTGACGCTGATCTTCGGCTACAAAACGGTGGACAACGCCACGCGCATGGGTCGTACGCAGGATTATATGCCGGATCAGCCGGTTAATTTTAGCCATAAAATCCACGCGGGCGTCAATAAAATTGACTGCCAGTATTGCCACGATTCCGCGCGCCGCTCGAAACACTCTTCGATCCCGGGTACGAATACGTGTATGAACTGCCACTCCGCAGTGAAAAAAGGCACGATCTCCGGCACGTCGGAAATTACCAAGATCTTTGCTTCTATCGGCTTCGACCCGATTACGAACAAGTACATTGATAATTACGACAACTGGTCTGACAAGGAAATCGAAGACCTGTACAAAAAATGGATATCACAGGAGTATGTGGCGGATAAAGGCTTGGCCTCTTTGGATGATGCAGGCCGTATTTTGGTAGACGAGCAGTGGGACGGCGTCGTAAAAGCGCTCAAAAACGACTCGAATGGCAAAATTCAAGGCCCGATCGAATGGGTGCGCATCCACAATCTCGCCGACCACGCGTATTTCAACCACGCGCAGCACGTTTCCGTCGGTAAAATTGAGTGCCAACAATGCCACGGCAAAGTAGAAGAAATGGAGGTGCTGTATCAGTACTCCACGCTCGGTATGGGCTGGTGCATCAACTGCCACCGCGAAACAGAGGTGAAATTCGCCGATAACGATTATTACAAACAATACGAACGCTACCACAAAGAACTGAAATCCGGCGAACGGACCAAAGTAACTGTGGCAGACGTTGGCGGCCTGGAGTGCCAAAAGTGCCACTATTAATGATAAAGGGATGTGCAGCCCGCCGATAGCGGGCCGCACATCCCTGATTTTTATTTTCTGAACCTTCTCTCTCCATTCATTTTCTCGAACTATATGCACCAGGAAAAAGGTATTTGGGTAAGCGCCGAAGAACTCAATCGGGACGAAGCCTTCCTCCAATCCGCTCAAAAGGAGTTTTCCGTCGAAAACATCGCCGAAACGGACGGCCAATGGACGGCAAACCGCCGCGACTTCCTCAAAATGATGGGCTTCGGCCTGGGCGCGGCCACGATCGCCGCCTCCTGCGAAATTCCCATGAAACGGGCAATTCCATACGTGACGAAGCCGGACGAGATCGTCCCGGGCGTGGCCAATTACTTCGCCTCTTCGTTTGTGCAGGGCGGCGATTACTGCGCCGTGCTGGTTAAAACCCGCGAAGGCCGCCCAATTAAAATTGAAGGCAATACGCTCAGCAACGTGACGAAAGGCGGCACCAGCGCGCGCGCGCAGGCCGTCGTGCTCAGTCTCTACGATACGCGTCGCATCAAAAGCGCGGGCTCTGTGGAGAAAGGCGAAGTTTCCGGCATGAACTGGGCTGATCTGGATAAAAAAATTACCGGCCAACTGGCGCAGGGCGGACAAGTCCGCATCATCAGCGGCACGAATATCAGCCCGACAGCCAAAAAAGCGCTGGGCGAATTCATCGCGAAATATCCCAATACCCGCGTCATTACTTATGATCCGGTCTCAAGCGCCGCACTCCTGGCCGCCAACGAGCAGTGCTTCGGATTGAAAGCGCTGCCGAGCTACCATTTCGACAAAGCGGAGGTGATTGTATCGCTGGGCGCCGATTTCCTCGGAACCTGGATCAGCCCGGTAGAATACGCCCGCGCGTATGCCGAGCGCCGCAAAATTTCCGACCCGAAAAAAGCAGCCATGTCGCGCCATTACCAAGTGGAAAGCCACATGTCGCTCACGGGCTCGAATGCCGACCACCGCGTCCTGATCAAGCCCAGCGAAATGGGCGCCGCGATTTGCGCCTTATATAATGAAGTAGCAGCCCTGACCGGTGGCGCCTCCATCGGCGGCCCGAAAGTAAATGATAAAGCCGCTAAGGCGCTCAAAAGCGCTGCGCGCGATCTGGTGGCCGCCAAAGGCAAGTCCCTGGTGGTCAGCGGCTCTAATAATATTGCCGAACAGGTGATCGTTAACAAGATCAATGACCTGCTCGGCAACCTGAACGCAACGGTGGATTTCGGTACGCTCTCGTACCAACGCCAAGGCGACGAGCGCGAAATGGAACGCCTGATCGGCGAAATGAGCGCCGGCCAAGTGGCGGTTGCCATCGTCTGGGGCGCTAACCCCGCGTTCGATCTGCCGAATGCCGATAAATTTAAGGCCGCTTTCGCCAAGGTGAACACCCGGGTCTCTTTCTCCGGCACGATGGATGAAACAACGGCGCTTTGCAACTACAGCGCACCCACGCACCACCTGCTGGAATCCTGGGGCGACGCGCAACCGAAGGAGGGGCACTACAGCCTCATCCAACCCACCATCGCGCCGCTGTTCGATACCCGCCAAGCCGAACTGTCGCTGCTCCTCTGGGCCGGCAGTCCGAACTTAAACCTCCAAGACCCGCAGCCGTACTATCAATACTTGAAATCTGCCTGGACCAGCGATCTGCATTCCAATAAGAGTAAGTATTCGCCGGTTGCTTTCTGGGAAATGAGCCTGCACGACGGGATCTTTGAAGCGCCCGGCGCAGGTCGCAACGTGTCTTTCAACAGCAGCGCCGCGCTCAATAGCGGCGCCGTGTCGAAGCCTGCCTCCGCCGAAGTCGAAATCTCCTTTTACGAAACCGTCAATATCGGTAACGGCCAATACGCCCACAATCCCTGGCTCCAGGAAATGCCCGATCCCGTGCACCGCACCGTTTGGGGCAATTACCTCAGCATTCCGGTGGAGTGGGACGGCGTCAACGAAATCAACGGCTGGAAAGGCTTGAACGATGGCGATAACGTGGAAGTGGAAGTCAATGGCAAAAAACTGACCTGCACGGTAGTCAAAACCTTCGGCCAACCGGCTGGCACGGTCTCCATCGCCCTCGGCCAAGGCCGCGAAAGCGGTGGCTGCGGCGCCGGCTTCGGCGTAAATGTCAATCCTTGGCTTCCGGTTTCGGGCGGACTGGTACAGTACTATGCTGCCGCCACGGTCTCCGGCAAAACGGGCGTGGATAAGCAGTTCGCTTGTGTCCAGCACCACCACACGATGGGCGTGCAAGCCATGGGTAAAGAAGAAGGGAAAGTCATCAACGCCGACGAAAAATCGCTCGGTTGGAAAGGCTTCCAAGGCTCGCTGACCAGCCGTTCGGTGATTTTCCAGGCCGATCTGAAAGATCTGCCCGGACTGGTGGAGGAAATGACGGAGTTCCACAAGGAAGCCGCCCACCTCAACGAACAAACGTTGTACCCCGATACGTCCAACTATTTCGGAACGGGCGTTAAATGGGGGATGTACATTGACCTCAACAGCTGCATCGGCTGCGGCGCCTGCCAAGTGGCCTGTGTCAGCGAAAATAATATCCCGGTCGTCGGTAAAGCGGAAGTGAACCGCCACCATGAAATGACCTGGCTGCGGATTGACCGCTATTTCTACGGTGATCTGGAAAATCCGAAAGTGGTTTATCAGCCTATGATG
>JBEIDF010000086.1:0-13732 GCA_040383605.1 Lewinellaceae bacterium
CAGGCGGGCGACTCCCTGTTCTTGGAGGCCGATTTCCATTTCGTCCATAATTTTATTCCGCCCGCGCTCGTCCTGCCGCCGCTGGTCAATTTCCGCACCACACTTTGGTGGGGCGAATACGCCTGGACGTATCCCGACCAGGTATTCATCCCTGGCAAACTCGGCCAGTATTCCGGATACTATGAAAAACATAAAGCCCCGGAACAGACAATCCGTCCCTGCGCTACCTCTTTTCAAATAGCGCCTTTTTTCTACCAAATCCGCATTGCCCGGGAAAATATGTTCCCCTTCGAGCTGCGGCCGCTGGCCCGTTTGTCGGACGTTGCGTATCGCGTCCCCGCCGAGGTTTCCCTCGAATCTGCGAAGGCCGCGGTATCGCTTCAGGAAAACACACCCTGGTTATCCGGCGCCGTATTGCCCTTCGCGCTGATGGACTCTGCATACCACTTTAATTATGGCGGCGTGTTCAGCAACCCCATTGACGAGGGCTTCCAAATTCAAACCGATTTCGCTTTTGAGCCCTCCTGCACGTTTGTCGGGCCGGATACCGCCCACTTCAACTTCAATGTGAACCTGCTGATTGATTGTCCGCCCGGACAAGTGCTGAACTACGCGCAGACCAATCCCACCGGTTTTTTTGACGGCTTGCCGCAGCCGCAAATTGAATCGTCGGATTCCGTTGTGCTCATGCCGGCGCCCAGCCTCACATTGGATCTTTTTATAAAAAACAACCGCCCGGCGCAAGCGCCCAATGCATGGGTATATATCGAACCGCTTAATGGCTCGCTGTCGCAAATTGAAGTCCTTCGCCTCCCGCAACAACAAGCACTCCCCGGCGCCAACGGATTTTTCCAACTGGGCACGCTCGGGACGTTCAGCAATACATTCCTGCACCTGCGCGCCCGCAACACGAATTGCGCACCCCTGCAGGTACTGCTGATCTCCGGCTGGGGCTGTGACCCCGGCGCCGGCCCGCAGGCGCACAGTTGCGGCCGGGATACCGCGCTGGTTGAATTGCGATTGCTCAATGCGGTACTGGAAATCAATCCTTTGAGCCAGCCGGACAACTTGCCGCTCTGCGAACCGTCCGATTGGTTTGTTGTGGAAATCCTCAACGCAAACGACGGGAACGCGCTCCAACTCCTGCAGTCTGTCCAACTGCCGCAAGGGATCCGTGTGCAACCCGGCACAACGCAGGTTTCCTATCCCGCCGGAAGCGGCTGGACAAACGCCGCCGACCCGCAGGTCTTGCCGGGTAATGTCTATCAGTGGAAATTGGAAGACCTGCTGCCTGCGCTCGCACTGGACGGTCTGCCGGGTTTCCAAAATGCGCCGGCCAACGCATTCCGAATTCGATTTAGAGCGATTGCCGACTGCGGATTCGTGGCCAACGCGCAACCAGTATATGGCGTGGACGGCCGGCAACCCTGCGGTACCGCCACCAACCGCCTGCGCAAGCCCGGCGATCCGGTCGGTTTGCTGGGTGTGGGTCAGCCTTATTCTGTGGATATCCAACTCAACACCCCCGGGGGCAACGACTCGTTGTTTTGCGGCGAACAAATGGAAGTCGCCGTACAACTCCAAATCCAGGGGACGCCTTCGCCCAACGACAGCGTCTATCTCCAGCTGCCAACCGGCGTATCCTATGTGCCTGCCTCGTATGCGCCCGGACAAAACGCCCCGGCCGGCCCGCCGCAAATCACCGGCCAGACGATCCAACTGCCGCTGCCTGCCGGACTGGGTGCGAACGCGGTTGTCCGATTCAATCTTCGGTTGGCCTACAACGAAACCGCCGGCTGCGCCGATCAGTTGCTGATCGCCCAAACCCGCCTGAAAGTTTCCGGTTTCTGTGCCGCAATCGGCCAATTGTGCGACGTCTATCTCGCCACCGGCGAGGCCTTGCTGCCGCTGCCGGTTCAAAATCCGGATATCGTACGCAGCGGCTTCACCGGCACGATCACCGGCGGCGTCATGCAGCTAAAAGTGCAGCTGTTGAATGCCGGCCCGGCGCCCGCGCCCGGCGCCACGGTGTTTGTCGTCTTCGATCAAAATGGCAACGGCTTGGCGGATCCCGCCGATCCCATCGTCCAAACCCTACAAAATACCGCCCCCCTGCTCCCCGGCAACGCCCTGGAACTGAGCGCGCCGATTAACATACTCCCGGAGCAGCGCTGCCGCCTGCTGCTGGTGATACCAGCAGCGGAAAATTGCGCCTGCCAACCCAAAGTATATCCGCTGGATACCTGGATAATCCAACAAACGCCCACCGCACTCTGCACGGTCGTGCCCGTCGCGGTTGGAATAGACAGCCTGCCAGGCGCCGACTACGCCTGGACGCCCGCCGGATTAACCGACTGCGACACGTGTTCGCGCACGGTGTTCAGACCCGGCCCAAATACCCAGCCCGGCGATATCTTTACCCTGACGCTTACCGAAACAGCTGCCGGATGTGTCCTGGAACATACCTTTGAAGTGCGCTTCGGCGCAACACCGAGCATTCTTTCGCCCGACCAGACGATCTGCCAGGGCGACACCGCCACGCTGGAAGCAACTGCCGGCGGCGTGTATCAGTGGGCAGGCCCCGGCATTGTACAGCCCGGCAGCCAAAAACAACGCGTCTCTCCGAGTGCCTCTGCCCTGTACACCGTCACCATCACCGCAGCCGATGGGTGCACCGGTACCGATTCGGTGTCCGTGTCAGTACTCGAAAATCGTACGGCCGATCTGGGCGTTTTCCGCACCTGCCCGGGTGTGCCGATTGCCTTGTTAGGGGTACTAACGGATCAGCCCGGCCTTTACACCCAGACTTATGCCGCCGCCAACGGTTGCGACAGCGTGGTGACCGCCCGCCTGGAACTGTTCGACGCCGACGGGCAATCGGAAGTCGTACTGTGTACAGGGGATTCTATCCGCGTGTTCGATACCCTGCTGACAAGCGCCGGAATCGTCTGCCGGCAGTTTGTCTCCTCTGCCGGTTGCGACAGCCTCCACTGCGTTGCGGTTAGTCTGCTCCCAAGCGTCCAGATCAACAGTCCGGATTCCGTGATCATCCTGCTCGGAGACTCCATCCAACTGCAAGGCCCTCCCGGCTTTGATACTTACCGCTGGGAGCCCGCGACCTGGCTGAGTTGCGCCGATTGCCCAAGCCCCTGGGCCGTACCGCTCGCAGATACCGCCTACACCCTCACCGTCGGCAACGCAAGCGGCTGCACCGCGCAGGCCTCGTACCGGGTGATCGTGTACCCGCCCTGCGACCCGAAACGCCTGCTGATTCCGAATGCGATTACGCCGGACGGCGACGGCAAGAACGATGTCTTTCGGGTGGTTCCGTTTGAAGGCTTCGAATTGGTGCGCGAAATGCGCATCTATGACCGCTGGGGCAAGGAGGTCTATCGGGGCGCCGGCAATGCAGCCTGGGACGGCCTTGTGGACGGGCAGCCGGGCGTATCCGACACCTATATATACGTATTGACTATCCTTTGTGATGAAAAAGAGGAAAAAATCGTCGGCGACGTCACGGTGATTCGATGAAAAAAGTAAATATATTATTGCAAAAAAAGTACCTTCGGCGCGCTAAATAAAGGTTTAAATCCTTCTAACAACATAATATGCTCCTTCCGGCAAGCCTTGTGTAAAGCCGGGTAAATCGAAAAACATGGCTGACATTCAAAAAGTGAATTTCGAATACATCCGCAAGTGGGAGGGCCGGCTGAGCAAAGACCGGCGCGACCGTGCATCGCGGTATCCTGTACCCGACGGATCCGGATACCATACCAACATCGGCGTCACCTGGCAGGCCTTCCTGTTCAACGGGCCGCTATTGGGCTACACGCCGACGCCCGCGCTGTTTTATGACATGCCCAAGGAGATTTGGCTGCGCATTTATAAAATTGGCTATTGGGATACCATGAAAGCCGATCAGATAAATAGCCAGGCGATTGCAGAATTTCTCGTGGACTGGGCCTGGGGATCCGGGCCTTCGCTGGCCGCCAGAAAATTGCAGGAGTATCTGAATAAACACGAATACGGGCTAAAAGTGGACGGTATACTCGGCGCTATTTCCATCGGGAGCCTGAATCACCACATTTCGAAAAAAGGCGAACGCGCTGTGTTTAGCGACCTTTTTAAAGAAAAAACCGCGTTTCTCCGGACTGTTCCCAGTTTCAAGACCTTCGGTAAAGGCTGGACGAACCGGATGAACGATTTCAAAGCGTATGCGGAAACGATATTGCCGCCGGCTAAATAATTTCACGCACTTGCGAAAAAAAGCGCCCGGGAAATATTTTTTTTCTAACATTGCAGGCAGCAAAACGAAAATTGTATGTCCAACCATGCACAATCCGGCGCCCGCAACGCCTACCTCCTGCCATTTGCCCTTGTTTGCAGCCTGTTCTTCCTCTGGGGCATCGCCAACAGCCTGAACGGCTCCCTGATCCGGCACTTTCAATTCGCCCTCGATCTGAACCGCTGGAAAGCCGGGATTGTGGACTCCGCGTTTTACCTGGGGTACTTCGCGATGGCCCTGCCCGCCGGGTACTTTATGCGCAAATACGGCTATAAACGCGGTATTTTGGCAGGCTTACTGCTTTATGCCGCCGGCGCGCTGCTGTTTTATCCGGCAGCCGAAATTCGGGCGTACACCTTCTTTTTGTTCGCGCTCTTTACCATCGCATCCGGGCTGGCTTTTTTAGAAACAGCGGCTAACCTGTACGTGACGGTGCTGGGCGATAAAAAAGACGCCGAGTGGCGGATCAATTTTGCCCAATCTTTCAACGGCGTCAGTATTATCCTGGGGCCGATTATCGGCAGTCTGTTTATTTTTTCCAAAAAAGAATATACAACCGAGACCCTGGCCAGTATGACGCCCGCACAGATCGAAGCTGCCCGCATTGAAGAGGCGCTGTCGGTGCAGGCGCCGTATCTCGCGCTGGCCGGCGCCGTGCTGCTGGTCGCCCTGCTGTTTGCTGTGACGCGTATGCCGGAAGTGGGCCGCGAGGCGGAGCTGGCGGAGGGCAGGGTCAGCATTGGGGGGCTGCTTAAACGCTACCGGCACTTGACGCTGGGTATTGTGGCCCAATTTGCCAACGTCGGCGCCCAAGCCACCCTCTGGGGGTATTTCGTTGATTTTAAAATGGATTTTGCGCGCGCACAGCACCTCGGACTGGTGAACAGCCTGTACCGGGTAGCCGCCGATATGACGCCCGAGCAAATTGCCGGCTTCCACGCCTCATTTGCCCTGGTATTGTTCATGCTGGGTCGCTTTTTGGGCACCTTTTTGATGAGCAAAATGCCGGCGCGCCAGGTATTGGTCTATTACGCGGCGGCAGCCGTTGGGTTGATTGCCCTGGCCTTCGCGACGGGTGGACTGACCGCTGTGGTCTGCATCATGTTGGCCTATTTCTGCCAGTCTATCATGTTTCCTACGATTTTCGCTTTGGCAACGAAAGATATGCCGCCCGCCGAACAAAAACTCGCCTCCTCCCTGGTGATTATGGGAATCGTGGGCGGCGCAGCCCTGCCGCCGATCGCAGGATTGTTGTCGCAGGCCGGCAGCATGGGAATGGCCCTGCTCGTTCCGTTGCTGTGTTTTGCCTTCGTGCTGTATTACGCCTGGTGGAGCCGAACGGCCGCCGGGCAGTAGCGCAACAATGAGCCGACCGAAATCAACAAAAGTCGTACCTTGCACGCCCTATTCGTAACACCCGATCCGATTGCGTCTGCGCCCTGAAAAATTTGATTTTGAAGGCCGGAATGCAAGCCGACAAATTATCCTTGCCCTGTTGTGAGACATTTTTTGCCGCATTTTATCCAGGAAAATTACCGTCACGGCCAGTTGCAGGGCGCCCTACACGCCTGCACGGTGTTTGTGGACCTTAGCGGTTTTACGCGGCTCACCGAGCAGTTGCTGGAGAAGGGAACGGAAGGCGCCGAGGAGTTGTCTATCGCCCTCAACCATATTTTTCAGCCCACCGTAGCGCTGGTGTACAAACAAGGAGGCTTTATCCCGTATTTCGCGGGGGACAGCTTTACGGCGATTTTTCCGCTTTTCCCGGAGGATGAGCCCGCCGACCTGTACCGCCGGGTGGTTACCGCCCTCCAAAGGACGCTGCAGCGCTTCGCCGTCACCGGCGATGACGGCAGCATTTTATCCGATTACAATATCGGTATCAAAATCGGCATCTCGGCCGGGGAGGTCGCCTGGGGTATTGTGGGTAACCGCCGGAAAGCCTATTACTTTCGCGGCGCGCCCATAGACGGTTGCTCGCAGGCACAACTGCTCGCCGGCAGCCTGGAGGTCGTTTGCGACGAGGCTTTTCTCCGCTTTGCTGCGGCGGAAAAACTACCCGCGATCCCACTCTCGCAGGGATTTTACCGGCTCGACCTGCTTTCGGTCAAACTCCCGGCAAAAACTGGAAACGCCGTGGCACGCAAACTGCCGAAACCCGACAAAGAAATTCTGGCGGACTTCCTTCCCCTCGAAGTGCTGGCAAGTGGTTCGGTGGGTGAATTCCGCAGCGTAGTCAGCGTGTTTATCTCTTTTTCCGGCGTGGAAAACCACGAAGCGCTGAACCATTTTGCCACCGCTGTCTTGGAGCAAACCCTGAATTTTGGCGCGTATTTCAAAGAAATTGACTTTGGCGACAAGGGTGGCGTGCTATTCTGCCTCTTTGGCGCGCCGGTGGCTTTCGAGAACAATATCGAACGGGCCCTGGAATTTATCGCCGCCGTCCAGGACGACCTGTACAATCTGAGCGCGCTCACCGGCGCGCGCTATCGTTGCGGCATCACCGCCGGCATCGCGTTTGCCGGCGTTATCGGAAGCCCTGAACGCTGCCAATACGCTGCGGTAGGCGCCCGCGTGAACCTCGCCGCCCGCCTGATGGCGCAGGCAGATTGGAATGAGGTCATCGTAGATGAAAATGTGCAAAAAAACCGGAATTTTAAATTCCTGCAGCGGGGCGAAGGCCAATATAAGGGTTTCGGGAAGGCCATCCCAACCTACCTGCTCACCGGCCGCAACCTGAGCGGGCGCACCAGCTACAGCGGCGAATACATCGGCCGACAGGCTGAACTCCGCCGCCTCCTGGCCGCCGCCGAACCGCTCCGAACCGGGCAGTTTGCCGGTATCGCCTATGTGTTCGGAGAGGCTGGCATCGGAAAAAGCCGGATCAGCTATGAATTCCGTCGGTCGCTGCGCGATAGTATGATGGTGAGCTGGCTCACCTGCCAAAGCGATCAAATTCTCCGAAAACCGTTCAACCCCTTTATCTACTTTCTAAAAAATTACTTCGACCAAAGCCCCGACAACTCCCGGGACCGCAACCGCGAGCTGTTCGAGTCCAATCTGATCGAACTCAGCCACGACCTCGCCAACAGCGCGCACCCGGAAGCCGACGCCATTCGCCGCGAAATTATCCGCACGCAAAGCGTCCTGGCCGCAATGGTCGGTATCAGTTATCCCGGCACGCTCTGGGATCAACTGGACGCTCGCGGCCGCTACCAAAACGCGCTCTCGGCGATGGCCAACCTGTTCGTCGCCGAGGCTATCCTACAGCCGGCCGTCATCGAATTGGAAGACGCGCATTGGTACGACGATATGTCGCGCGAATTCCTCAACCAGTTCATCCGCCGCGCGCCCGCCTATCCGCTCCTCTTCCTCGTCTCCAGCCGATACGAGGACGACGGTAGCCAAAATTTGCTGTTCCGGGAGCAAATAACCCGTGAAATACAGGCGCCCGTTGTGGAAATTGACCTCAATTACCTGCAAAGTGAAGACCTCAAGGCTTTCGCAGAAGCGCGCTTGGGCGGCCCCGTGCAGGCAGACCTGTTCGACCTGCTGCTCCGAATGACGCAGGGAAATCCGTTCTACGCCGAGCAAATGATCGAATATTTCCAGGAGATGAACCTCCTCGAAAATAAAAACGGTCTGCTGAAACTCAAAAACGAGGATATCCAGATCTCCGATTCGGTCAAGCAGATCATGATGGCGCGTATTGACCGACTCAGCGGACTCGTAAAAGAAACGGTGAAAGCCGCCGCCGTGATCGGCCGCGAATTCGAACTGCCCGTGCTGTCTGCCGTCATGGCAAAACAAGAGGAGTTTATGCGCAGAAACGGCAACCTCGATCTCGTGCTCAAAGAACAGATTCAGACCGCCGAACGCTGGCAAATCTGGAACGCGATGAACGAACTCCGGTATATCTTCCGGCACTCGCTGCTCCGGGAAGCCGCGTATGATATGCAACTCCGCGCCCGCCTGCGGGAACTCCACCAGCAAATCGCAGAGGCCATCGAAAAATTATACCCCAACTCCGAAGAACGCTTTGTGGATCTCGCCTTCCACTACGAACAGGCCGAAAATATCAAGAGCACCAATAAGTACCTGGAAAAAGCGGCGCGCTATGCACAACGCAATTTTCAGAACCGACAGGCCTTGCAGTTTTATCAAAAACTCATCCACAACCTGATCGAACAGGATAAAAAGAACAAAAAGATCGTCAAATTCCAACTCCGGAAAGGCGCGATCCACGAACTTGTCGGACAATGGGAGGAGAGCGAACAGGAGTACCAATCGGCGCTCGATCGCGCCAAAAATATGAATGACTGGTACCTGATCGGCCGCGGAAACCGCCGCCTGGGCCAACTGCTGATGCTGCGCGGCAACTACCCGGATGCGAAAAAACACCTCGACGTGGCCGTCACTTGTTTTGAACTGGCCCACGACCAGGTCGGGATCGCTAAAACGTACGGCAATCTGGGTAATTTCTACTTCCGCCAGGGCGGCTACGACGCCGCAAAATCCTGGTTCGCCAAAGCCATCGAAATTAACCGCTCGATCCACCGCGATGCGGAAAATGCCGCAATCGTCGCCAATCTGGGGCTGATTTTTATGAACCAAGGCCATTATGACGAAGGCGTGCGCTGGCTGGAAGAGCAATTGGCTATCTCGGAACACGCGGAAGACAAACAGGGCCTCACAATTTTATACACGAACCTCGGCATTATTTACCTCGAAAAAGGAAGCCTCGACAGCGCCCTGCTCTGCCTCGAAAAAGGCCTCGCGCTCGCAGAAGAACTCGGTAATAAATTGTTCACGACGATCTGCATCGGCAGCATCGGCTCGGTATGGGAGAAAAAAGGCGACTACGCCCGGGCTATGCAGCATTTTGAACGCGACCTCGAACTCTGCAAGCAACTGGGTGATAAACAGGGCACCGCCATCGCCTGCGGCCTGATCGGCGACCTGCTGTCCATCACCGGCGAATTTGAACGCTCCAATGCGTTCCAAGAGGAAAATTTGGCGCTATCCCGATCGCTCAACTACAAAAAAGGCATCGCCAAAGCCCTCAATACGCTGGGTGACAACTGGTTCTACCTGGGTGATCTTCAACGCTCGATCAACTATTACAACGAAGCGATCGAGTACGCCCGGGAAATGGGCAACAAACTGGTGCTCGGCCATTCGCTCCTCGAAAAAGGAATGGTGCACCTGCAAGATCAGGATGCGCCGGCTGCCCGACTCCTGCTGGAGGAAGGCCGGGATATCGCCCTGGCCCTCGGTAACGCCGACCTCACGTTCACCGCGAATATCCTCCGCGCACAGGTAATTTTTGCCGAAGGAAACCGGACGGAAGCCCGCCGACACCTCGCCCAAATACTCGCCATGGCCCGCGGCCCGCGGGAAGAGGCGTCGGTGCAATTCGAACTCTGGCAAATGTCCGAGCCGGAGCAGGCTGAAACACACCGCCTGCGCGCACTGGAACTGTACCGCCAACTCTACGGAAAAATGGCGCAGCACCTGTATGATCTGCGCATCAAGCTGTTGGAAAACCTGCGGTAAACGGGCTACTCAAACTCGATCAGCACCTGGCCCTTGTCCACGGCCAGCCCCTTGGTCGCCGGAATAGCCTTGACGACCCCCTCGCCGGCTGCCTTGATGACGTTTTCCATCTTCATCGCTTCGAGAATGAGCAGGGTATCGCCTTTTTGGACGGCCTGTCCCGGCGCCACGCTCACTTCCAGCACCAAACCGGGCATCGGCGCTTTCACCGAGTTGATTTTCTGGCCGCCGCCCGCCTGTAGGCCCAGGGCCTGTACCAGGCGGTCGTAAAAATCCGCCACCCGAACCACCTGCTTGCGGCCATTCAGCAGCAACGTATAGGTGCTGCGCTCAAAATCCGCTTCCAGTACCTCAATCGCGTACGCCTGCCCTTCGTGCAGCAGGTGGTATCGGCCCGGGCCGTCGGGAATCATATCCAGCGCCTTCGCGGCCTCCGGTTCCAGGTTAAATTCGTGTTCCTCGTTGACAACGAGGAGAAAAGGGTCATTTTTCATCAGAAAACGGATCAGAAAAATTTGCAGGTCAGTACCGTAATATCATCCGGAAAGGGTTCACTTTCCCGGTAAATTTCAATATGGTAGAGCAGTTGTTTATTGAGTTCCTCGGCGCCCAGGCTGGCGTTGGCCTGCATGAAGCGCACCAGATTATCTTCTCCAAAGGGTTCACCGGCGGCATTTTGCACATCCGTGAGGCCGTCTGTGAAAGAAAAAACCAGCGCCTCGCCGCGCAGACAAATACCGCCGGTTTCCAGAAACGGTAATTCCGGGAGCCAGCCGAGTACCGTGCAGCCGTTTTTCAGGCGGCTCACTTCGTCTCCCATGACCAGCACCGGGGGCGAGTGGCCGGCGTTGATATAGTTCAGCGTGCGGGTTTGGGGATCGTATTTTGCCAAAAACAGGGTGATAAACCGATCCCCTTGCGTAATTTTAAATACGGCGGCGTTCATTTCCTGCACCATTTCCTCCAGCGTTTGGCAGCGCATCACGAGCGTGTGCAGGATCGCCTGGAAATTCGCCATCAGCAAAGCGGCCGCCACCCCTTTGCCGGTAATGTCGGCAATACAAAACACAATGCTGCCATCGGCAAATTCCACCACGTCGAAATAATCGCCCCCGACGGCAAAGTGCGGTTGGTAGATGCTGGACAGCGCGTAGTTTTTTCCGGAGGGCAGCTGCGCGGGCACCAGCGTGCGCTGGATTTCCGCCGCCAGTTCCACCTCGCGGTTCAGCACCTCCTGGCGGAGCTGCTGCTTAAACAGGCGTTTGTTTTCGATCGCCACGGCGATTACATTGGTGATCGTAGTAACAAACTGTACCTTGTTGTACACGTCGTCGTCGTCCTGAAATCCGCCAATAAAAGCATACGCAATCGCGTTATCTTTGTGCAGCACCGGCACGACCAGATCAAACTCGCGGATGAGCGGATGCGTCGAATTTTGCACGCCCTGCTTGGAGCGATAGCGGCTGAACTCCGCGCTGACGTCCTGCGCCAGCAGCGAATCCTCAATGCCGAGCGAAGTTTTGCATTCCCAGTGGCCGGACTCTTTGAAGTACAGCGCCATTTTTTGAATGCCGATTTCCCAGCGCAAAAAGGAGTTGTACATGCTGAAGAGGCCCTCAGACGATACATTCTCGTTGATCGCCTGTGTGATCGCCAGCAGGCTGTTGATTTGCAGCTGCTTGAGATTAACCTCGCGTTCCAGTTTTTCAATGCGCGACATCTTGCGTTTTATGTCCGTCAGTTCTGGCATATCTTATTTGTCGCGAAAAGGTACGGACAATTCTCAATTCAACGCGCGTTCTCGCATTTTTCAAGATATGTTTTGTAAAAATTCCACATTTTGGGCTGTCTTTTTCATGGTACGGATAAATCTTGTGAAATTTGCGCCCCAATCCACCTGATCATTACCACAATTTTTCGCTATGGAAGATTTAAACAGAATCATGGCTGACGCGAAGGCTTCAATGGAGAAAGCCATCGAGCACTTGCACCACGAACTTGCGAAGCTGCGCACCGGCAAAGCCTCCACCACGATGCTCGAGGATATCGTCGTGGAATACTATGGCCATCCCACCCCCTTGTCGCAAGTGGCCAACGTCAACGTAACGGACGCCCGCACCCTCGTCGTGCAACCCTGGGAACGCACGATGGTAGGGCCCATCGAACGCGCCCTGATCAACGCCAACCTCGGCATGACGCCCTCCAACGACGGCGAACTGATCCGCCTCATGGTGCCCGCACTCACCGAAGAACGCCGCAAAGAATTGGTTAAAAAAGCCAAGCAGGCCGGTGAAGAAAGTAAAGTGGGCGTCCGCACCGCGCGCCACAAAGGGCTTGACCATCTTAAAAAAGCCGTGAAAGACGGCATTCCGGAAGACTTGGGCAAACGCAAGGAAGCCGAACTCCAGGATATGGTCAACGCATTCGTCGCAAAAGTGGACGAAATCCTGGGACAAAAAGAAAAGGAAATCCTAACTGTATAAAAGCAGCGTAATTCTTCACCGCGGTTTTAGACACGCTCTTAAACCGTTTTTAAATTTTACTATGAACCTGGAAAAATACCTGGTTATCTCCGGCGTGCCGGGCGTGCACAAACTGGTGTCCACTCGCGGCAATGGCCTTGTTATCGAAGACCGCCAGGAGGGCCGCACCCGCTTCGTCGCCGTCCGCCAAAATCAAATCACCCCGCTGGCTACCATCGGCATCTATGTGGATACCGAGGAGGGCACGATCGCCCTGGCTGCCGTGTTTCAGAAAATGCTGGATACGCAAGATGCCACGCCCGTGCCGCAGCCGGACGCCAACAGCACCGAACTGCGCGACTATTTTACCGCGCTCTTGCCCGAACACGATCCCTACCGCGTCCATATCAACGATATTAAAAAATGCGTGAAGTGGTTTCGGTTCATGCTCGAGAAAGGCATCTTCGACGAGGTGAAATCCGAAACCGCTGCCGCTGAAACGGAAACAACCGCCGCGCCGGCGGATAAAACCGAGGAATAGTCCATGTACAAGAACAAAAAGGTCGTCGTCGTACTGCCGGCGTATAACGCCGCCAAAACGCTGGAAAAAACCTACCGCGAAATCCCGTTCGATCTGGTGGATGAGGTGATTCTTTGCGACGATCACAGCCGCGACCATACCGCCGAACTGGCCCGCTCGCTCGGCATCCGCCACGTGCTGGTGCATGAAAAAAACAAGGGCTATGGCGGTAATCAAAAAACGCTGTACAACAAGGCGCTGGAAATCGGCGCTGATATCGTCATCATGTTACACCCCGATTACCAGTACACACCCAAACTGATCCCCTCGATGGTGAATATCATCGGCGAGGAACTGTATCCGGTCGTGCTGGGCTCGCGCATCCTCGGCATGGGCGCGCTGCGCGGCGGTATGCCGATGTATAAATATATCGCCAACCGCTTCCTGACCCTCACCCAGAATCTCTTGGTGCGGTACAAATTGTCTGAATACCACACGGGATACCGCGCTTTTAGCCGGAAAGTCCTCGAAGGGATTAATTTCAACGCCAATTCGGACGATTTTGTCTTCGACAACGAAATGCTCTCCCAAATCATCTACGCCGGCTTCGATATCGGGGAGGTCACCTGCCCCACCAAATACTTCGAGGAGGCGTCGAGTATTAACTTCCGGCGCAGTATGCAGTACGGACTCGGGGTACTCCGGGTGTCTTTGGGCCATTTTTTCCAGCGACTGGGCCTGGCGAACCTGGATATGTATAAAAAGTAGGTAACTGGTTAGCAGGTCGCGTCTGAGCCAAAAAAGGATCCATTTTTCGCCAGACGAAGCGATTTTTTGCAGGCCATAGCAGCGCTATGGTCAAAAAAAATCGCGAAGTATGGCGGAAAATGGGATTTTTTAGGCCAGACA
>JBEIDF010000087.1:0-13685 GCA_040383605.1 Lewinellaceae bacterium
AGCCCCTTGCCCAGTTGCGTCAGGCTGCCGGAGACGAGGTCCAATACCCAGTAATCGCCCCGCGTATTGTAACGCCAGACCCGTTCGGAATTGGTGTAGAGCAACAATTTGCGGTTATCTGCCGAGAACTGGAACGACTCGACGGCCAGCGGCTTCGCGGTTCCTGCCGGCCGCAGTTGCGCGCTTCCGGCGATTGTTTTGGCCGTCAGTTCCGGTAAATCGTACTGCACGATAGCCTCATTTTCGATGGCGTAGTAACTGTGTCCGGCCGGGGCCCATTCGATGCCCTGGGCGGCGAGGAGGAGTTGGAAAAAAAGGAGGAAAGAAGCGAGAAGAAGTCGAAGCACGGCAAAAAAATTTTCGGTGAATAAATACGCTGCGAGGGGGTTTCCGGCAGAATTCGCAGAGGGCGCGGACAAAACGCAAATTTTTTTTGCAAAGCAAGTGAAATGTCCTCGGTTTACAAAAAAAACTCCGCGCCTTCTCCGCGCCTTCTGCGAATTCTGCGGGAATCCCCTCCCGCTGGATTTCCCGCAGAATTCGCAGAGGGCGCGGACAAAACGCAATTTTTTTTTGCAAAGCAAGTGAAATGTCCTCGGTTTACAAAAAAAACTCCGCGCCTTCTCCGCGCCTTCTGCGAATTCTGCGGGAACTACATCCCCGGCCAGAACGGCATATTAGATCTGCCGCTGCGCGCCTTCCCCGTATTGAAATGGCGCAGATCATACGTAAAAGACAGCATGACGAATTGTCGCAGCGCGTTGGTCTGTTGGTCCTCGATATAGGTTTCCGTGACGGTTCGTTGGATATTCCGGTTTTGGTTGAGTACGTCGTTCAGTGCCAGCGCGATTTCGCCGCGCTCATTTTTGAACAATTTTTTGCCGATTGCCAGGTTCCAGAGCCAGTAGTTTTGGTTAAAATCGCCGGACAGGCCGGAGAACAACTGATGGCTCACGTCGGTACGCAGCACGAAACCTTCGAGGACGATCCAGTTGAGCCGGGCGCGGGAGTTGAGCGTGAGGTAATCGTTATTGGCATTGGTTTGCAGCGAGTTGCGCACCTGGTTCCAGGTAGGTCGGGTGGATACAGTAAAATCAATTCGATCGCTGATATTGGAGCTGAGCGTGACGCCGGCGCCGAAGCTGTGGGTCGCAGCAAGGTTTTTTGCCTCATTGAGCAGCCCTGGATTTTGGGAAAAATTATAGGCGCCATCGAGGTTGGCGTTCATTTTTAGTCCTTTGATCGGGCGGCCGTACGACACAAATGAGCGCACGGAATACGCCCCATCGAGGTTGACTGGCCGGCTGATTTGGGCGCCGCGTTGCACGGCATATTCCCCAAAAATCGGGAAATCGCTGCCGGCCAGGTACGTGCTGTTGGCGATGTAGTCGCTGGTCAGGTTTCCGCCGATCAGCGCAAAGAACGTAGATCCTTTCGTCGTGTTGGAGCCTTGATAGCGCATGAAGAAATTGTGCTGCACGGATTGGCGCAGGTTGGGGTTCCCGAGCGTTAGTTGCAGCGGATTGGCGTTATTGATAACGTCCTGCAGCTGCTCCACGGCGGGCAGTTGGGTATTGGTGCGGTAGTTCACGCGGACGTTGTGCGATTTATCCACGTCGAACCGAAGCGAAGCGGAAGGCAGCAGGTTAAAGAAATCCTGGCCGAAATTGGCGGCTGTCGGGAAGCTCCGGTCGTTGTTGAGCGTGGCCCACTGTGCGTTGAGGCGGACGTTGAAGTTAAACGTGCGGTCTTTGCTGTAGTTATAGCCCGCGCCGGCCTGCTGGGTGATGTAGTCGTTGGAGAAGACATTGGAGAGCGGCGTATTGAGCAGGGAATAGGCGTCCTCCGGCTCGAAAAAATCGTACGTATAGCGGTCGGAGGCTTCCTGTTGGTAGCTGGCGCGGTAGTTGAGCAGCAATTGGCTTTTATCGGTGATGGGTTCGGTGTATTCCAGATTGGCGGAGGCGTTCCAGTTGTTGACGTCGAGCGAGGCTTGCTGATCCAGGCTGTCGAGCCGTAGGATCGGGCCGAGGAAGAAAGCGTTTTGCGACTGCAGGAGGTTGCTGCCGTTTTTAGGGCTGTATCCGGTATTGAGATCGGTGGAGAAGGTGCGGCCTTTTCGTTGGAATTTGTGTCGCCACAGGAGCGAGTTGCTGAAATTGACGCCCGTCAGTTCGCTGCGATAGCGGTTATCTGTTTCGCTGAGCACGCCGGCATTCCGGCGCGTTTGTCCGAGCGTGGCGGAGTTGCCGTCGTTTATTTGGGCGGTCAGGCGGGGCCGGATCAGGAGCGAGTTGAAGCTATCCAGTTCGATATTGATGCGGGCGTTGAAGCGATGATTGGTATTATCGCCGCGGGTCAGGCTGGTTTCGTCGTACACCTGGGCAGCTTCCGGGTCTGCGGTAAATTGTCGGAAGATCGCGGATTCGGCGTTGTTCAGTGTTTTATTAAAAAAGTAGCCGGCATTGACGTCCACTTTTTTGCCCCATTTATCCGAATAATTGATTCCCAGGGCGTGCGTGGTTGCGATACCGCCCTGGGGGCGCACCAGGAAATCCATGGATCCGCCGCCGCCACCTCCGCCGCGGCCGCCGCCGCCGCCGCCCATCATGCGGCCGCCCATCATCATCATGGCGTTGCGGAAGTTGCCGCCTGGCACGCCCATGACGCCGAGAATATCATCTACGGAGAAATTCTGGACATTAATATTATTGCTCATGCCGATAAACGAGATCCGGCGGTCGCCGTCGAACACATTGATATTGCCGCCGAGTTGGTATTTGTCTTGGTACCCGTAGCCGGAATAGACTTTGCCGAACTGCCCGTTGTTCATGCCCTTTTTAGTGACGATATTGATCGTTTTGGTCGTATTGCCGTCTTGAAAACCGGTGAATTGCGCCTGGTCGCTTTGCTGGTCAAAAATCTGCACCTTATCAATCACCTCTGCCGGCAGGTTGCGCAGGGCGGCGGTGGGGTCATTGCCGAAGAAGGGCTTGCCGTCCACCAATACCTGCGTGACATTTTCGCCCTGGGCTTTGATGGCGCCGTTTTCTGTGGTGACGCCGGGCAGTTTGGACACCAGGTCTTCCGACGTAGCGTCCCGGAGCACCTTCACGGCATTGGCGTTGAATTCCGTGGTATCGCCCTTTTGCTGGGCGATTGGCACGGTACTTTCCACGCTGATTTCCTGGAGCAGGACGCTGCTTGCTTGGAGCGTCACGGCGCCCAGGTCGGCGTCCCGGTCTTTGATGGTTACTTCCCGCGCGGCGTTTTCATAGCCGAGCAGGCTGATTTGCAGTTTGTAGCCGCCTTTTCCGACGTCGGAGATGGCGAAGCGGCCATCGTCTGCGGAGACCGCCGTTTTGAAGGTTTCGCCCCAAGGGTGTTGCAGGCCAACGGATGCGCCGGCCAGGGGTGCGTTGTTGGCGTCGGTGATCTGGCCGCGGATGGTGAAAGTTTGGGCGAGCAGTTGCTGGGCGCCGAGGAGCAAGCAGAAGAGGAGTGCACGTTGCATGAGTAGAAGATTAGTAACTGGTTAGCAGGATCGTTGTCTGGCCTAAAAAGTCCTATTTTTTGGCTCAGACGCGACCTGCTAACCAGTTACGAGGATTAATTACCGGCCGATTTGGATTTTCCTTTGGATTTATCGCTGCCTTCAGGCTTTTCTTTTCCCGGCGGCGCGCCGGGCTGCCGACCGCCGGGGCCGCCGCGCTGGGCGCGCAGGTTTTCCCGTATTTGCGTCCAGCTTTGCCACTGATCCTGGGTCATAACTGTTTGGAGTTCCTTGTCTTGCTCAGTACGCAGCGTTTGCATGGTTGCGCGCATACTTTCCCAGTCGCCCTCTGCGACGCCGGCGCGGGCGTCCTGCATTTTTTGGGCGTATTTAAGGTTGATTTCGCCGACTTTTGCTGATTGCGCATCGGAGAGCGACAGGCTGTCGGTCATCAGTTGGGTCTGCATATCCGCGCGTTGTTTGGGGTCGCCGCCCCAGCCGCTGCCGCTGGGTTGGGCGTGGAGTGCGAGATGTCCGAGGAGCAGGGCGATTGCCGGCAGGATTCTTATATTTATTTTCATAAAAAAAAATTTGAGCAAAGGTGTCGCTAAAAAGTGTGCCGGCAAAAAATATTCAACCAACGCGCGATAAAATAAGACGAAAAACGATTTGACTGTCTTTTCCCTGCCCGGTTGCATGGCTGGCAGGATTTTATTTTCCTGCCAGCGGCTGGGGAATAAAAAATAATTCCCCGCATGCAACCTTTTGCGAAGCCGGATTCCCTACCTTACAATTGATTTTCATGACGGAATCCGATCTCCTCCTCTTGGCGCGCCTGAGCGCGGAAGGCCGGCGCGACGCCCAGCGGCGCTTGTACGATCATTTTAAAGGTAAGATGTTCGGGGTCTGTCTGCGTTATGCCAACAACCGGCAGGATGCGGAGGATTGGTTGCAGGAGGGGTTTATCCGGGTTTTTCGCGATTTGCATCAGTACCGGGGCGCGGGCAGTCTGGAGGGTTGGATTCGGCGGGTGATTGTGCATACTGCCCTGCATTATATCAAACAACAAAAACGCCGGCTGCTGGAAGAAGATCAGTTGCGTCAGGATCAATTTTTGGAAATGGAAGACCACCCTTCCGTGTTTGAATCGGAAGAAACGCCGAAGGCTGTGTTGCAGCTCCTGCAGCAAATGCCGCTCGGATTCCGCACAGTACTGAATCTTTATGTTTTGGAAAATTACGCACACCAGCAAATAGCAGACGAGCTCGGCATTTCCATCGGCACGTCCAAATCCCAATTAAATCGGGCGAAAGCCTACCTCCGCGCGCTGTTGGAGAAAAATCTTACGCGCTAATCTTATTCTATCGCGCATGAAAAAAGACTTTGACAAAGACGAATTGGACGATTTCCTCCAGCGAAATCTGTCGGCCTACTCGGAAAACCCACCCGATGATCTTTGGGATGGGGTTGCGGCGGGGCTTACTCCGGCAAAAACACCGAGACGCGCCGGGTTCTGGCTGCGCTGGATTACCGGCGGCTTGGCCATCGTGTCCATTGCGCTGCTGGCGGGTTTGCTGTCGCAACGCGCGTATTACCAACGACAAGTAGACGCTTTACAGCGGCAAATAAATCGGCAGGCTGTTGCCGGGGCGCCCGAACGGGCGCCCGCGGCAGTCGAGCCGAATGGAGCCTCCGGCATCCATGATCACACCTATTTTCTTTCTGACGCTGCAACCGGTGCGTGCCCGCCCGCCAATCCCTCGCGGGCCGCACAAGCTGATCCGTTCCGGATCACCCCCGGGCCGCCGCTCCTGCAAGTACCTGCCGCTGCGCAAGACGCGTGGCAGGCGGCTGCGGAAACGGCTGGCCCGGGGTCGGAAACAGCGAGGCCGGCACGGCCTGCCGAAAGGGTCGCGCCTCGCATCCCCGGGTTGCTTTCGTTTTTACGCGCCGGCACGCCGGCAATCTCGCTGCCGGTCGCCCAGCCCCTGTTTACAGGCAGAAAAGCCGGCAAATGGTCGGTACTGGCGCAATGCGCTTACTTCAGCGAGCAGTCGAAGGTCGTGCCTACGCAACTTCCGCCCCTCGGCCCGGGCAGTCCACGGATGTTTCAGGAAGAACATACCGACAACGGACAGGTGCTGCTTGCCGGCCTCGGATTGGAGCGGAGGCTGAGCCGGCGATTCAGTTTGCATACCGGTCTTTTATTCCAGCAAACGGACTATACCGCCTCGCACCAGGCGCGATTGCGATTTGGCGACCGCCATGCACATGGCCCGGGCGGCCCATTCGATCCTAACCACAATTTTATTTACCAGGTTAATACCGCTGTCGGCGCCATGCAGGTGGACGTCCGGGTGTCAGAAGTGGGCAGCAGCATTCCAATTTCGGATCAGGAGGAGGTGGAATTTGCGTTTACCCGGCAAAAAACCGCCCGCTACCTGAGCGTGCCGCTGCTCGCAAAATACAGTCTGGGACGGAGTCGGCTAAAAATGGTGGTGAAAGCCGGTTTTTTGACCGATTTTTTACTCCAAAGCCGGCAGACCTTCACCGGCGCCTCCAGCCTGAATCCGCGTTTTAAAATCGAGCCGGGCGCGCCGCCAACGGCCACAAACGCCGGGCTTAAGCCGTTGTCGATCAGCGGCTTGGCCGCTGCGGGGCTCGAGTTCAGCCTGTGCCCGCGCATCCTGCTCCAATTAGAGCCGACCCTCCTCTGCGGCCTCACGCCGCGGCAAAGAGACCCCGGGGTGACCGTTGGCAGGTTGGCTACTGGACTGAATGGCGGCGTGCGGGTGCAGTTTTAACGCAATGCATGCAACCATGCAGGCGGTGCGATGCCCATCCTGTGCGCTGTTGGGTTCCGGACACGGATCGGCGCCCGATGCCGGTTCGCACGGCGGCGCCCATAAGAGTATGTCTAAAATTATATTTCTCGCTAATATGAAAGTCTTTTTCAGCCATACTTCGTTCCTTTTTTTCGCCGTAATTAGTTCCGTTACGCCTGCAAAAAGCGCCTTGTCTGGCTAAAAAATCCTTTTCATATTAGCAGAGAATATAAATTTAGACACGCTCTCTAAAGAATACGTTTTTTCTGAGATTTCAGGTTGTTATTGCGGCTCGACAGATGTGTCGGGCCGTTTTTTTGAAATCCGGCGATCAAAACAATTTTTCCAATTCATGCACCACGTGTTGTTCCATGGCTGTGAATTGTCCGTCGGCGCGGAATAAATCCAGCAAATGCCGGTGAATTTCCGTTTTGCCATCTTCGCCGGGGAAAAAGCGCTCCTTCAGATCGATAATAACCTGGATGATTTCCGCATCGGCATTCGATTGGAATGCGGCGAAGGCTTCCTCGAAGGCGGCTTCACCTACGTGGTGTTGAATCCAGCTACAGGCATCCCGATCGGCGGAACCATTGGCTTCGCAGGCGTACAGCAGGAGGAATGCGAGGAATTCGTTTTTTGTCCAGTTGTTCATAGCAATAAGTTTTAGACTATTCGGCCCAGTTCATAGATCGTTGAACGGCTTTTTTCCAGAAATGGTACAGGCGTTGGCGTTGTTCGTCGGGCATATTAGGCTGCCAGGTTTTATCCACGCCCCAGTTTTGTCTGAGGTCGTCGAGATTAGACCAATAACCGACGGCCAGTCCGGCGGCATACGCGGCGCCGAGGGCGGTCGTCTCGATCATTTTGGGCCGGATCACGGGGGCGTTTAGGATATCCGACTGGAACTGCATGAGGAGTTCATTGAGCACCATGCCGCCGTCCACGCGGAGCGAGCGGAGTTGGATGCCGGCGTCTTTTTCCATGGCGTCCAGGACTTCCCGGGTTTGGAAGGCGGTGGCTTCTAAGACGGCCCGGGCAAGATGGCCTTTGTGAATGAAACGCGTCAGTCCGGCGATGAGCCCGCGGGCGTCGGCCTGCCAGTAAGGCGCATAAAGTCCGGAAAATGCGGGGACAAAATACGCGCCGCCGTTGTCCGGTACGGAGGCGGCCAGTTTTTCCACGTCGCTACTGTGCTGGATGATGCCGAGGTTGTCGCGCAGCCACTGCACCAATGCGCCGGTGATGGCCACCGAGCCTTCGAGCGCGTAACACGCGGGTTGACCCTCGAATTGATAGGCGAGGGTGGTGAGCAGTCCGTACTGAGACGGCACGATGTCCGTGCCGGTATTGAGGAGCATGAAGCACCCGGTTCCGTAGGTGTTTTTGGCTTCCCCGGGGTTGAAGCAGGTTTGGCCCACCAGCGCCGCCTGCTGGTCGCCCAAATCGCCCGCCAGCGGGATGCCGCGCAGGGGTTCCGCCCGAATTTCGCCATATACCATGCTACTCGGCGCGATGCGGGGCAGCATGACGGCGGGGATATCCAGGGCGGCGAGGATATCCGGATCCCAGGCCAGCGTATGGAGATTCATCAGCTGCGTTCGGGAGGCGTTCGTCACGTCCGTCAGGTGCAGGCCGCCCTGCGTACCGCCGGTCAGGCGCCAGATCAGGTACGTATCTATATTACCGAACAGCGCATCGCCGCGTTCGGCATCGGCGCGGAGTCCGGGGATTTCGTCGAGCAGCCAGCGCAGTTTGAGTCCGCTGAAATAAGTAGCCGGCGGCAGGCCGGTGCGTTCCCGGAACCAGGCGGCGCCGATGCTGCTTTCAATCTGTCGGACCAGCGCGTCCGTACGGGTATCCTGCCAGACCAAGGCGTTGTGGTATGCGTGGCCGGTGTGGCGGTTCCACACCACGGTGGTTTCCCGCTGGTTGGTGATGCCGACGGCGGCGATGGCCTCGAGGGGAATTTGTTTTTCGATGCGGGCGCGGGCGATTACCTCCAGCGTATTTTTCCAGATTTCATCCGGGTTGTGTTCTACCCATCCGGGTTTTGGATAAATTTGTTCGTGTTCTTTTTGGCCGACCGACACGATCTGTCCGGCGTGGTCGAACAGGATACAGCGGGTGCTGGTGGTGCCTTGATCAATGGCGGCGATGTATTGCATTTCGCGGGAAGGTTAGCCCCTGTAGAGGATTTTATGTCGAAGTCAAAACTGGCGAAGAATAATCTATTTTTGACTCAGCGAGCAGATGTTAAACAGGATATTACTGTATTTTCAGAATCTTTATTTCCACCCGCTGATTTTTTCGTCGGCCATCCGGTGTGGAATTGCTGGCGATGGGCACGCGTTTGCCATATCCTTTAAACACCACGCGTTTGGGGTCTATACCTTTCCCGGCGAGATAGTCTGCCACGGCTTTTGCGCGGGCGGTGGAGAGTCGGTCGCAGAATTCATCCGGCGGCGTGCTGTTGGTGTGTCCGCCGATTTCGATTACGATGCCGCCGTTTTCAGCGAGGAAGTCGTATACTTCATCGAGTACGGGCAGGCACTCCGGCGTCAGGCGCGCGCTGTCCGCTTCGAAGAGCAGGCGTTCCATGCGCAGGGTTTGTCCGGTGCTGATCATACCCGGCGTCAGGTCGGGCATGATGCGTCTGCCGATTTCAAAGGACTGGGTATTTTGGCAGCCGTTGGCGTCGGTGACGGTGAGGCTGTGCGTGCCCATGATGAGGGTTTTGGCGGTTGCAGTCGTTTCACCGTTGTCCCAGGCGATGGTATAAGCCGGTTTACCGCCTTTGATTTCTGCGGTTGCTTTGCCGTCTTTGGTGCGTTCGGTGGAGGTACCCACGCGGCGGGCGATGTTTACGAGGAGCGAATCCGGGTTGGCGAGGTTGGCCGTGGCGGTGGCGGTGGCGCCCAGCTGATCGGTAACGGTGACGGCATAATTTCCGCCGGGCAGGCGCTCCAGTTTTTCACCGTTCAGGCTCGGACTATTCCAGGCGATTTGGAACGGCGGTTTTCCGCCGCTGATTTCCGCTTGCAGCGCGCCTTCGATTTGGCCGGCGCAGCGGTTATCCGACAGTTTGTCGAGTTTGACGGACAGGGGCAGGATGGTTTCGGTAATCTCTACGGAAGCTTCGGCGGTACAGCCGTTGGCGTCGGTGGCGACCAGTCGGCGCGCGCCCGGGGCCAGTTTCACGGCCGTCGCCTCGGTTTCTCCATGATCCCAGCGATAAGTATAGGGGGCGGTTCCGCCGGTTACTTTGGCGCTCGCTTGTCCGTCCGACTGGTTGGTGGAGGCGTTTGACCGCACGCTCAGGACGACTGTGAGCGGAGCGGGCGCCTTCAGGGTGGCGGTGGCGGTGGCGGGCGTGCCGGCGGCGTCGGTTACCGTGACGGTATAACTGCCGGCCGGCACATTTTCGGGCGATTCGCCCTGGAGCGCGGGATTGTTCCAGGCGTAGGTGAACGGCGGTTTGCCGCCGCTGACGCTGAGTTTCAGCGCAGCGGTTTGGCCGGCACAGGAGATGACGCCTGCGGTTTCGAGGCTAAGTTTGAGGGGCAGGATATTTTCGGTGATCTCCACGACGGCGGTTGCGGTGCAGCCGTTGGCGTCGGTAACGGTCAGTTGGCGGGCGCCGGGCGCCAATTGCACGGCGGCGGCGGCGGTTTCCCCGTTATCCCAGGCGAAGGCGTAGGGTTCGGTACCCCCTTTTACTTTTGCGTTGGCCTGCCCGTCGCTGCGGCCTGTGCTCGCCGGATTTTTTGCGGTGGCGGTGACGGCGAGGGCTGCTGGTTCGCGGAGCGTGGCGGAAGCGGATTTTTGGTTATTGACTGCGTCCGTGACGGTAATTTGGTAGATACCGGCGCCGAGTCCGGCGGTTTTTTCGCCGGCGGCGGCCGGGTCATTCCAGGTGTAGGTGTAGGGCGGTTTACCACCGCTGACCAGCGCTTCCAGGGCGGCTTCTTTTGCGCCGTTGCACCGGATTGCTTGCAGGGTGTTGATGCGCACTTCCAGCGGCAGGATATCTTCTGTGATATTGGTTTCTGCGGTGGCCGTGCAGCCATAGCCGTCGGTGACGGTGACAGTATGTTTGCCGGCCGGGAGTTTGGCGGCGAGTTCGGTGGTTTCTCCGTTATCCCAGCGGAAGTTGAGCGGCGGCGTGCCGCCTTGCGCAGACACGTTGGCCTTGCCATCGGCAGCGCCGGTGCTTGCGGGGGCTTTGGGGAGGGCTACCGCCGACAATGGTGCGGGTTGGCGCACCGTCAGCGAGGCGGTCGCTTTGGATCCGGCGGCATCGGAGACCGTCACGGAGTAGGTTCCGGCGGGCATCGGAGTTTCCGGTTGCGCGCCTTGCAGCGTCGGGTTGCTCCAGGCATAGGCGTAGGGTTCTTTGCCGCCCGTTGCTTCCGCCACGAGCAGCGCTTCCGGGCGGCCTGCGCAGCGGACCGGCGTTTTTTCTGCGATGGACGCATTCAGTTCCGGCAGCGTCTGCGTTATTTTCACGGTCGCTACGGCGGTGCAGCCGCCTTTATCGGTTACCGTAACCGTGTGCGTACCCTCTTTGAGTTTGACTGCCTGCGCGCTTGTTTCGCCGTTATCCCAGCGGAACGCGCTTCCGCCTGAGCCGCCGTTTACTTCCACTTCCGCCTTGCCGTCTGCTTTTCCGGCGGCGCTTTCCGGTCGGGTTTGGCGGGCGGACGCTGTGATGCGGGGATCGTCCAGGGTGATTTTTGCGCTATTGGAGAGCCCTTTGCTATCCGTGACCGTCACGCTGTAATTTCCGGCGGCGACATTGCGCGGGTTTTCGCCTTGCAGATTGGCGTTGGACCATTCATACGTAAAGGGAGGCGTGCCGCCGCTAATTTTCACCAGCAGGACGCCGTCGTTTCCGGGGCCGGTGCAGGCGGGCGCTTGTTCTTTGGTGCAGCTGATGGCGATACTTTCCGTGGGGCCGAGGTGGAACAGGCCTTTATCGCGGGTACCCACCCAGATATGCCCGTTTTTATCGGCGGCGATGCAGGTTCCGAACTCGCTGGTATAGTCCTGCACGCCGTCGAACACCGTGTAGTCGTCGGTGAGCAGGTCGTATTTTGCAATAATGGAAGACAAGAGCCAGAGCGTGCCGTTGCTGTCGAAATCGAAGTCGCGCGGCTCTTTTTCCACCGCCCCTTCTTCGATTGGAATGGCGCGCCACTTATCGCCGCCTTCCACCAGCCACAGTTCGCCGTCTGCCAGCACATAGATATCCTTGTCCAGGGCCCGCGTGCGTTGCACGCCGTAACCGATCAGATCAACCCGCCATTTGCCGGGCGCGCCGATTAGCAGTCCCTGGTCGGAGCCGATCCAGTACCGGCCTGCGCCGTCTTTAAATATATGTGTAATGCGGTCGGATTTCAGTTTAGAATTTGCGGTCGTAAGCCGCTCCGACAATCGCAGCTGCGGTCTGGTTTTGAACCAATACAATCCGTGCGCCTCGGTGCCCAGCAGCAGATCATCGCCGGCGGCGTCATACCAGGCCGTCGTGATAGTGATCGGCTCTTTGACGAGCGCCTGCATGCCCGCTTCCGTCCAGCGCGCGCCCGTATTGCCGCCGAAATATTGCAGCACCGTGCGTTCGCCCGGCTCCATCGTGAGCGGCTCGCTCAGGTCGCAGGCCTGCAATTGATACACGCCCCGGTCATTTGCGACCATCTTGCTGTTGTCCGGGCTGATCTGTATATTATACACCGGCCGGATTCGATCCACGCCTCCGCAGCGCACCGCCTTCCAGTCGGACTTTTGGGCAAAACCCGGCATGCCGCCGAGCCAACAGGCAAGCGTGAAAAGGAAAAATGGCGTTCTTTTATTCAAAATCTTCTTCATGGCATTTAAACGTAAAAAACCCAAAAAATTGCGGATTTCAAATTGGAGATTTCAGATTGGGGATTTCAGATTTCGGATTGCGGATTGATTCGATGGCAGGTTATTTCCCAATCCCCAATCCCCAATCCCCATTCCCCAATCCTCATTCCCCAATCCTCATTCCCCAATCCTCATTCCCCAATCATCCCTCCTGCCCAACACCCCAGTATCCCGCCCAAAATCGGCGCGACGACCGGAATCCACGCATAGCCCCAGTCCGATCCCCCTTTGCCGGGGATAGGGAGCAGTGCGTGCGCGATGCGCGGGCCGAGGTCGCGGGCGGGATTGATAGCGTAGCCGGTGGGACCGCCGAGCGAGTTACCGATAGACAGCACGAGCAGGCCGACCACGAGCGGGTTGAGTCCGGCGGCGAATTGTTGCGGGCCGATGACGGTCAGGCCGAACAGCAGTACGAACGTACCGATAAATTCGCTGATAAAATTACTGGGGATATGTCGGATGGCGGGGGCATTGCAGAATGCGCCGAGTTTGGCGGCCGGATCTTCCGTGCGCGCCCAGTGGGGCAAATAGTGAAGATAAACCAGCGTGGCGCCGAGGATAGCGCCCAGCATTTGTCCGGCGATGTAGGCCGGCACGAGCGCCCAGTCAAATTTTCCCGCCGCGGCAAATGCAATGGTGACGGCCGGGTTGAGGTGCGCGCCACTGATATTGCCGACGGCGAATACGCCGAAGGTGACAGCCAGCCCCCACCCGATGGTGATGACCAGCCAGCCGCTGTTTTCATTTTTAGTGCCGCGAAGGACTACGCCGGCCACCACACCGTTGCCTAAGAGGATAACAAGGGCGACGCCGATCAATTCTGCGAGAAATACGGACATGACAGGTAATTTTGCCCGCTAAGGTACGCCGTATTCGCGAAATTCGCTTGATCGGCGCCGCCAAATTGCGCTTACATCCACTTCACCGCAAACTTATTGAATTCCGTTTTCAACTCATAATACAACTCGCGGAAGCGATTCATATCCTCCCGGAGGCCGGTATGATCCTGGAAATGCACATGATCCACGGCGATCGGGTGCGATTCGGCGTAATCGGCCAAAAACTGCTCGTGTTTTTTGATACGGTGTTTGATATCGCTGACGTGGTCGCGTTGCAGATCGAATCGGTTTTGATAAGAATCCACATTGGCCGTGACCTCATACTGGGTGTTTTTGGCGATAATTTCTTTTAAGCGCTCCTCCAAAATGCTGAGTTCGTCTTTATAAAAAGACAGTTCGTTGCGCCACAGGCGGTGCTCGTAATGAAGGTCGGAGATGTAGATAAATTTCTTGGTTTCGACAGCCATATCGGTATTCATTTAACGTAACTGGTTAGCAGGTCGCGTCTGAGCCAAAAAAGGATCCATTTTTCGCCAGACGAAGCGATTTTTTGCAGGCCATAGCAGCGCTATGGTCAAAAAAAATCGCAAAGTATGGCGGAAAATGGGACTTTTTAGGCCAGAC
>JBEIDF010000088.1:0-13516 GCA_040383605.1 Lewinellaceae bacterium
AAATGTGCGGGTGCGTGCTGTTGAAAATCCCACAGCATGCCCTCCGAGAGGCCGGTGACGGTGGTTGCTATTTCTCCGGTCAGCCGAAAAGCGATATAATCGCCGGGCAGCATGATCTTGTGAATTCGTTCGTAGGTATCCGGTTCGTTTTCCATGACCCAGCGCAGCTTGGCGGCGGTGAAATTGCCGGGCGGGTTGAGCAGGCTGGGGAGGCAGCGTTCCGGGCCCAGGGCTTGGAACGCCGCGTCGCCAGTTTCGACGGCACGGCTGTCGCACCATATAATAGCGGGCCGGACGGGCTGGCGCGCGGCATCCAGGGCGACCAGTCCGTGCATTTGGTAGGCGATGCCGATGCCTGCGATGCGGTTTGCCGGGATGTTTGTACGCGCGAGGACTTGTTTAATTGCCAGGCAGGCGTGTTGCCACCATATTTCGGGGTCTTGTTCTGCCCAGCCGGGTTTTGGGGCGCGGATGGGTAATTCGGCGGATTCCGGCGATTGCGCGATCTGTATTTGCGCGCCATCAGCTGCGCGTACGAGCGCTGCTTTGACGGAGGAGGAGCCGATGTCGAGGCCGAGGAGGTACATAGCAGGTGGTGTGATTGTCTTGGGGCGAATATAAGCAGATAAGCCTTATGTAAAAATAACTAAAAAAAATATGCGTTTTTTTGTAAATTTTAATTTTGTTTTTTAACATTCGCTGTAACTTTGCTTTTGTTTTAATCTTAAAGTCGGAAAATTCATTTTCAACCCGTTGTGCTCATGAAAAAAATTTCTACGGAGTCCACTTTTTTTGCAAAAAGTGGGGCGATTAAATTAGTAATCGCCTTTGTTTTATTTGTTTTTAGCGCATCCTTGCTGCAAGCGCAGCAATCAAACGCGCGCGATCTGATTGGCGATCTGACTGGTCAGGTTTGGAAATCCTCTACTGATATTGACGTACTTGTGCAGGCCGAAACGGCTCGCATGGATGCTGCGATCGCAAACCCGGACACCCCGGAGCCGGATCGCGCGCTCTTCGAAGGGTACAAGCGCTTGGTCGGGTATGTCCAATTGGGCATTCAGGCTGGCAGTCCGGTGGACGAGGCCTTGTACGCGGGGTATGATAAAGTGATCGCAGAGTCCCTGGAGGACCCTTTGCTCAAGCAGATGCCGGAAGGTACGCTCATCAATCTCGTTCCCACCTTGGTAGAGTCGTTGATTGCCGTACCGGAGCCGGTAAACTTTCAGGGCCAGTAATCTCTTTAATAAAAATATAGCGGAGTGTCTGCATGCGGTTGCATGGGCATTCCATTGTCCTTTTGCAGACGTATATAATCATCCTTTCTCATGAAAAAATCTATACTCGCTAAAGCGTTCTCGCTTGTTTGCGTTTTTGTTGGCAGCACGGTACTTGTTTCCGGGTACTTGGCAGCACAAACAACCTTAATTTCGCCTTCCGGGGATGGCGGATTTGAAAATGGCGCCACGTTCGCCGCCAATGGTTGGTCGGTTGCCACGACAGGGCCGACAAACCAGTGGGTGCTTGGAACGGTTCCGGCCGGTTTTAACAATCGCGTTGCTTTTGTCAGCAACGATGGCGGTACCTCTTGGAACTACACAAATACAGCCACCTCCGTAGTTCACTTTTGGCGGGATGTGACTTTCCCGGCGGGGGAGACCAATATCCAATTGTCTTTCAACTGGCAGGGATTGGGCGAAGCCAGTAGTTTTGATGCACTGATGGTTAGTTTGGCGCCGACCAGTTACACGCCTGTAGCCGGCACTACTTCCCCTGGCACGGGTGGACTCGCAGCGCCTGCCGTAACGGTTCAACAATTTTGGAACGTAACCAGCGTACAGACAGCCAACATCACGCTTCCGGCCTCCCTGGTTGGCAACTGTTCCGCTCCGGTGACGCTGCGACTGATTTTTACGTGGAAAAATGACGGCGGTGGCGGTACCCCGCCACCCGCAGCGATTGATAATATCTCGCTGACCAGCAGCGCCGGCGCCGGCCCTTTTACGGGTACCTTTAACGTCGGCCCGGGCGGCAATTATACTACCCTAACCGCTGCCGTGGCCGATGTGGTTGCGCGTGGCGCTTCCGGCCCGATCGTCCTTCAGTTGCAATCGGATTACACCAGCGGTGGAGAAACGTTCCCCATCGTATTAAATGCCTATTGTAACGCCAGCGCGACGAATACGGTCACCATCCGTCCGGCTGCCGGTGCGACCGGATTGTCTATTGCCGGCGGCAATGCCGGCCCTACGATTGATATCAATACCGGTAACTGGTGGCGGATAGACGGCCGCCCCGGTGGTGCGGGCACAGCGAGAGAATTGACGATCTCCAATACGGCCACTGGCGGCCAAGCGCTTCGTTTCATTAACGACGGCTCGAATAATATCGTCAATTATACCATCCTGCGCGGCGTCAACACCTCTACTGTAAGTGGTGTTGTCCTATTTAGTACGACGACCTTCGCGGGCGGAAACGATAATAATGTGATTGACAACTGCGATATCCGGGACGGTGCGACCAATCCGGTGAACGGTGTGTATTCGTTGGCTACTACCACCACGCTGCCGCAGTATAACAACAACAACGCTATTACCAATTGTAATATTTTTAACTATTTTAGCGCTGCGAGTTCGCACAACGGTATTTTCCTTTCAAGTGGCAACTCCGATTGGAATATCACCGGCAATAGTTTTTATCAAACTGCGACGCGCTCCACTACAGGAACCGTTTGCGCTTTTCAATCTTCCAGTTCGTTAAACAGTAATCTCAACGTATCGAATAACTTTATCGGCGGTACGGCGCCCAATGCCGGCGGCGGTGTAATGACCTATACTGGCGGCACGATTTTCCGCGCACTTCAGGCTACGTTGTCCAGCGCTGTTGCGAGTAACCTGAATAACAATACGTTTCAAAATATTTCGGTTACTTCTACGAGTACGTCAAATGCGCAATCACTGATTTCGCTGGTTACCGGTCAGTTTAATTGCAATAACAACATTATCGGTAGCCAGACAGCAAATGATAATATTGTGTTTTCTTTGTCTGGTTCTGCAGCACGCCTTCAGGCTATTCTTGCAGGTACAGGCACGCCAGGCATCATGAATATTAATGGCAATACCATCGGCGGTATGGCCCTGATTGTTACTGGCGCACCAGCAACTGTCCCGGCCTTTTTCCCGATTTCCGTCCAAGGGACGGTAGCCGGCCACAACTATACGGTCAATAACAATATTATCGGTAGCGCCACCACGGCGAATAGCGTCACCAGCAATGCCAATAGCCTGCTGATTGGGATTTACTCATTCTCCGGCGCCGTTGGTCAAACCTACAACAATAATCTGATTGCCAATCTGAGTTCGACCAGCACCGGAACCGGGGCTGCCGCTGCAGGGATGAACCTGCAAGGCACCGGCTCCTCGCCCAATTTTACAGGATCATTTACGGCACAAGGAAATACGGTTCGGAATATCACCACGCAAAGCGGCGCAGCGGCCGTATCTGCGTATGGTATTGCAGTTTCCGGTACCGCCGAGCCGAATGCCGGACAAGTACTGACCGGCAATACTATCCATTCTATCAGCAATGCCAATACCAGTGTACAGGCCTCAATCGCAGGGGTACTTGCGACCATGCCGACCGCCAATCTCAATACAATTACCGGGAACAATATTCACAGCCTGTCGTTGAGCAGCTCAAATGCTACGGCAGCTATGCGGGGCATGATATTAAACGGCGGACGCAGTTTGGTTGCCAATAACTTTATCCGACTGGGTATCAACCCGGATGGCTCGAATATTACCACCAGTTATTTGATGCAGGGTATCCTGGAAAACACGGGAGTAATCGGCAACATCTACCACAACAGCGTGTATATCGGCGGCGCCGGAGTGAATACCGGGGCAAGCAACTCTTTTGCTTTCTCGTCTGCTTCCACAACGGCAGGCCGAGATTACCGCAACAATATCTTCGTCAATGCGCGCTCGAATGCAGCCGGTACCGGTAAGCACTACGCAATGACGATCACGGGCGCAGCGCCCAATCAAGCCGGTCTGATATCTGAATACAACCTGCTGAGCGCCACGGGTACCGGCGGTTTCACCGGCTTGTTCAATGCCGCGGATCAAACCACACTCGCCGATTGGCGGACGGCTACCGGATTTGATTTCAACAGCATCACCGGCGATCCGCAGTTCATCAATCCGAACGGCCCGGTCGCTTCGGTAGACCTGCATATTTCGGCCTCCAATACCACACCCATCGAAGCGGCAGGCGCCAATGCCGGCGTTGCCAATGATGCGGATGGACAAGTGCGCGCAGGCTTAAGTCCGGTAGATATCGGCGCGGATGCGGGTAACTTTACCGGTACGGATATTTCTGGTCCAGGTATTAGTTACACGCCTATCGCCAATCTTTGCGGGACGGGGAATATCAACCTGAATAATGTCAATATTACGGATGCTACTGGTATTCCGCTCTCCGGAAGTCTGCGCCCGCGCATTTACTACCGCAAAGGCGCCGGAACCTGGTTCTCCCAAGCCGGGGCTTTGGTATCCGGCACTGCCCAGAATAGTATTTGGAATTTCACTATTGTCGCGGCGGACATGGGTGGTCTTGCCTCGAATGACGTGGTACAGTACTATGTGATCGCCCAAGACCTGAGCGCAACGCCACGAATTGCCTCCTACGCAGGCGGTGTGGTGGCGACGGACGTAAACAATGTAACCACGCACCCGGCCACTGCATTTACGGTTACGTTGCCGAATCAGCTGCTCGGAACCTACACGGTTGGTTCCGGCGGGAATTATCCGACGCTGACTGCTGCTGTTGCAGCTTATAACGCGTCCTGCCTTGCCGGGCCTGTTGTTTTCAGTCTGACGGATGCAACGTATCCTTCGGAAACCTTCCCCATTACGATTAACGCGAACGTTTTTGCCAATTCGACTAATACGCTGACCATCCGCCCGGCAGCCGGTAACACGGCGACCATCGCCGGTGCATCCGCCACAGGTAGCGCCTTGATTCGCCTGAACGGCGCCGACTGGGTGACCATTGACGGATCCAATTCCGGCGGTACGGATCGGAGTCTGACCATTAGTAACAGCTCAACCCTCACCAACGTAGCGGCGATCTGGGTGTCCAGCGTGTCTGGTACGAATGGCGCGACCAATAATGCGATCCGCAATTGCAATATTGCGGGTGGCAGCAATACCGTAAGTTCTGTTTTTGGTATCCATGTGTCCGGTCAGACGATCACGACTTCGGCGACGGGTGAAAACAACGACAACCTGACGCTGCAAAATAATAATATCAACACAGCCTATTACGGTATTTATGCACGTGCTGCAAGCGTAGTGGGCGGAAACGACGGACTGCAGATCATTGGCAATTCCATTGGTTCAGATAATGCGGCCAATTACGTGCTATTCCGTGGTATGGACATTGCCTATGCAAATGCGCCATTGATTTCCCAAAATACGGTGTTCAATATGATCACGTCTACGCTGGGCAATTCAATTGCTGCGGTTGAAATCGGTGCTGGTGTAACTGATGCTCAAATTCTGCGCAATGATATTCGTAATATACAGCAGACGAGCACCGGCGGATGGGGTTCTTATGGCATCTTTTTATCCAGTACTACGCTCACCAGCGGCACGCTGATCGCCAATAATTTTATTTCCGGGTTCTTGGGTTCCAATTATCCTCCTGCTACTACTTTCCATAGTTACGGTATCCGGCTTGCAGGAGGCGTCAATACACGGGTGTACAACAACTCGGTGCATTTCTTCGGCCCAGTTACAGGCGGTACCTCTGCCAGTACTTCCGCTAATCTAATTATTTCGTCAACGGCGGTAACGGGCGCGGAGATACGGAACAATGTTTTCCGAAATACCCATGAATTCGCGGTTGCCACTTCGAACATCTACAACGTGTACCTGGTAAGTGGCGTGACGCTGGCTGCCATCAACAATAACGCTTATTCTGGCGCTGCCAGCGCGAATACAGCCTATCATGTAGGTTTCAACGGGGCAAACCAGTCCACGCTTGCAGCTTGGCAGGCAGCAACTGGCCAAGACGGCGCCTCGTTCGCCACTGCACCGAATTTTGTCTCTAACACCGACCTGCACCTGATCAACAACACAAACCACTGCTTTGACGGCGGCGGCGCTCCATTGGCACAGGTCACGGCGGATTACGACAACCAAACCCGCAACGCTTCCACGCCGGATGTTGGAGCGGACGAATTCACCAATCCCGATTTGAGTGTGTCCGTGACCGAAAATTCCGGTCTTGCACCCAACGACAATACCGTTTGCGCAAGCGCGCCTGTAACGCTCACGGCTGCGGGCGGCGATACCTACACGTGGAATCCGGGCGCCTTTACCGGCAATCCCTACACCGCAAATCCAACGGCTACAACAACCTATACGGTAACAATCGCGCAGCCAAATAGCTGCACCGATGCGTTGAGCGCTACGGTAACGGTCACCCCGCTCCCGACCGCTTTTGCGGTTACGGGTGGCGGCGCTTACTGCGCGCCCGGCGCAGGCCTACCGGTAGGTCTTGATGGCTCTACCACCGGCGTTTCCTACCAACTTCAGCGCAATGGCGCAAATGCTGGTGCTCCGGTGGTGGGAACAGGTTCTGCAATTTCTTTCGGAAACCAGGCGAACGCCGGTGTTTACACCGTGATTGCTGACGATGCTTCTACCGGCTGTTCCAATTCAATGACCGGATCGGCCACTGTAACGGCTAACCCCACTCCGGTAGCCTTCAACGTCACCGGCGGCGGCTCGTATTGCTCCCCGGGCGCCGGCGTGTCCGTTGGCTTAAGCGGCTCTGAAAACGGCGTTAATTATCAACTTCAGCGCAATGGCGTAAATACTGGTTCTCCGGTTGCCGGTACTGGCGCCGCTATTACCTTTGGCAACCAGACGCAATCTGGCAACTACACGGTGATCGCAACAGCCGCCAACGGCGGCTGCACGGCCACGATGACCGGATCGGCTACGGTCACCGCAAACCCCACCCAAACGCTTTCTACGGTCCTGACGCAACCCATAACTTGCTTATCCGCTGACGGCGCAATCAACCTGACCGTCACTGGCGGCGCCGCGCCCTTTACATACAACTGGTCCACGCCCAATGGCAGCGGCTTGGTACAAGGACAGGAAGACCAGAGCGGTCTGACCGTCGGCACGTATCTCGTAACGGTCACCGATGCTAACGGCTGTACGGCTGCAATCAGCATCGCACTGGCAGGGCCCGGCGGCTGTGAATCCTGCCCTGTTGTGCCCACGCTGGCTTCGAACCCGTCGGGCGTGTGTGTGAATACACCGGTGACGTTTACGGCCTCCGGTTTGGTGGACATGGGCATCACGTATGGTATCGTATTCAAGTGGTTCAATGCACCCACAACTACACCCTACAACGGCGGCAATGTAATCGCCACCGTGCCAAATAGCGGCTTGGGCAACAACAAAACTACTGCCACGACGACGACCTCTTTCGCCACCGGCGCTACATATTACATCTATGCCATTCTCGACCAGTTGCCGCCGGATCCGACCTGCCGTCCCTCCGCAACGGTGACGCTGCCGGTCGTAAATATTCCCTCCGTAAATCCGGTGTCCAACCAGACAGTCTGCGCAGGTGCGCCTACCGCAGCGGTGAATTTCAGCGGACCGGTACAGGGCACGATTTACAACTGGACAAACAATACACCCTCCATTGGCCTCGCTGCCAGCGGAAGTGGTAATATCCCATCGTTCACTGCACAGAACTCCGGTACAACGCCGGTTACAGCGACTATTACGGTAACGCCGGTAACCTCGCCGAGCGTTGGCGCCGTGTGCACCGGTACGCCGATCACCTTTACGATTACGGTGAATCCGATACCGTCTGTTACCCCGGTTGCTAACCAAACGCACTGCAACGGTGCTGCGGTTCCTTCAGTCGTATTCACCAGCAACGTACCGGGCGCTACCTTCTCGTGGTCGCGCACCGCGCAAACGATTGGCCTCGCCACAACCAGTGGCGTGGGCAACGTACCGGCTTTCACGGCTTCTAACACGACTACTGCGCCGGTGACGGCTACCTTTACGGTGACGGCTTCATTTACCAATAATGGCGTGACTTGCTCGGGCGCTCCGGTGCAGTTCACTATGACGATCAACCCGACGCCGACTGCCACGGCTGCCCCGGCAAGCCAGACGGTTTGTAACGGCTCGCCGACTGCCACGATCAATTTCTCCGGAACGGTGATTGGAACGGTCTTTAACTGGACTAACAACAATACGTCCATCGGCCTTGCTGCCAGCGGTTCCGGCGCTACGATCCCGACGTTCACGGCCGTGAATAACAGCGGTGCGCCAGTAACGGCCACGATCACGGTGACGCCTGTGTTCACCAATAATGGCGTGAGTTGCTCGGGCACGCCCGTAACGGCGACGATTACGGTGAACCCCACCGCACAGGTGAACCAGCCGGCTAACGTAGTTGCTTGCGCAACATCGCTTACTACGGTCAATTTCACCACAACAGCGCCGGGTACGACGTATTCCTGGACAAACAGCAACACGGCAATCGGCCTGGCCGCTTCCGGAACCGGTAATATCTCTTTTACTGCCGCGAATGTCGCCGCTTCTACCACCGGTACGATCACGGTTACGCCGAATTACTCGAACAATGGGGTTAACTGCCCTGGCACGCCGCGTACGTTCACGATTACCGTAAATCCAAATCCGACGGTTAATACCGTACCCAGCCAAACCTGGTGCAGCGGCGAGAGCACAACGCCTGTGAATTTTACAGGTAATTTTACCACTACCACGGTATTTAACTGGACGAACAGCAATCCCTCCATCGGCCTTGCGGCCAGCGGTTCGGGTAATATTCCGTCCTTCGTAACGCAAAATACCAGCACGCAGGTTCAGGTGGCGACGATCACCGTGACGCCCTCGTTGACAACCGGCGGCGTAACTTGCATAGGCGCTCCGACTACGTTTACCTACACCGTGTTCCCGCGCCCGATCGTCAATATCGGTCAGAATCAGACAATCTGCCAAGATCAAATCGCCAGCCTGTCGGCAACCCTGGGCGGCGGTGCAACCAGCGGTACCTGGAGTACGACCGGCGCAGGCGCCTTCGCGAGCACGACTGCCCTGAGCACAACCTACACCCCGGCGCCGGCCGATTACGGACAGACGATCACAATTACCTTCACGAGTAACGATCCCGCCGGGCCCTGCCCCGCCGTGTCTGCTTCTATTCAACTGACAATCAATACCCTGCCGATCGTAGATGCGGGCCCGGATCAGAAAATCTGCGCCGGCGCTCCGCTCAACCTAAACGGCGTCGGTTCGATTCTGCCGAACGGCAGCGGCGTGACAACGGGTACTTGGAGCACCAGCGGAACGGGTATGTTTATGCCCAATAATCAGTTCCCCGGCGCTACCAGCTACAATCCGAGTCAGGCAGACCTGAACGCAGGCTTTGTAACGCTGACGCTTACCAGCGCCGATCCTGTCGGCCCCTGCGGTACCGTGAGTGACAACTTCACGCTGCGCTTCCACTTCGATACCGGCATCACCTGTAACGATATGATACAAGTGTCTCTGGACGAAGACGGCGTATCCGTGATTACCCCGGACATGGTGCTGGAAGGCCCCTTTGATGAGGATTTCTACTCGGTGCAGTTGTTTAAAAATAACTTGCCGCTGAATACCAATCAGGTAAACTGCAGCAACGTCGGCCAGACGCTGATGGTACGGGTTGTGGATATCTGCACGGGTAATTTCTGTTGGGGAACCATCACAGTGGAAGATAAACTGGCGCCTGAGGTAACCTGCACGGATATCACACTCTCCTGCGCTATTACCAACTATGATCCGAACTACCTGGCCAATACGCTGGGTCTCTCGGCGGCCTTCCCGACGGTTGTGGAAAACTGCCCGACGATCATCAGAAACTACGGCGACACCTGGGTTGACCTTGGTTGCGGCGCTTCCTTCAACGGCGTTCAGGACCTGAGCGGATATATCCGCCGCGTTTGGACGATCACCGACGGCAGCGGTAACCAAGACCAGTGCACGCAATTCCTCTACCTGAAGCGCCGCCACGTCAACGATGTAAAATTGCCGCAGGATATTGATATTGAATGTTCTAATGGCGTTTCGAATACCGATCCTTCAGTTACCGGCGTTCCGTTCCTTCAGGATTTTGGCCAAACAATTGGCCTGTTCCCGAATAATACGGCTTGTGAACTGCAGACGGCGTTTACCGATCAACTCCTGCCGGTCTGCGATGGAACGTACAAAATTCTGCGGACCTGGACGGTGTACGACTGGTGCTTGCCGACCAATCCGTTCCCGCCGAACCCGAACCCGCTCTATTTTATCCAGGTAATCAAGGTGACGGATTCCAAAGGCCCGGTTGTCAATTGCCCGCCGAATATTACGGTGGGAACCGATCCTTTCGACTGCGTTAGCACACCGAACCTGCCGGATGTCATCATCGAAGACGCTTGCTCGCGCATTGCTTCCATCACGGCTACTTACACGGTAAATAGCCTCGCTACTACAGTGAGCGGCACCTTGCAGGACTTCCCGGGCAATAATTACTGGGATTTGGATACGCTCGGTGTTCTGGGCTTCATTCAAGGTTTGCCGCTTGGACAAACCAGCGTGCTCTACATCGTCACCGACGATTGTGGCAATAGCACGACTTGCAGCCTGCGCATCACCGTGGACGATCAAACGCCGCCGATTGCAGCTTGCGACGATTTTACCCAGGTATCGGTCAATATTGACGGGACAACTGATGTTTTTGCTACTACGTTCGACGACGGTTCCTACGATAATTGCTCGCAGGTATCGTTCAAAGCCCGCCGTATGAATTCGAACGGCTGCCAAAGCTCGGGCAGTTTCCACGATCAAGTGACCTTCTGCTGCGAAGATATCGGCCAGTCTGTTATGGTTGTCCTCCGCGTATATGATGTGCAAGTGCCGTCCGGCAGCATCAGCCTCACGGCAGAAGAGTTGAATGCAAACGATTGCATGGTGGAAGTATTCGTGGATGACAAAATCAAACCGACCTGCACGCCGCCGTCAAATGTGACGGTTTTTTGCGAAAATTTTGACCCGAGCCTGTGGGCTTACGGCCAACCCTCCGCTACGGACAATTGCTGCGTGGATACAATCACCACGGCAATTAACTACAACCTCTTCGATACGCTTTGCAACAAAGGCACGATTACGCGCACTTACCGCGCTTTCGACTGCCATGGCAACTCCAGCCAATGCTCGCAGCGCATCGTGGTGCAGTACGAACAGGACTACTTCGTTCGTTTCCCGAACGACGTCATCGTGACGAACTGCAACGGTACGGGTAACTATGGCGAGCCGACCTTCTTCGGCGAAGATTGCGAACTGCTGGCTGTATCCTTTACGGATGAGGTATTTACGGTCGTCCCAGATGCATGTTATAAAATTGAGCGTACCTGGCACGTGATTAACTGGTGTACGTTTAATAACAACCTGCCGCTGGTGACGGTTCCAAATCCGAACCCGAACGCAATCGCCAACAATCCGGCGAACCTGCCCGGCCCGATCGTATCTGCTCCTGGCTCCACAACGCCGTGGACCTCGATTCCGATCGCCCTCGCACCCGGCCAAACGCCGCACGATTTCACGCAGTACTACACGGGCAACCCAGCTGCCGGTATCCCATCCATCGCTAACAACAACGGTTTCTCGTACAAACAAATTATCAAGGTGATTGACAACAAGGCGCCGGTGTACGCCAACTGCCCGGCCAGCCCGGTCACAGTCAACGACCTGACGCCGAACGATCCGCTACTGTGGAATCAGATGTACTGGTGGGATGCTCCGAACGGCAGCCACGACCTGTGCGAAACGCCGGCAAACCTGAGCCTGACGGTGACGGATTCCTGCTCGCTCAACCAATTGACGGTCAAATACCTGCTGTTCCTGGATCTGGATAACAACGGTTCGATGGAAACGGTGGTATCCAGCACAAATCCTCCGGCGCCCAACACGGTGTTCTTCAACAACGGCTTCAACCCGAACTTCTCGGGCGGCGAAGCGCGCGCGTTCGACAACCGTCCGGTACCGGCCAACCAGAAATACCGTTTCAACTTAGATTGGGTGGACAATGGCAACAGCCGCACGGCGAAGGTGGTTTGGGATAACATCCAACAACCGGCCAACCTGAACGATAATACAATGACGGGCGTAGAACCGCAACTGCCCTACGGCACGCACAAGATCAAGTGGATCACCAACGATCAGTGCGGCAATGAGTCGGTTTGCGAGTACACGATCATTGTGAAAGATGGCAAAGCGCCGACGGTGGTCTGCCTGAACGGTCTGAGCGTTAACATCATGCCGACGCAGATGATCACGCTGTTCGCATCGGACTTCCTGCAGTACACGGAAGACAACTGCTCGCCGGCGAACCTGCTGGATATTGCCATTGTGGAAAGCGATGAAAGCACGGGCTCGTTCCCGGTTGACGGCCAGGGCAACCCGCTGACGACGGTGAACTTCAACTGCCAGGAAGTAGGCACGCAACTGGTACAGCTGTGGAGCCGCGACGTAGCCGGTAACGCCGACTACTGCGAAACGTACGTACTGGTACAAGACCCGAACGACTTCTGCAACGCGGATCCGATCTCGGTTGCCGGCGCCCTGCAAACGGAGTCGCAAAACGGTCTGGAAGATGCGAACGTAGAACTGAACGGTTCGCACCCGGCGCTGCCGCCGACGAGCATGTTCGATATGACCGATAACAACGGTGCATTTAACTTCTCGAACGCGCTGCCAATGTCCGCGAACTACACGCTGACGCCACTGAAAGACGATAACCACCTGAATGGTGTAACGACGTTTGACCTGGTGCTGATCTCCAAACACATCCTGGGTCTGGAACCGTTGACTTCTCCGTACAAGATGATCGCCGCCGACGCTAACAAGTCGAACTCGATCACGACCTTCGATATCGTGGAACTGCGTAAGTTGATCCTGGGTATCCATACGGAACTGCCAAACAACACGAGCTGGCGCTTTGTGGACAAGTCGTTCACGTTCGCGAACCCGATGAATCCGTTTACCGCACAATTCCCCGAGTTCAAATCGGTAGCAGCAGTTCAACAAAGCCAGCTGGCAGACAACTTCGTATCGGTGAAGGTGGGTGACGTAAACGGCTCGGCCATCGCGAACTCGCTGATGAGCGCGGACGATCGTACGGCGGGCACGCTGCTGTTCGATGTACAAGACCGCGCAGTGAAAGCCGGCGAGGAGTTCACGGTGAACTTCAAAGCAGCGGAGCAGGTAGCAGGCTACCAGTTCACGATGAACCTGAAAGGTCTGGAAGTAGTGGATATCGTACCGGGCGCCGGTATGGATCAATCCAACTTCGGCGTATTCGCAGATGCGATCACGACGTCGTTCGACGGCAAAGAAGCCGCTGAATTCGCTGTGAAGTTCCGCGCTAC
>JBEIDF010000089.1:0-13472 GCA_040383605.1 Lewinellaceae bacterium
GGCTTCCCAGTTTGACTTGACGTCGGGAATCAGCGTTTCAATGGTCGTTTCCGGGCTGCGTTCTTTGACGGCGCGGACGGTTTGGTACCAGATTTCGGCGCCGCGGTCTTTGAGTTCGTCGCGGTTGACGGACGTGATGACGGCGTGTTTCACCTGCATCAACCAGATGGCTTCGGCAACGCGGCGGGGCTCGTCCTCGTCATACTCATTGGGTCGGCCGGTTTTTACGGCGCAGAAAGAGCAGGAGCGCGTGCACACATTGCCGAGAATCATAAACGTGGCCGTTCCGGCGCCCCAGCATTCGCCCATATTGGGGCAGTTGCCGCTTTGGCAGATGGTGTGCAATTTGAATTCATCTACGATATGGCGCACCATGCGGTAATTCTCTCCCATGGGCAGGCGCACCTTCAGCCATTCCGGGCGTTTGCCGCGCGCGGAGGTATTGGATTCGATAACTGGTAATTCGACCATAGATACGAAACGTTTCAGACTGCAAAGAAACAACCCTTCCCGGAAAGGGTTTCAAAAAAGCGTACGAGCATGTGCAGGATTTTCTCGCAGCGTCAAAAACGGCTTATTTTTTGTCATTTTTGACTTCGACAGCCAATCCTATAGGTGCGCTGTTTCAGCGCCGTTTTCCAAATTGAAAATTGATAAAGAAATTAAGGAAAAACCGATCATTTTCTTCTGACACCAAAATCGGCAATTTCCTGGGAAAAACATCCAGGATTGCGCCGACCTCCAGTGCTTTCACCAGTTCGTCGAAGGCGCCCCAATCCAGGTGCAACGCCACCGAGGCCGATCCGCCGGGTACGAAAGAAATTTCACCCAGGCCCTTGGTAAACGGGGAGGCCCCCAAAATGCGGGTATTATCGAGAAAAATATCGGCGTTTTCCGCTGTATAGCGTTCGTGGCGCACCCGGCTGTTGCCCGGATTATCCGGAGAGGGCCGGCGCAACGCGAGGTAGTACGGTTTCAGCAGGCTGATCGAAGGCCCGACGCCGTAGCTCATACCGACAGCCACACCTTTGTATTTTGCTTTTTCTGTGTAATAGCGCTTGACGCCCCATCCGCCCCGGACGATCATCGCATTGTGCTGTTTGCCATACACGTACGCCCGGAAAGAGCGGCTTACGGAGGGGTCCGCGCTTTGTCGCTGCTCTTTGGGGTGTTTTAGTTCGCCGGCATTGAGGTAGTAGTACGTCGTCTTGTAATAGGTGCGCAGGCGCCCCCACTCCATGCCCGGGGCGTATCCGCGGTTAGTGGTTACTTTCAGATTAAATGCCGTTTCGTAATTATACACGACTCCGACCCTGTTATCCGGCGTTTGGATACCCTGGGCTATCGCCTGCCCGGCGGCGCCGGCGAATAGAAGGAGGCAACACAGGATTCTTGTCATGTTTACAAATTTGCTCCAAATGTAGGGAAAATCGAAATACCAAACAACTTTAGGCGGGTTGTGTTGCGCTAATTAAAGCATGTCCGGGATTTTCTTGCCAAGCCCAAAAGTGAATCGTGCAAACGGCCTTGCTACTCTTCAAAATAGTAGATCTGCCCCTCCCGGGCGCTCAACCAGCCTTTGCCGTCAAAAGCGTGTATGTCGGTAAAATCTATATGGTCGGGGATATCGCGCACCACCTGCCAGTCGGCGCCGCCGTTTTCTGTTTTCCAGAATAGTCCCCGGTCTCCAACGGCATATCCCCGGTTATTATCCGTGAAAAAAAGCGCATGAAAGGCCGGTTGTCCGAGGCCAACGCCGGGTTTTCGGAGAAAATCCCAATGCCTGCCGCCGTCGGTTGTTTTCAGCAGGGCGCCGTTGCTTCCGCAAATGTAGCCGGTGTCCGGACTGGTAAACTGCACGTCGCGGAAAAAATCGCCCGTGACGTCCAGCCGCTCCCAATGCCGCCCGGCGTCCTCAGAACGCATCACCCAGCCTATCCCGACGGCATGCGCTGTCAGGCTGTCGCTGAAGCAGACGGCCGCCAGTTCGTTCGGAAAGTCCTGCACCGTATCAAGCCGCCAAAAAACATCCGGCCCGAACACAAACGCCTGTCCGGCCCTGTATCCTTCCCCGGCCACAATGAGGCCGCGTTGCGCGCCGACAAAGGCCGCGCCGCGCATCCAACGGTAGTCTGTGCGAAAAATCTCCCAGTCTTTCCGCCCCGGCAGGCGCGCCAGGGCACGGCCGTCCATGCCGCAGGCATACACCATCTCGCCGTCGCTGCTGACAAGAGCCTCGACGCGGTTGGGCAGGAGGGTGTCTGTTCGCCAATGCAGGCCGCCGTCTTCGGTGGACAGGATAAAGCCTGATTCCCAGACCCGGCCGCCGGCCGCCAGGCCGCGCGCGGAATCGGCAAACCAGATCGCCATGACATCCTGGCTTACCGGGATGGATTGTGCCTGGAATACGCGCAAATCCAGGGTCTCCTTCCGGCAAGCCGCCAGGCAGCAGCACAAGGGGAAGCAAACCGCCCAGGGCCAAGCGCGCCCGAAAGACCGCCGAATCGCGTACAAAAACGCTTGGTGCCTTGTTATGCCGTATATCCAGGTTTGCGCGCGGGCGAATCGCGGCGGGCGGTCTCCTGTTCTGAGCGTATTCTTGTTCCGTTGCAGCATTTTATCAAAATTTTTCACGCAAAAAACGGCGCTGAAGATATCGAATTTTAAAACATACGCACAAAAAGCAAAAAAAAACTACTTTTGTCGTGAAAATCCGGGCCCTGCGCTGAAAAAACCGGCCACAATATCATGCCGATCGATCTAATTTGTCTCGCCGTCCTCGGTTACGGTTTTTGGCAAGGATTCAACCGCGGTATTATTAATACCGTTTTCAACATCGCTGCCTACTTGTTTGGGGTCATTTTTTCCTTTAAAATGACGCCCACTACGACTAATATCCTGGAGCGAATCCTCAATTCCGACAATCCTTCGCTTTTCATGGCGGCGTTCCTCGTCAATCTTATTTTCGTGATGCTGGTGCTGCGCATGGCGGCCAAAAGTTTCGAGGCGACTTTCCGCGCCCTGTATATCGGTTTTCTAAATCAGGTAGCCGGCGGCGTGGTGATGGGCCTGCTGTCAGTCATGATTTACAGCGTGCTGCTGTGGTTTTTTGTCAAAGCCTCGCTGGTCAGCGAAGCCACCCTGCAGGAGTCGCGCCTGTACGAGCCCTATCTCAAAGACCTGCCCTCCCAGGCGATGCAACTCGCCGAGCGGCTTCGCCCGCTCGCCACGGACGTGTGGGACACCTCGCTCAACTGGATGGATCGGCTCGATCAATACGGTGCAGAAAAAACGGAGGCGCAGCAGAAAATCTATGAAGTGCCCGACGACGGCGGCGGAATCGAAATGGATCCTGACAGCGAAACCAAATACCCGCCTGCCGACGATACCGGAAACGGCATCGAAGAATAACGCAATTCCGGTATGCTGCTTCTCGACAATTACGATTCGTTTACCTATAATCTCTACGACTACTTTCAGCAGTTGGGCGTGGCGTGTACAGTCGTACGCAACGACGCCCTCGATCCGGACAGGCTGGATCCGGACGCATTCGACGCGCTCATCTTCTCGCCCGGGCCGGGCCGACCGGCGGACGCAGGCTGCATGCCGGCGCTCATCGAACGGTTTCACGCCAGCAAACCGATGCTGGGCATTTGCCTCGGACACCAGGCGTTGGGCGAATTTTTCGGCGCCGCACTCCAAAAAGCCCAGTCTCCGATGCACGGAAAAACTTCCCGGGTGCAACACCACGGCCATCCGCTTTTTCGAGGTATTCCCGACCATTTCACCGTCATGCGTTACCATTCGCTGGCGCTGCAACTGCCGACGGGCGGCCCGCTGGAGGGGATTGCCTACACCGCCGAGGGGGAACTCATGGCGCTCGCGCACACCACCCTACCCTTGTACGGCGTACAGTACCATCCGGAGTCTATTCTCACCGAATTCGGCCTGCCGTTGTTAAAAAATTGGCTTCAACTGGCCGGAATACACCCAAAAGCACTCACGGATTAGCCCGCCGGGCCGTGTACCAGATACCGCCAAGGCCGATCAGGAAAAGCGCGATGGAAATGATTTCCGCCTGCGTCAGTTCCATGCCCGCCACTTCGTGCGATACGTTGACCCGAATTTTTTCAATAAAGAACCGCTCCACGGCGATCAGCATCAGATAGATAAAAAACAGCATGCCCTGCGGCCGGATCCGCTTGCGCAATCCCCAAAGAATACCAAAAATCACCAGCATCATCAGGGTTTCATAAAACGGCGTGGGCCAGACGGGTTCCGACAGCTGCATGCAATACTGCCAGTCGCAGCCCTCAATCGGCACACTGGGTACCGGATCGGTATTCGCGGTGTTCAAGACGTTGTGCGGATAGCGGAATGCCCACATCCAATCGGGCAAAAAACCCATCCAATCGGGCTTGGGCGAATTGTTCACGAGGCCCCAGTCGCCGTCGCCCGACAACTGGCAGCCGATACGCCCCACCCCATAACCGGCGACCAAAGCCGGCGCCACAGCATCCGCCGTGGGCCAAAAAGGAATCTGATGCCGGTACATATACGCCACCACAGCGACAAAACCCAGCACCAGTCCGCCGAAAAACGCCAGTCCGCCGCCGGAAGTCAGGGCGCCAACCGGATCCTCCATAAAATACGACCAATTGTCGAACAAATCGAACAATTTGGCGCCCACAATCCCGCCAATCGCCGCCCAGACGGTCAGTTCCGCGATGCGGTCGTGCGGCCATACCTGTTTCATCCGCTCTACCGGCTGCGTCTTGCGCTTGCGCCAAGCCTCCCACCAGGTAAAACCGCCAAACGCCAGGGCGCCGAGCAGCGCCGCCGGCCAGTGCATCTTACCCGACAGGATCAGGGCCGCCGGGTCGAACCGGAACTCGGCGTAATGCTGATAGGCATATACCCCCTTTCCGCCCAAAATCAGGCCGGCGAGCGCGTTCATAGCGATTTCATACCAACCGGCGGGCGCGCCGTCCACTTCCTTGACCTGCGCGGGCTGGTACAAGCCGGCCAGCGCTTTCCGACGGAGTTCGAAGGCGAAGACATACGCGCTGACCAAAAAAGAGACGGCCAGAAAAAAGCCGAATGTTTTGAAAATAGACAGCCAATTATCCGGCGCCGTGCCGAATAGTGCGTGGAAGAGATAAGATAAGTCAGGATACATGGTGAAGCCCGGGTTGAGACGGTGTTGGCAATAGCGCAAAGATAGCGCGCAAAGCGCAAAAAAAGCCTGAATACAGCAGTCTTCAGATGAATTTATAAAAACACATTCGCCGCCAATTGCACCAAAATCGCCGCCGCCAAAATCCCGTACGTCAGCCGGGGCAGAAAAAATTCGCCATAGGATTGAAGACGATCCCAAGACTGAAAAAACGACAACAACAGCAGCGCGTACGCAGGCAGCAGCGCGGTCAATTTTTGTTCGGGCAGTCCGGACAAAAAGAACAGGTAGGCTGTCAGGGCTGTAAGCAACAACCGGCGCGCAGGCCGCTGCCAATCGGTGCGCTTCCACAACAGCAGCAAAAACGGCAATAACACGCAAAAAGCCGGGTGAAAAAACGGAAAAAGCGCAAACAGCGCATTCGGCCTGGCGTCGGCCGCGCCACCGGCCGCCGAAGGCGCAAACCAATTGGCCGGCGTCCAATCCTGCAACCGCGCCGCAGCAGCCAAATCAGCCGGCCCGAGGCCGAAAACCCACATTGCACCCCCGGATATTATGCCAACCAGCGCGATGAACGCCCACCACACGCTCCCGCGACCAGCACGGCCAAGCGCCCAGCTCAGCCCAAGCGCCAGGCACAGCACCGCCGGCCAGAGCACCGGCTGCGCCACTGCTGCGGCAAGTCCGCTCGCCGCAGCGCCGAGAGCGTGCCGCAAATGGAGCCCCTCCATGGCTTTAATCGTACACCAAACGAATCCCAGCAGGAGCGCCAAGACGGGCATGTCCGGATTCGGCGACCAGCCCGACTGGAAAAACGCCGGCGCCAAACAGAAAAAAATCACACTGTAAAAAGACCGGCTTTGCGCCCGCGCGCCCGGTGAAATCAGCCGCAGATTCAGATCGAACAGCCACAGCGCCAGTCCTGCCGAAAGCCAGGAGAGCACCGACAGCCACGCCGACAGACTGCCGCCTGGCAAGGCGCCGATTGTCTGCGCAAAACCCTGGAAAAGCGCCTTTCCCCCGCGCCAAAACGCGTCGGCAGGCAGATCGCGGGCATACTCCGCACCCGGCGCGCGGAAAAACGCCGCCAGTACCAGCAGCAAGACGGGAATAAGCGCGCGAAGCGGCAATTCCGGGATACGGGAGCGATAGGCAAACATCGGGTTATTTGTGCTTATGCGCCCCCCGGAACACCTTTTCGCCCGCCTCGATTGCCAGGTCGAGCGCATTGACCGGCGGCGGAATCGGACAGTTATACCCGTCGCTGAACGCACACCAGGGATTGTAACACAAATTAAAATCAAGCAGGAGGGTGTCATCTGCCTGAATATCCGCGCTGCTCAGATCCAGGTAGCGGCCGCCGCCGTAGGTCGTTTCGCCGTTCGTATGATCTTTGAAAGGCAGAAAGAGATGATCCTGATGCGCTGCGTCCTGCACCAGTTTCATGTTTTGATATACACAAAGGCGGTACGGTTTGCCGGCTATTTCAAAATGCAAGACGCCGAACTGCCGGTAGGGCCGCTCCTGCCCGCTGTATGTGGGCAATCCGAAAGCCGGACTATCAGGCGTGCGGACGATTTTGGCAACCACGGCCCATTGGGCCTGCGGCGGGTAGAAATCGAGCAGGGCCGTGTCAGCGGCGGTCAGGGGCGAGCGCGGGTTGGTCAGAAACGCTTGTTTATACTGTGTACGCCGAGCGGCATAATCGGTTTGAGCGTTTGCCAGACAGGCGACCCAGCAGGCCACGAAAAGAAAGATGTATCGCATGGGTTGTTACAGCAAAGTTTCGAGATAATGCCGTTCGATGCCGAAGCCGGTTTTAAGCGCGGCGACTTTGGCGAGCGCTTCCTCCCGGTTTCGGCGGTGTTTATTCAGGGCGGTGATCATCACATTTTTAGCGGTGTGTTCGGAAGAAATGAATTCGAACACCTTGGTATCATACCCTTCCGACTCGAGGAGGAGCGCACGGATGCCGTCCGTCAGGATTTCCGCCTGGCGTTCTTCGAGGATTCCATGGCGCAGCACCGGCGCCAGTTCGTTGCGCGCGTGCATATCGCGTCGGATTTGCTTATGGCAGCAAGGCGCGGCTACGATGATCTCGGCCTGGTGTTGAATACCGACGGCCAGCGCCAGATCGGTCGCCGTATCGCAGGCATGCAGGGCGATCAGCATATCGAGGCGCTCCGGGTGGTAGTCTTTGATATCCTGGGCGATAAATTGTAGCCCGGAAAAACCGTTGTCGCGGGCGATTTGGTTGCACAGGGCGACCAGTTGCGGCCGGAGTTCGATGCCGGTGATGCGGGGCGTCATTTGGCGCTGTCTGGTCAAAAAATCGTACAAAGCGAACGTCAGGTATCCTTTTCCTGAGCCCATATCAGCGATATGCGCATCGGTCGGCAGGGCTTGTTCGCGCAGCAGGCTTTCGATAATTTCCAGGTATTTATCAATTTGCCGCCATTTATCCTGCGATGGCGCCGGCACTTCTCCCCGGGCATTTGTAATGCCGAGCGCGTGCAACCAAGGCGCCGAGGGCTCTAGGCGATGCGTCTTGATCCGGTTGTGGCCGGTGTCGGGCGCCGCCGTGTGCGCCGGCGGTTTTTGCTGCAGCCGGCGGCGGCCGGCGGTGTCTGTTTGCAGCGAACAGTCGGCTTCGGTCGTAAACAAATCCGCCTGGCGGAACCCGTCCGTCAGCAGTCCGGCCAGCAAACCCCGCGCTTCTTCCGCGGTGTAATTTTTCACTTCATCGCGGGTTGGGTAGCGGTAATTGAATGCCAGTCGCCGGCCTTTTTTAATTTCCACTGGCCGGATAAAGATATTTTTCAAATCCGCGACGGCGGCGGGAACAGGCCGGCTCAGGGTGCATTTAATCAACACGCCCTTTTCAAAAGCGGCAGTCAGCCGGGTGATCAATTGATCGGTTTCTTCCGACATGCGTTTAGGAGGCTGGTTGCGATGTTTGGCCGTCTTGCGATTCCAAATTAAATTTAAATCCGATTGGTCGGCCCGGCTCCGGCTGATCGTCGTCGTAGTCTTCCCACTTCGTAATTTCAACAATAAACTCCTCCAGGTGGCGCAGGCAGTAGGGCTCCTTGAGTTCCTCCGGTCGGTAAATACCGATCGTTTTAGGCGGTTGCGGCTGGCCGTATTTTTCGATAAAGGGATAATTGATGAGCACGAGGATTTTCCCGTTTGCGAGTTGTTGATAGAGCAGCGACCCGTTTTGTTTGATCAAATCGCGGTGCAGGCCGTCGCCGACCGGCTCTCCCAGTCCGCTGGGCGTGCTGCCCAGGGAGAGCGCCACCGATTCCAGGTTTTTGATGTCGACGTGCACTTCCACCGAACAGGCCAGTTGAACCTGCGCCGTGGTGCGCTCCAGGAACTGGCGGATTTCTTCTCTCAAGGTAGATTGCCAGGTTTCGCGGTATTTGAGGGTATTGCTCAGGATTTCCTGATAGTGCGCGACTTTGCGCTTGAGGTGCAGGGTGTCGTATTCGTTGATAATCGCCATTTTTGGAAACGCTTAAAGGTTTTGCGGAGGATTCCGGCAGGGCAAATATAAGCGCTTGTCTGCACTTCGGGGCGGCGAGACTTCCGTTTCAGTCGCTATTTTTCCCGATTCGGTGTAAAAAGGCGGAGGAATTATACACGATTAGCCGACCTTAGCGATAAATATTGCTATGATATCACGGTCTGTTCAAACGATTTTACTGCTTGCCTCGCTGGGCTTTGCCGCCTGCGTGACGGAGGTGGAGCCCACGGCGGATATTCCCGCCGTAGGATACCAACGGGACATTGCGCCGATCATCAGCGCCAACTGTGCCGTGCCGGCCTGCCACGACGGCAGCGGCGAAGAGGATTCGCTGATCGGTTATGACAACCTGATCAAACACAGCAGTGTCCGACCCGGCGACGCGCACGGCAGCGAATTGTACGAGGTTATCCGGCTCTACACCGGTGAGCGGGCCATGCCGCCGGCGCCCTACCCGCCTTTGACCGACGAGCAGATTGGCCTGATTTACGTATGGATTTTGCAAGGCGCTAAAAACAATTGATATGAAATACGCAATTCCGATCATCCTGGCCGTGGCCTTGGGCGCTTCCGCCGGTTGTTATTACGACAACAACCAGGAGCTCCATCCGGAGCTGCTGCTCGGCGGCGATTCATGCGATACGACCGGCACGATCAGTTACGCCGTCCATATTCGCCCGATTCTCTCCGGCTCCTGTGGCGCCAACAACGCGTGCCATTCGGGCGGGAGTGCCGGCGGCGGCATCGTCCTGGCACAATACGCCGGCGTCAAAGCTGCAGCCGACAACGGCAAACTTTGGAGCGCTATCATTTGGGACGGCAACGCCTCCCGGATGCCCAAAAACAGCGCTTCTCCAATCAATGATTGTTACCAAGCCCAAATCCGAAAATGGCTGGACCAGGGCGCACCGGATAATTAGAGAGCATGTCTAAAACTATGACCATTCGCAATCTCCTACTAATTTTTTGCCTCGCCGGCGCATGCCTCACCCGCGTATCCGCCCAAGACGACGACCTGCTGGCCGGCCTCGAGCCCGACACCGGCCGGGAGCCCGTCCTGGCTACCTTCAAAGGAACTCGCCTCATTAATTTTCACACCATCGAAACGCCTGGCCGCAGAACGCTGGATTTTCGAATTGCCCACCGTTTCGGGCCGTTCAACAGTGGCTGGTACGATTTTTTCGGACTGGACGGCAGCGCGAGCATCCGGATGGGCTTGGAATATTCCTATGATGGCCGTCTTGCATTTGGAATCGGCCGTACGTCGTATGAAAAAATGCTCGACGGATTCGTGAAATACAAACTGCTCCGCCAAATGGAAGGCGGCGGCATGCCGGTTACGGTCACCCTGTTCTCCGGCATGTATGCCACGATGCAAAAAGATCCGGACAAACAAATCAACGGTTTCGACAAGTATGCGCGTGTCTCGAGCCGCTTATCGTATGTGCATCAGGTGATTATTGGCCGTAAATTCAGCGACCGGTTTTCCCTGCAGGTAGCGCCTGTTTACCTGCACTACAACCTGGTGGATCGCATTTCCGACAAAAACGACGCGCTGGTGGTCACTACCGCTGCCCGATTCAAGTTCACCAAACGCGCCGCCCTCACCTTCGAGTACGGATATCGCGCCATCAAAAACAGCCGAAGCGCCTATTACGATACCATGGGCATCGGCTGCGATATCGAAACGGGCGGACACGTTTTCCAGTTCTTCGTCAGCAATTCGTTTGGCCTGCTCGAAAATCAGTTTCTGACGCGCACCGACACGCGCTGGTCGGATATGGGCATTCGGCTCGGATTTAATATTTCCCGCGTATTTACTATTTGATAAACAGGCAGTCGCCGCACACTTCCTATATTATGCGCACCTACCTATTCTTTTTGACCCTTCTCCTCACCCTCGGGATCGCCTCCCTCGGCTGCCGCCACGAATTGATCCTGCCGGAAGGCCCCGATGACGTAGTGACCGATCCGCAGGACACCATTCCGGATCCGCCGGCAGATACGGCGGACTACAGCGGCACACCCTGCAGTCCGGACACCGCCTACTTCCAAAATCAGGTGTTACCGCTTCTGGTTTCTGCCTGTGCCAAATCGGGCTGCCACGACGCCATTACCCAGGCCGAGGATTTAAATCTGACCACCTACGCGGGCGCTATGTCGGACGGGATTGTGAAGCCCTTTAACCCGACCGACAGCAAACTGTACAAAGTGCTGATAGATACCGACCCGGACGACCGGATGCCGCGGCCGCCGGATCCGCCGCTCACCCAGGAGCAAAAAGCGCTTATTTATAAATGGATACAACAAGGCGCGCTGAATAATGTGTGCAACGAAAACTACGGCGGCTGCGACACCGTCGGCGTCACGTACGCCGGTTTCGTTGCGCCCCTGCTGGCGAATAAATGCCAGGGCTGCCACAGTGGCGCCAATGCCTCCGGCAATATCCGCCTCACCACCTACAACGAAGTACGAGCGCAGGCGCTCAACGGCAGGCTGTACGGCTCCATCAGCTGGCAAACCGGCTATCGCAAGATGCCGGAGGGCGGCGCGCAGTTTTCCGCTTGTTTTCAAAATAAAATTAAAGCCTGGATCAATGCCGGCATGCCTCAATAAGGCCAATACAAAAAACGTTACTACACACAAATTAAATAAAACAGTATGAATTACGCATCCCGTCTGTCCCTCTTCTTCCTGCTGGCTTGCCTGCCTGCCCTCCTTCCCGCCCAAAGATACTTCACGCGCAACGCGAAGGCGTACTTCGACGCCACCAATAAAAATTCTCCCGAGCGCGTGGAGGCGACGTCCAATTCGGGCACGCTGGTCGTGGATATCACGTCTGGCCGGGTGGAAGCAGCTGTACTCATCAAAGGCTTTTTATTTGAAAAAGCGCTCATGCAAGAGCACTTCAATGAAAACTACCTGGAGAGCAGTAAATTTCCGAAGGCCGCTTTCAAAGGCAAAATAGATGATTTGTCTAAACTGGATCTTTCAAAAGACGGAACCTACACAGTCGGCCTAAGCGGCGACATGAGCGTGCACGGCCAGACTAAAGCGCTGCAAACTTCGGCGACTTTCACCGTGAAAGGCAAAGAAATCAGCGCCAAGGCCAATTTTCCGATCGTACTGGCAGAGTATGATATCGAGATCCCGTCTGCCGTCAGCGACAAACTGGCGAAACAGGCGAAAGTGGAAATTAGCGCGAACTTGGAATTGATGAAATAAACGTAGCGTGGGGATTGGGGATTGCGGATTGGGGATTGCGGATTGCGGGTTATTTCCTGGTTTGTACCTGGTTGGAACAAGCCCGCAGGGCGTAGCCTAACCGTTACAATCATTTTATTCAAAATCACTAGAAAATAACCCGCCAATCCGCAATCCCCAATCCCCAATCCGAAATTCGAAATCCCCAATCGAATCAGTTTTTCCAGTCGGCCACAAAAATATTCGTATCTCGGGTTCCGCCGTTATTTCGGTTAGAGCACCAGACGATTTGTTTGCCGTTGGGCGAGAACATCGCGAACGCGTTGAAGACACTTTCCGACGTCAGTTGGGTAAGGTTGGTACCGTCTTCATCCACCATATAGAGTTGGAAGTCGTAGCCGCGGGCGGAGTGGTGGTTGCTGGAGAACACGATTTTTTTACCTGAGGGGTGGTAGTACGGCGCCCAGTTGGCTTTGCCGAGTTGGGTTACCTGGCGGAGGTTTGATCCGTCGGTATTGACCGTAAAGATTTCCATATTAGTAGGCGCCACGAGGCCTTTGGCAAGGAGGTCTTTGTATTCTTTGATTTCTTCCTCAGTTTTAGGTCGGCTTGCGCGGAAGACCAGTTTGGTACCGTCCGGGGAAAAGAAGGCGCCGCCGTCATAGCCCAGCGCGTTGGTAATCTGGCGTTGATTTTCGCCGTTCATATCCATGATCCAGAGTTCGAGGTCGCCGGTTCGGTCGGAGGTAAAAACAATTTTATCGCCTTTAGGGCTTACGACCGCTTCGGCGTCATACCCGGGCGTATTGGTTAGTTGGCTGGATACTTTTCCTTGGAGGTCAGACACATAGATATCATACGTGTCGTACACAGGCCAGAGGTACTTTCCGCCCTGGCGGAGGTCGGCGGTATGCGGACAGGCTTCACCGCCGGCGTGCGTGCTGGCGTAGAGCACTTGCTTGCCGTCCGGCATAAAAAAGGCGCAGGTGGTGCGGCCTTTTCCTGTACTAATCATGGGCGGTTTCATTCCCGGTTTTTTGACCGCTTTTTTGACGGGCATAGCGAATATCTGGTCGCATTCGAGGCCCCAGGCTTTGTTATTGCTTTGGAAGCTGAGCCATTTCCCGTCGAAGCTCCAGTAGGCCTCTGCGTTGTCGCCGCCGAAGGTGAGTTGGCGGATATTTTCGAAGTGCGTTTCTTTGACCGGCGTTTTTTCCGGAGTGGGCGTTGTGGGTTGGGCGTTCCCGACCGACACGCAGGCGAGCAGCGCGCAGGAAAGGGCGATAGGATGGGCAAGAGACATGGGAAATCGAATTTAGCTGCAAGGATAGGGCAAACTGGTGGAAAAAGCGTCAAAATTTGGTAAAAACCGAAATGCGCACAGGAGGCGCAGCCTGTTTCACGCGCTATTTTTAATAAAAAGTAACTGGTTAGCAGGTCGCGTCTGAGCCAAAAAAGGATCCATTTTTCGCCAGACGAAGCGATTTTTTGCAGGCCATAGCAGCGCTATGGTCAAAAAAAATCGCAAAGTATGGCGGAAAATGGGACTTTTGGGGCCAGACA
>JBEIDF010000090.1:0-13441 GCA_040383605.1 Lewinellaceae bacterium
CACTTTTTTGTGGCGTTTTCCTCTGTCACCCCCCCCCTCTTTTCTGTTGGTGTGGGGTTTTTTTTTACGCCCCCCCAAAATATATGCTTGGGGTGGGTTTGATTTTTACCCCCCCCGACACTTATACGGCCGATTTTCAAAATTATATTTTGAAAACTTCGGGACGCTTTGCCTTATGCGACAGCGTTTTTTCCAACCCGTCTAACTTTTACCGCACGACCACCGGGAACGTCACGTCAAAATCCGTTTCGCCGGTAGCGCCGGGATCTGCGGCGCTTTTGTCCGGCTCGTGGAGGAGGCGGACGCGCACGCTTCCGGCGCCGGTTGCCGTGGTTTTCCATTCCGTGGAGATGCGGAAAGCATTTCCGTTGGAATCCACGCTATTGGAGGTGATTTCAACAACGCTGCTGCTTGGGTTGTAAATAAACAGGTGCTCGGCACTTTCTGCTTCGATCTCCTCCGTAATGTCCAGTGTCGGATTTTTGCTCTCGTCATAGACATGCGTGAAGCAGTTCAACGTTGCATTGGGGGCCAGGACGATCGTATCAATCGTAGGCGCTGCGCCGCCATCGCCGTCGAGATCCTTCCAATAGAATTTTTGATTAAAATTGTTTGCACCGGTAAAGTGCAGCTCGATCGTGGTGATCAGTTCCTGCTCCGTCTTATCGTCTTTTTTGCAGGCGCTGAATGCGAGGGCAGCGAAAACGGGGAGCAGGAGGTAGAAAGCAAGTTGTTTGTGCATAAAAAAAATGTGTTGAGTGAAAAAATGTGTTAATTGTTTGATATTTAAATTATAGTTTATTATAAAAAAGTGTATTTTAATCGAATGCCTGCATTCACGCCGGGCTCATCGGCGAAAAAGCGGAAAAAATTGAGATAGTCCCGGTAGCGGGCATTGCCGAGGTTTCGGAGGTGCAGGCCGGCCTCCAGGGTGTTTTTTCCGATTCGGAAAGTATGCGCGGCGTCGAAGCTGAACAAGAAATAAGCCGGCGGCGGGGGCGCCAGCAGCCCAAAAGTCGGCACGCGATCCTGTTGCAGTACGGTGGTGCTCAGGAGGCGGACGTACGAATTGGGGCCGCTCCGGCGGCTTGTCCACTGCAGCCCGCCCTGGTACCGGTCGGCCGGAATCAGCGGCAGCCATTCGCGGTGGGATCCTTCTCCGATGGAATCGGGCGCGATGCTGTGCGCGCGCAGGACGGCTGCGCGGGCCTCGAGCGAAAGTCCGCCAACCAGCGGCAGGGACGCCGAAGCGTCCAGTCCGCGCAATATGGCGTCCCGCTGGTTGTACAAATAGGCCGGGAAGGCGCCGCGCACGGTGAGCACGGCATAGTCCTGCGGTTCGAGGTAGATAAAACCGGCGATGCGGTTGTAGTATCCGGTGAGGCTGCATTGTCCGCGCGCGCCGTTCCAAGCGAGGGTCAGGTTGGAGTTCCAGGCTTTTTCCGACTGCAATCCGGCGCGCCCTTCCTCGTAGGTGCCGGCGGCGAAGTGCACGCCGCGGGCAAAGAGTTCGTTCACCTGCGGCGGCCGCCAGGCATAGCCGCTGTGGAGCGTCGCCGACCAGGTTTTGCTGAAATGGTAGATGGCGCCGGCCGATCCGGAGAGGTTGCCAAATTGCACGGTTGTATCCACATCGAAGAGGTTGCCGCGGGTGGTGACCTGCGAGCGGCGGAAATCGTAGCGGAGGCCGAGTTCGAATTCCCAGGGGTCGGGCGGTCGTCGCCAACGTTCCATGACCCAGATGGCGCCGCCGAGGGTGTTGTAGTCCGGGATGAATCCGCCCCGGCCCACAAAATTCAGTTGGTGGATTCCCTGCACCCCGAGGCCGCCCTGCCAGTGGCGGATGGCGAAATGCTCGAGGGAGAGGTTCAGGGTGTTCGTCCAGAGTTGGAAAGAGATCTGGGGGCGGTCGTTGGTCGCGCTGCGCACGATGTCATATTCCTGGCGGTGGTTATACTGAAAGGCGTACTGGGCGTTTAATTTCCATTTTTCGTGCAGGCGGTACACGGCGTTGTAGCGCAGGGTTTGGTGGCGCACCTGTTGGTAGGGTCGGTTGATCGCGTAGTCGAAGCGGTTTGTATTGTTGCGCGGGGTGTCGGCAGCGATAGCGGCGGCGAGGTCGCTGAGGTTGCCGACATGTGCTGCGCGGAGTACGCCGAGGCGTTGGTTGAAGCTGCTCAGGGCGAATTGGTGTTGCCAGTGTCCGCTTTTCCATTCGGCCAGGAGCGCTCCGTTCAGTTCGGCGGCCCCGGTATTACCCAGCCAGTAGTCCGGCGCGCGCTGGTTGCCGCTGCGTTTTACCGTGCCTTGCAGTCGGAAGGCCAGGTTTCGGCCGGGCAGTCGCCAGTCTGCCGCGCCGGCGGCCACGCCGCCGCGGCCGTTGGTATTCAGTCCGGTAGTCACCCAGCCGCCCACGCCCGCGGTTTCGCGCAGGGGCGCCGGTTCCAGCACCACGGCGCCGGCAATGGCGCCCACGCCGTAGCGCAGGCCGGCGGCGCCTTTCACGACGGTTACCTTGCCGGCTGTGAAGGGATCCACTTCCGGGCCGTGCTCGGCGCCCCATTGCTGGCCTTCCAGCACGACATTGTTGGAGACGATGGCCACGCGGTTGGAGTGCAGGCCCTGGATGACCGGTTTGGCGATGGTAGCGCCGGTTTGCAGCAGGGCGACGCCCGGTAGTTTCTGGATGGTTTCGCCCAGGTGCGTGCCCTGCCCGGCGTCCAGATCCGCGCGACTCACCTCTGATTGCGCCTGAGCGGCTTTGAGTTGGAGCGCTTTTTCAAGGATCACGACCTCCTCCAGGGCCGCTGTGTGCGCCAGCAGGATGTCGAGCGTGGTGTGCTCTTGCAGGCGGACAATCCGCGTCTGGTGTTCGCATTCCACATGCCGCACCTCCACCGTGTAGGCAGTCTGCTCGCACAGATTGGGAATGATATAGTGCCCTTTTTCGTCAGTTACTACGCCGCGACCCGTTTCGAGCACAAATACGGTGGCATAGGCCAACGGCTCGCGCGTGTCGGCGTCATATACGTGCCCTTGTAGCGCGACATGGCAGTCCTGTGCAAGCAGCATACTACCGTGTAGCGCCAAGAGCAGGCCGGGCAGCGGCCAGTATCTTGGAAACATAATTGAAAAAATAGAACGGGATCAAGCAGGCTGTATCTACCGGACAAAAGATCAATTTGTCCAAAAGACGACGGGCCCGTTTGCTAGGAAACAGTTGCTAAAACAGGAAAATCAGGCGAATGGTACATTCGCAAGCTTGGCCGGCGGCCCGCGGCGGTAGGTCGTGTCGAACGTTGATGCCGCGCCGTATTGTGTAGCGGGAAATTGCCGGCAAACCGAAAAAACGCCGACAGGCGCCGAAAATTCCGGCGCGGACGGAATGCCGCAGGCATTTACACAAAAAGCGCACAACTGACAGTCGTGGTGTGCATACCGTTCGTCATGCAAGTGTTTACCGCGTTCTTCGTGCGCGCGACAACTGGGCGCGGCGGCGTGTTCATGCCGGTGCTCGACTACTGCGTGCAGCAATTGCAAGGAAAGCGCCATGCCCAGCAGTGCCAGCAGGCTGTACGCTTTGAAAAGAGTATGTCCCTTGCGCGTTGTCATAATAGTAGGCGAAAATACAACGTGTTTAAAAATTTAACAAGGCGCAGGCACAAAAGTTGACAGTCTGTACAATTTCGGCTAAAAATTGAACCGTTGGCCTGTGTGCCTGTTTGAACATAGTCTATTTTTACACGATTATGTCCAACGCAATACCTATACCCAGTGCGGATAACCAACTTCGGATCCGCGAAATCGAAGCGATTTTTCGCAGCCAGCAGGCGCATCAGTACGCGATCGCGCAGACGACCGCGCGGGAGCGCATCGCTAAACTTCGGCGATTGCACCAGGCAGTACTGGATCACCGCATCGCGATTCAAGAAGCCTTGTGGGCGGATTTTCGGAAGGGTCCTGCGGAAGTGGACATTTCGGAGACGATCTGCGTGAACAGCGAAATCCGGTACGCCATTCGCAACCTGTCCCGCTGGATGCGGCCCAAGCGGATGCCGGTGCGGCTGCCCTTGCTGACTTCCAGCGCAAAAATCCGGCACGAGCCGAAAGGGGTGTGCCTGATTCTCGGAACCTGGAATTTCCCGTTCAACATCACGCTCATCCCGCTGGTCGGCGCTGTGGCGGCGGGCAACTGCGCAATCATCAAGCCTTCGGAGCATGCGCCGCATAGTTCGGCCCTGATTAAAAAAATTGTCGAATCCTGTTTTCCGCCGGAGGAGGTTTCGGTAATAGAGGGCGAAGTTGAAACCGCCACCCACTTACTAACGCTGCCGTTCAACCATATATTCTACACCGGCAGCACGGCAGTGGGTAAGGTCGTCATGGCCGCTGCCGCACAGCACCTGACATCCGTCACGCTGGAACTGGGCGGTAAAAGTCCCGTGGTAATTGATGAAACGGCCGATCTGGATCGCGCCGCTTCGCGCGTGGCGTGGATGAAGTGCCTGAATGCCGGCCAAACCTGCATTGCGCCTGATTACATATTGGTGCAGGAACGCATCCATGACGCGTTTTTGGAAAAAATACGCTATTATCTGACGAAGTTTTACGGTGAAAGCCCTGAAGACCGGGCGCAAAACCCCGACTTGGCGCATGCGGTGCACGCGCGCCGGTTTGCCCAGGCTAAATCGCTGCTGGACGACGCGGTGGAGCGGGGAGCGCGGATCGCTTTCGGCGGCTACACGGACGCTGCGACCAATTATATTGATCCGACCGTGCTGACCGATGTGCCGCCCGGCGCGGCCATCTGGGAAGAAGAAATTTTTGCTACCCTGCTTCCCGTGCAGCGATACCGTACCTTAGAGCAGGCGATTCAAATCATACAGGCCCGAAATAAGCCCCTGGCGCTGTATATTTTCAGCAACCAGGAGTCGAATATCCGGAAATTAATCGAAGAAAGCCGGGGTGGGGGCGTATGTATCAACGAATGCGGGCTGCAATTTTTTAATCCGAACCTGCCGTTTGGCGGGCATAACCACAGCGGAATCGGGCACTACCACGGAGAATATAGTTTCCGGGAGTTTAGCAACCCGCGCAGTATCGCGCGGCAAAATCGCTTTTTCGCTACGACGGATTTTTTCCTGCCGCCGTATAAAGGATGGGTTTTGCAGTTTTTTGTGAATCAACTTACTAAGTGGCTGTAAGACAGAATAAAACAACGAGAAAGGGCCTGTTTTTTTTAAAAAAAAACAGGCCCTTTCTCGTTACTTAAATCTGCAATCTGCAATCCCAATTCCCCAATCAGAAAAATCTGCTTCTGTTGTCTTTCACTTCTGCCTTTTTCTTCATCGTGTTCATCAGGCTCATCCGAATGGCGGAGTTCGCGGTAGAGGCTACCTGGCGGCGGAACATCGTGAGGTCGGGTGGGAGCGGCGGCTGTGTTTTATCCGTGATCGGAGAGATCACATAAACGCCGGACACGCCAATCAGCGGCTTGCTGACTTTTCCTTTGCCGAGTGCGAAAGCGTGGCCGATGATTTTCGGTTCGGAGCCGCCATTCGGGACAAAAGTTTGCAGCATAGAGACATTGGTGAGCGTATCCACCTTAAGTCCAAACTGCGCCGCCACGGCGTTCATGTCGTTAGCGTTTTTAATTTTTCCGACGATGGCTTCGCCTTTTTTGCGGTTTTTGACCTCCGCATCGGCGCGCGGGTTGGCTTTGAGCGTGGCCACGGTGGCTTCGCCGGCCGGGGCTATGCTTTTCAGTCCGACCACCACGTAGCGGCTGTCGAAATAGCCGCCGGCGGGATCGCGGTAGGTAAAGATATCCTTGCTGATAGCGCCTTCGTCCGTTTTTTCGTCGAAAGTCCAGCGCACGATTTCGCGGGAGGCATCGCCTGCGCCGAGCGGGCCGATGTTAAAATCGTTGGCTTTGAGTTCGGGCGCGTACTGTACCGGCAGGTTTTCTTTTCCGGCGATCGAGCTTAGGTCGTCCAGATTTTTTGCCTGCTGGGCGATTTTCAGTGCGCGGTCTTTTGCGGCGCGCTGGGTGTCGTTACCCGGTTCGACGGCTTTGGTGAGGTAGGCCGCTTTTACGCTGGCTTCGTTTTTGATAAACTTGCGGTTGGTCACCTCGATCAGGTGCCAGCCAAACTGCGTTTTAACTTTATAGTACTTGCCGATTTCGGCTTCATAGAAGCAGACATTGTTGAATTCCGGCACCATTTGTCCGGGAGCGAACCAGCCGAGGTCGCCGCCTTTGGAGCCCGAACCGGGGTCTTGGCTATTTCTGACGGCCAGCGAGTCAAATCGTGCCTGTTTGCTGTTCAGCAGCGCCATCAGGCTGTCAATGGTCTTTTCCGAGGCGGGTGTGGCGCCTTGGCGGAGAATATGGCGTGCTTGCACGGAATCGGCTACGATTTTACGGTCCATGATTTTAGCTACCGTCCAGACATTGCCGTTCAGGTACGGGCCGACGACCGATTTGACAGGCATGCGCAGCAGCGTATCGGCGATGCCTGCTGGGAGGGCCGATTTAGGTTGGTAAGAGCCGTCGAAAGTACCGCCATTGGCGACCACGTAAGCGGAGTCGTTTTCTGCGGCGCGCAGACCGTCTACGAGTGCATTGATCCCATTGCGGGCGGCGGCGCTGTCTTCGGAGGTGGGGATGACTTCAATCGCCACGAATCCGATCGTGCGCGTTTCATCTTCCTGGTCGTACAGCCCCGGATTATCAGCGAGGAACGCCTTGTAATCGGCGTCTGTCACCGGCGCTTCCTCGTCCTTTACTTTAGAGAACGGGATGCGCACATACGTGGCGTTGAAACGCGTGTTATTGTCTTTGAAGGCGGCTTCCGCTTCCCATTGGGGCGTGTACACCCCTTTGGAGATCATCTTCATGATCTTATCCTGCAGGCGTTCCTTCACAATTTCCTTTTCCTGTACGGCCCAGTAGGCGCGGTTGGTTGGGTCGGTGAAAGTGCCGCCTTCGATGTTTTGTTTGATATTCATCAGTGTGGCGCGGTCAATTTGCCCGTTGCCGTCGCGGAAACGCTCTGCGATTACCGGGCTGATATTGTCGCCGAACTGCAGGTCCAGCAGTTCTTTTTTGCCTACGCCGATGCCAATTTCTTTTGCCTCCTGCTCGACCAGCGCTTTTTCCAGGAAGTAATCCCAGATCTGCGCGCGAACCTGGAAGGTATTGTTCCGGGCATTGGTGTAGATGAGCTGTTCGTACTGCTCGAATTCATCGCGCTTTACCTCGGTATCATTGATCTTGCCGAGCGAGTTGACATCGCCGGCGCTGTAGCGCTGGCTGTTGCTCACTACGTCCATCAGGATAAAGCCGCCCAAGGCCAGTACCATCATCACAATCAAAATCCATCCGTTTTTCCGAATCGTGCCGATTATTGCCATTGCAATATAATTTGTTGAAAATCAGTATGTTAAATAAAAATTAGTTTTGCTTCTAAAAAAGCAACCGCAAAGATAAAGGAATGAAGTTTTAAAAATGAAGAAAAGTGCGGGATTTTACTTTTTCGGTGATTGAATTGGTGATTTTTGGGAAAGCGGCTGTGGTTGGCGCGATGTGCGGGATGTTTTCGGATCAGTTGCGGGGGTATCCGACTGCTTCAAGTTGTTCCAGGGTACTTTTTGCCTGTTTGATGCTGCGCACCTCGTCCTGCACCAGGATCAGTTCCTTGTTGGTTTGTTTGAGGTGGAGGCCCATCAGTCGGCCTTTTGCGCCGATAAATTCGACGAGGCGGTTGAAGGTTTCCGTTTCGAAGTAGGCGGATTGCGGGTCGCCGAGGAAATAGCAGCGGAGTTTGCCCCCTTTGAGGATGAGGCGTTCGAAACCGAGTTTTTTACAAATCCAGCGGAGGCGGAGGGCTTCGAAGAGCGCGCTGACCTCCCTGGGCAGTTTGCCGAAGCGGTCTTCGAGGCGTTTTGCGTAGGCGGCGATATCGTCCTCTGTTTGGAGTTCGTCGAGTTCGGTGTAGAGGCTGAGGCGTTCCTGGGTATTGCTGACGTAGGCGTCGGGGATGAGCATTTCCACGTCTGTTTCGATGGTGACGTCGCGCACGAACGCGCCTTTGCGGCTGAGGTCATCTTTAAACAGGTCTTTAAAGTCGCTTTCTTTCAATTCCTGGATGGCTTCGTCGAGGATTTTCTGATAAGTTTCATAGCCGATATCGGCGATGAAGCCGCTTTGTTCGCCGCCGAGCAGGTTGCCGGCGCCGCGGATATCGAGGTCGCGCATGGCGACCAGAAACCCTGAGCCGAGGTCGCTAAACTCTTCGATGGTGCGCAGGCGCTTGCGGGCGTCCTGCGTGAGCACGCTCATGGGCGGCGCGAAGAGATAACAGAAGGCTTTGACGTTGGATCGCCCGACCCGTCCGCGCAGCTGGTGCAGGTCGCTCAGTCCGAACATATCAGCGCGGTTGATGATCATGGTATTGGCATTGGGGATATCGAGGCCGGTTTCGATGATATTGGTGCACACCAGCACATCGAAGCGGTGGTCTATGAAACTCACCAGGACTTGCTCGAGTTGTTCGGGCTCCATTTGTCCGTGCGCCATCGCGATATCCATATCCGGGCAGAGGCGCTGGAGCATTTCGACGACTTTGGGCAAGTCGTTCACGCGGTTGTGGACGAAGAACACCTGTCCGCCGCGCTGCACTTCAAAATTCAGCGCATCTTTGATCAATTCGTCGTCGAACACGCGGATTTCCGTGTGAATGGGTTGTCGGTTGGGCGGCGGCGTGCGGATCACGCTCATATCGCGGGCGGCCATGAGGCTGAACTGCAGCGTGCGGGGGATGGGTGTGGCGGTGAGGGTGAGAGTATCCACATTGACGGCCAGGGTGCGGAGTTTTTCTTTGGCGGCCACGCCGAATTTCTGCTCCTCGTCCACGATCAGCAGGCCGAGGTCTTTGAAACCGACTTCTTTATTCAGCAGCGCATGGGTACCGATGACGATGTCTATTTTTCCGGCTTTAAGGTTTTGGTATATTTCTTTCTTTTCTTTGGCCGACCGGAAGCGGTTGACATAGTCCACCGTGACGGGGAATTCGGCCAGGCGTTCTTGGAACGTTCGGTAATGCTGCAGGGCCAGGATGGTAGTAGGTACCAGCACGGCCACCTGCTTTCCGTCAGTTACGGCTTTAAACGCGGCGCGGATGGCCACTTCCGTTTTGCCGAAGCCCACATCGCCGCAGATCAGCCGGTCCATGGGGTAGGGTTTTTCCATATCGGCTTTGATATCCTGGGTGGCGGTGAGTTGGTCGGGCGTATCCTCATACACGAAGCTGGCCTCCAGTTCGGTCTGCAGGTAGCCATCGGGCGGGAAGGCATGGCCGGGTGCGGCGCGGCGTTTGGCGTAAAGTTTGATGAGTTCGCCGGCGATATCCTTGATTTTCTTTTTGGTGCGCGCCTTGAGTTGTTTCCAGGCGTCGGAGCCGATTTTGCTGAGTTGGGGCGCATCGCCCTCCTTACCGACGTATTTGGATATTTTGTGGAGGGAGTGGATGCTGACGTAGAGGATATCGTTATTTTTATAAACCAGGCGGACGGCCTCCTGCGTTTGGCCGCCGATTTCTATTTTTTGCAGCCCGGAGAATTTGCCGATACCGTGGTCGATATGCGTGACGAAGTCGCCGGGTTGGAGTTCGCGCAAGAGGCGCACATTCAGCGCCTGCTCCCGGGTGAACCCGGCGCGCAATTTATATTGGTGGAAGCGCTGAAAAATCTGGTGGTCGGTAAAAACGGCGATTTGCAGCTCCGGGTCCACGAATCCTTCCCGTACGGCGCAATCTGCGGCCGCCCACTCGGCGTCCGCTTTCAGGTCTTTAAAAATGGCGCGGAGGCGGTCGAGTTGTTTTGGGTTGTCCGAGCAGATAAACGTTTGATATTTCGCCGCCTTATTTTGGTGCAGGTTGCGCACCAGCAGGTCGAAATTTTTATTAAAACTCGGCTGCGGACTGGATTTAAACACCACGCCGGTGCGCTGCGCTTTCGCGGCGGCGTGCGCCGATTTGCCGCGCAATTCCACCAGGGGATACCCGGCGGCGTCTTCCAGCACGATACCCGGATAGACAAAGGCGCGGTCGCGAAAAATTTCCCGGATTTCTGCGCTGTCCAGCGCGCTGATTTTTTCTGCAAACTGCCCGGCTTTGTCGAAGCAGTACTGCAGGCGGTCGAGCAGAAACTGAAAATCGCGCACCCAAAGCACCGACTTTTCCGGTAGGATATGCAGGAGCGACACCTTTTGTTCCTGTCGAAAGCGGGTGTTCAGGTTGGGTACGATGCTGACCGAGCGGATAGATTGTTTGGAGAGTTGGGTGAGCGGATCGAAGGTTCGGATACTTTCGACCTCGTCGTCGAAGAGTTCGATGCGGTAGGGTAGTTCGTTGCCGTAGGAAAACAAGTCTATAATACCGCCGCGGATGCTGAACTGTCCGGGTTCATAGACAAAATCGGCGCGTTCGAAGCCGTACTCCACCAGCACCTGGATCATAAAATCCGAGTCCAGTTTTTCGCCGATGGCCACTTCGATGCGCGAGGCGTCCAGGGCTTGCGGGCCGACTACCTTTTCGAACAGCGCTTCGGGGTAGGTGACGATGACCTCGTTGCGGGCGTCTTTTCCGGTGATTTTATTCACCGTTTCAGAGCGTTGGAGCGACTGCGTGGGGTTGATTTCGTCGAAAAAGGCGGGGCGCTTAAACGAATCGGGGAAAAAGTGCACCGTTTTGCCATCCAGGAGGCCGGCGAGGTCGTTTTGCAGGTAGGCTGCGTCCTCTTTGGATTCGGCGATTACGAGGTGAAAATAGTCCGGTAGTTTTTGGGTACTTGCCGCCAGGGCAAAAGACTCCTGCGACCCAGTCAGGCCGGATAATTCGACGCGGGCCTCGGGGGCTTGCACCGCTTCGCAGATGGTATGAACCTGTCCGGACTGTTGGTATTTTTCCAGCAGGTAGCTAATGTTAGACACGGGGCAAAGGTACGGATTGTTGGTCGGGAGCGGTAGGCCGCGGTGTAATCTTTTTCTGACTTGCTTACCAGTTACTTAAAAAAAAGTAACTGGTTAGCAGGATCGCTGTCTGGCCCAAAAAGTCCCATTTTCCGCCATACTTTGCGATTTTTTTTGACCATAGCGCTACTATGGCCTGCAAAAAATCGCTTCGTCTGGCGAAAATAGATCCTTTTTTGGCTCAGACGCGACCTGCTAACCAGCTACAAAAAAAAACCGTCGGCGCACGGAGGATGCGCGCCGACGGTATGTAAAACCAACTCCAGTATGTTCTATCCGGCGTTTACCGGAAATTCAGGTGTTTAATTGAGTAGTAGCAGATTGTCGCGAACCCGAACGACAGCATCGAGTGGAAGAGCACGAACGCGTAGTTTTTCGTAGCGATACCGACGATGACGGAGGTGGCAAACACCAGCGCCATGACGCCTTCTGCGATCGTGACCCAAGAGATCTTGCGCGCGACATACGCGGCTTTTTGGGCTGCGCTTTCCTGTTTTTTGCCCGTGATGCCATATTTCGGCGTGCGCACGAACGACGATGCCTTGCCCATTAGGCCCTCGATCACGGCGATGCCGTTGTAGAGCGACAGACCCATCGAAATGGGGAGGAAGGAGAGGAAGAGTCCGAAAAAGCGCACTTTTTCCCAGAAGGAAGCCGGGCCGCTGCGATCCAGGGTAGCGGTAATATTAGCGGTGTAGGAGATACTGGCTACGGCGAATAGGCCGACCACCGAGAACGAGAGGAAGTGCGTGGAGATGCCCAGTTCGCGGAAAGCGAACGCGAGCGGCACGCTGCTGATGGCGGCGATGAGCACCCAGAGGAACACCCCGTAGGCGAGCAGTTGGCTGATGGCGTGCATTTTTTGCACCCAGTTCAGTTTGTCGGTATTCCAGACCAGTTTGAGCAGTTTGCGGGCGTTTTGGGCGCCGCCTTTGTTCCAGCGGAACTGCTGTCCTTTCAGGCCGTTCATTTCCACGGGCAATTCGGCCGGGCTGCCGAGTTTTTCCAGGTATTGGATTTTATAGCCCATAATTTGGGCGCGGAAGCTCAGGTCGAGGTCTTCGGTGAGCGTATCGCTTTGCCAGCCGCCGGCTTCTGTGATTACTTTTTTGCGCCATACGCCCGCGGTGCCATTGAATTGCAGCAGCAGGTTGCCATAAGAGCGGCCTGCCTGTTCCACGGTGAAGTGGACATTCAGTTGCAGCGCCTGCATTTTCGTCAGCATGCTGTAGTCGGCGTTGATGTGTTCCCAGCGCGTTTGCACGATACCCACCTGCGCATTTTCGAAATATTTCATGGTGGTGCGCAGGAAATCGGGCCGGGGTGTAAAATCGGCGTCGAAGATTGCGATAAAATCGCCTTTCGCGCGCGGCATCGCTTCCTGGAGCGCGCCGGCTTTGTATCCCTGGCGGTTGGTGCGGTGGATATGCTCGATCTGGAAGCCTTTCGCCTTGTATTCGGCTACTTTGGCGGCCACGATTTCCACTGTTTCGTCGGTGGAATCGTCGAGGACGTGAATTTCGAAGCGGTCTTTCGGATATTCCTGGGCGGCCACGAAATCAATAATGCGTTCTGCTACGTACATTTCATTGTACATGGGCAGTTGCAAGGTGACGAAAGGCGCGTTTTCATCGTCTGCCTCATATCGATTATAGGTAATCGTCGGATTCTGCTTGTGAAAGCGCTTATAGAGAAAGAGCAGATGAAACTGCAACACGGCATAGACGGTCACACCCATCATAGCGACGAAATAGATCAGCAACATCAGATAGCCGAAATCAACAAAGGCCTGATATTGTAATGCCTCGAAAAACGAATGAAGTCCGTACATAGTTAGGTATGAATTGGTTTGAATGTGTGTATTGTTTTCAAGCAGTTTTTGTTCGTAATACTTCGCTAAAAATCACCCAAAGTATCTTATATCCAGCGCGAAAAGTACCCTGTACCGTCCCCGACACTTTGCTTTTCCCGGCGATTCTGGGGCGATACCGGACGGAGACTTCGGTGCATTGCAATCCGTATTTGGCCGCTTTTACCTGCATCTCGACCGTCCAGCCAAAATTCCGATCCTGCATATCGAGCGCCAGCAGGCAGAGCCAGCGGATGGCGCGGAAGGGGCCGAGGTCGGTGAATCGCGCGCCATACAGCAGGCGAATCAGCCGGCTCGAGAGCCAGTTGCCGAAGCGCTGCGGGATCGTCATGGCGCCCGGGGGCAGCGTGCCCAGCAAGCGGGAGCCGATGACGAGGTCTTTACCGTCTGTCAAAATCGGACCTACCACGTTTGGCAGGTCTTCCGGATAATCGGAATAATCGCCGTCAAGAAACACCACGACATCGGGTTGCTCTGCTTCCGGCAGGCTTTTCAGGTAGCGAATTCCGGCCAGGCAGGCGTTGCCGTATCCTTTTTCC
>JBEIDF010000091.1:0-13163 GCA_040383605.1 Lewinellaceae bacterium
ACGAGTATCGAACGCGTTTCCGGTGGCATCCGGCATCAGGGCTTTGACGTTTTGTTCAAACTGAGTGTACGGCCTGGCCCCGTAAAGCGTCAGGCGGTTGCCGGAGGCGTCGGAGAAAAAGAGGGTCGGAAAACCGCGCACGCCCATACTCCGCGCCAGCTCGAGGTCTTTCTGAAAAGCCTCCAGCGCCGGTCCCTCCATCGCGATTTTCATCTGTGCCGCATCTAAACCGGTCTCTTCGGCGGCTTTTTGAAGGTGCTCCCACCGCGTGATATTCTTTTTTTCTAGGAAAACCATCTCCCGAATGCGGCGGAGAAAGGCGATCGCGCGCGTCTCATCCTGCATCTGCGCAGCCTTGAACGCAATGGATGGCGGATAAGAGGACGGCAGCGGATCCTCCAGCCATACATCGCCGTCAATGGGCATATCATAGTGGTGGCTGACCTCGTCCCAGTGACCTGCCACATCGGAGGGCTTGGAGATCCCCCCGCTGTTGTAACTCCAGTCGGGCAACAACCCGCCCATCCGATAATCAATGTGCAGGTACGCGCCGTATTCCAATTTCAATCGCCGCAACTGCGGTTCAATACCCCAGCACGAGGAACAGATTGGGTCGGTGAAATAGGTGATTTGGATGGGTTTTTCCCGACTGTTGCTCGCCGTGGCGGCCGCCTCAGTACTGGCTGGGACGCCCCGTTCAGGTATTGCACACAGCCCCGTGTCTGGATTGCACAGCAGCGGATTATTGTCCATTTTATTGCGGTTGTTTTGCGCCGTGCAATTTACAAAGCACAGTAGGAGTACGAGGAAGAAGGGAATGCGGATCAAGATATGGATGGATTAAGTTGCGAGTTGGGTAGGGCGCGGGGTCAAAAACGGCTTCTTTCTCGCCATTTTTGACCCCGCAGGAACGCCCAGCCTGACGAAGGGCCCTATAACTACTGTGCTTTTTTTACAAATTGTACCTCCGCTTGGACGCGTACTTCGTCGCTGACCAGCACGCCGCCGGCTTCCAGCGCGGCATTCCAGTTAAGTCCCCAGTCTTTGCGGCTGATTTTGCCTTGCAGCGAGAATCCCGCTTTTTCGTTGGCCCAGGGGTCTTTGCCGATACCGCCGAATTCCACGTCGAAGGATACTTCCTTGCGGATGCCCTTGATGGTCAGATTTCCGGTGAGGGTGTAGTTTTCCTCGTCTATTTTTTTGAAAGACGTGCCTTCAAAAACCAGTTCGGGGTGATTTTCCACATCGAAAAAATCTGCGCCGCGGAGGTGATTATCCCGATTGTCTTCATTGGTGAAAACGGAGGTGGCGTCAATGGTCGCCCGGATGGAGGCCGTCGTAAAATCGTCGCCGTGGATTTCGGCGTTGAACTTGCGGAATTCGCCCTTCACGTTGGAGATCATCAGGTGCTTGACCTTAAAGGTTACTTCACTGTGGGTGGGATCCAGCGCCCAAATTGTTTTTGCTGTTTCTTGCATGATGATTTTATTTAAAGTAAATAATTGTGTCGTTCTAAGTATCTATAAACAGGTAAAACCCCGGGAGGTTTATGGTCCAACCGATTGATTGCAATTATTCGCTCTTATCGCTCGGATCGTATTTTCCTTCCAATTCAAATGCCTGCCAATTGGAACTTACTGTATCTTTGAGCGACTACACAAGCGAAGATTCCATGCCGCAGTTGAACAGCCATAGATATGCCGCCCTGCCGCTGATTCCAATCGGCGGTATCGCGGTTTTTGTTGTGCTGTACGTATTGGCAGCGCTTGCCTATCCCGGCGGTTCGGACGCGAATGCGCAGGGCGCCGGCTTTAGCATCCTGCATAATTATTGGTGCGAACTCATGGATCCTTACGCCAAGAACGGTCAGTGGAACCCTGCCCGTCCGATCGCGGTGTCGGCGATGGCGATCTTATGTCTGAGCCTTACATTTTATTGGTATTGCCTGCCGGTTGCTTTTCCGACGCCCGGATTTCGGCGTTTCACGATCCGGACTGCCGGCATCATCTCCATGCTGGTCGCCCCCTTCGTTTTCACCCATCGGCACGATGCGATCCTGATGACGGCGGGTATGTTCGGCATTGCTGCGTTCGCCGCTGCGCTGTGGGAGTTGTACCGATTGCGCAGCCGGATTTTATTCAATTTGGGCGCCGGTGCGCTGGCGCTGGTACTGTTCTGCTACTACATTTTTACTTCGGAATGGCAGCTCGAAGCGTTGCCCCTCCTGCAAAAACTCGCTTTTATGTTTTGTCTGATTTGGTTCGGCTGGACCAGCCGCGAGATGCGGCGGCGCTTGCGCGCGGATGGCAGCCCGGAAATCAACATTTGACCAGGCTCTACATACGCAAATCCTCCACCTTGACGCCCGGATACTTATTTTTGTCAAACTGAAAATGCCCGGCGGCAAAAGTTTTATTCGGCGTCAGTTGGGTAATTTGAAAACTGTAGCGCGAGCCGTCTTTGTTAAAAGCCTTAATAGACTGGATCGTGTTCGTCTTTTCATCCAAACTCAGCCGGAGTTTGGCGTACTCCGAATTCCGGTCTTTGGGTTTGAATTCGATCTGGGTGTAGATCGTGTTATTTTCCGTAACCTTGTCTGTCACTGCGTATAAAAAATCCCCTTTTTCATAGCGTTTTAGCAGGTCTTTGGGTGTAAAAAAGCCATTTTCCGTGTCATTTGGATCAAAATCGTTGATTTGCACCTCGTTGTTTTTTTTGAGAAACACCCAGGTCGTTTTGCCGTCCGACATAATGGTCTGCTGGTCCATGTCCAGGCGAAATTTCTGCCCATCTTGCCCGATAACGCCCTTTTGAATCTCTTTGGGCTGCCCCGGCAGCTCGATTGTCAGGGAGAAAGTCGCTTCGACCGTTTTGTAGGCTTCGTATTTTTTTCGCGCTTTGTCGAGGATTTTTTTGGCTTCCGGATCGGAGGTTTCGGCCGGCGTTGACGGGCCGGGGCGTACGGACTGGCCAGGCAGGGCAGCCGCAGTGCAGAGCAGGAAGCAGAACAGGAAGTATCGCATGGAGGTGGAGATTGTGTGTGTAATTCGGGTGATTTCACGCTATAAACGCGCCGATCGCTTATTTAGTTTGCCAATGCGCAGGAACTTTTGGCGTATCCTGGCGTTTATATTTATGTACTTCCACGATTTTTGCCATTTGTAAAAAATCGCCGATGTGCTCAAAAGAACGGAAACGACCGTTCGAAGACAATAATAATTCTATGACCAGAAAAAAAAGAGACGGGCGAGAGAAACTCACCGCCCGCGAATTGCAGATTGAAGTGCTAAAATTCCTGCTGGCGCATCCCGAAAAACAATATTCCGCCCGCCAGCTGCTGCAAACCCTGAAAATTGGCAACAACAAAGATTCCGTCATCCATGCGCTGGAACAACTGACGCTGGCCGGATCCGTCACGGAACGGCAGGAAGGTAAATACATGGCCGCCCTGGATCGCCTGACCAAGATACCCGAAACCCCGGAAAATCTGGTTGCTAAACCGACTATCGAAAAATTTAAACCAAATGCCACCCTGCCCGGCCGCGCGCTCACCGGCCGAAAAATCATCGAAGGTCGGGTAGATATGACGCGCTCGGGGGCCGCGTACATCGTCTCGGAAATGCTGGACAGCGATGTGTATGTAGGTCCAAAACACTTAAACGGCGCGCTGAACAATGATACGGTGCGCGTACTGCTTTTTCCCACGCCGCCGCGCCGCCACGGCCGGCCGTTGCGCAACCCGGAAGGCGAAGTGCTGCAAATCATCAAACGCGCCCGCGAATTTTTCATCGGCACCCTGCGCATGGGCCGAAAATACGCCTTGCTGCTACCCGATGACCTCACGATGCCGGTGGATATCTTCATCCCGCCCGACGCCGTCGGGGAGGCCCGCGACGGCGAAAAAGTGGTAGCCCGGATCACCGACTGGCAGGAGGGCAAAGGCCGGGCGCCGATCGGCAAAATCACCCAGGTGCTGGGGAAAGTCGGCGGCAACGACTTCGAGATGAAGAAAATCCTCATCAATGCCGGGTTCGAACTCGCGCACTCGGAAGAGGCTGTCGCCGAAGCAGAAGCCATTCCGGAAACGATCTCGCCTCAGGAAATAGAAAGACGCCGCGATTTCCGGGATATCCTCACTTTTACAATTGATCCGGAAGACGCCAGAGACTTTGACGACGCCCTGAGCGTCCGCGCGCTGGAAAACGGCGGTATGGAGGTCGGCGTGCATATTGCCGATGTAACACATTACCTGAAACCTGATAGTACGCTGGATAAAGAGGCCTATCAGCGCAGTACCAGTGTCTATCTGGTGGATCGTGTGAATCCCATGCTGCCGGAAAAACTATCCAACAACCTGTGCTCCCTGGTACCCCACCAAGACCGGCTGACCTTCTCGGCAGTGTTTGAATTTGACAGCGGGCACAAGATCGTCAAGCGCTGGTTTGGCAAAACGATCATCCACTCGGATAAACGCTTTTCCTATGAGGAGGCCCAAACAGTGCTGGAAGGGAAACCGGCTCCGGAATTGGAGGGACTGGCCATTTACCCGCAACTGGACTGGGCTTTGAAAAACCTCAACCGCCTGGCAAAAGCCATGCGCGCAGACCGCGAGAAAAACGGCGCCATAAACTTCGAAACTGAAGAGGTGCGATTCCTGCTTGCCGAAGACGGCACGCCGCTCAAAGCGTATGTGAAGGAACGTAAGGATGCGCACATGCTGATCGAAGATTTTATGCTCCTCGCCAATAAGGAAGTCGCTTTTTTTATGTCGCTGCGCGGCGGAGACGAACAGGAGGTACCCTTTGTGTATCGTGTGCACGACTTGCCCAATATGGAAAAGGTCGCCGATTTCGCCCGCTTCGCCGCCGACCTGGGCGTGAAAATGCAGGTGGATACGCCCAAACAAATCGCCCGCTCGTACAACAAACTGATGGTCGCCTCGCAAAAAGACCCGCGCCTCAAACTACTGGAACCGTTGGCCATCCGAACGATGGCGAAAGCGGTGTACTCCCCGGAAAATATCGGGCACTATGGCCTCGCCTTCACCCATTACAGCCACTTTACCTCGCCCATTCGCCGCTACTCCGATGTGCTGGCGCACCGGATTTTGGAACGCAACCTCGATGGCCGCCTGTACCGGGTGGATAAGAAGAAACTGGAGGAGCAGTGCAAACATATCAGTACCCAGGAAAAAAAAGCGGCCGACGCCGAGCGCGAAAGTATCAAGTACAAACAAGCAGAACTCCTCCGCGACCATATCGGCGATGTGTTTGAGGGCGTAATCAGCGGGATGATAGACCGCGGCTTCTTTGTGGAATTGTTCGATTCCCGCGCAGAAGGCCTGGTGGCGTTCAAATACCTCGACGACCAATACGAAGTGGACGAAGGCAGCCTGCGCGCGCGCGGCAGACGGTATGGCCGCGAATTTAAAATGGGTGACCGGGTGTCGGTGCGGGTGGTTTCTGTGGATTTGCAGCGCCGACAGGTGGAAATGGAACTCGCTGACTTGGCGTCGTGATAAAAAAATCCTACTTGGACGCTTAAACAAGCACCTTGCAGATTTTTTTTCTATTTTCGCGCCTGCTCCGTCCAACTCGATCCGGACGGAATATCCATTCGCGAATATGCCGAACCGTCGCTCATTCATCCGCCAAACCGCCGCCCTGCTGGGCGGTCTCGCACTCCACCATACCGAAGCGGCCGCGTATGCGCTGCCGCAGCCACCGCGCCTACCGAAAGGCCCGGAGGACGACTTCTGGCGCCAGGTGCGCCAGGCCTACGCCAGCAGTCCCACGCTGATCAATCTCAACAACGGCGGGGTCTGCCCGGCGCCCCGGGCTGCCATGGACGCGCTCGATTACTACAACCGGATGTGCAACGAGGCGCCCTCCTATTATATGTGGCGCATCCTCGATCAAGACCGGGAACCCCTCCGCGAAAACCTCGCTGCCCTGGCCGGCGCAGACCCGGAGGAAATCGCGATCAATCGCAACGCCACGGAAGCGCTGAATACCATTATCTTTGGCCTCAACCTAAAGGCCGGCGATGAAGTGGTGCTCTCCAAGTACGACTACCCCAATATGATCAACGCCTGGAAACAACGCGAAAAACGCGATGGTATCCGGCTGGTCTGGGTGGATTTAGAACTGCCCTCGGAAGATGGGGAGTACCTTTCGCAAGCGTTTATTTCCAAGTTCACGGATAAAACGAAAATCGTGCACGTCACGCACATGATCAACTGGTGCGGACAAATCCTGCCAGTGCGCCGCATCGCCGACGCCGCGCACGCCCGCGGGATCGAGGTGCTCTGTGACGCCGCGCATTCTTTTGCGCTGCTCGACTACAAAATTTCCGATCTCGGCTGCGATTATATGGGTACCAGCCTGCACAAATGGCTCTGCGCGCCCTTCGGCAACGGCTTGCTCTGGATCCGGAAAGAAAAAATCCCCCAGGTGTGGGCGCTGCTGTCCAATGACAAGCCCGACGGCGAGAATATCCGAAAATTCGAATCGCTGGGTACGCGCAACTTTGCGGTCGAAATGGCCACCGGCTACTCGCTCGATTTGCACAACCTGATTGGCAGCCGCCGAAAACAAGAGCGGATTTATTTTTTGAAAAATTACTGGATGGAGCGCGTCGCCGACGTCCCGGGGATTCAGTTTTTTACGCCCCGTTCGTCGGCATGGAGCTGCGCTATCGGAGTGTTCGGGTTGCCGGATAAAAAACCCGCCGAATTGTCGGATCTCCTGCTGACCAATCATAAAATTCACACCACGGGCATCGAATGGGAGAAAATAAAAGGCGTCCGGGTTACGCCCAATGTGTACACCACTACGGAGGATCTGGATAAATTAGTGGGCGCAATCCGCAAAATTGCCAAATAATACGCCTCGTGCTGATATTTGTCATCGCTCCAATCCACTAAACCACCGAATTTTGCGTTATCCCAAAAATGCCCCCACTGGGCAAAATATACTCTCTACCGTACCCAATTTATGAAAAAAGTTCTGCTCATTCTCGGCGCCCTGATCCTCCTGATGCTCGGCTCGCTCATTGTTTTGCCCTATTTCTTTAAAGACGAAATCGTCGCGGAAGTCAAAAAAGCCGCGAACGAAAACTTGACCGCCACATTGGATTTTTCGGACGTTGATCTATCCGTTTTTCGCAACTTCCCCAAACTGTCGGTCGGATTGAACGACCTGCGCATCACCGGCGCCGGACAGTTTGACGGCGTGCAATTGCTGAATTGCAAACGCCTCGACCTGGCCGTGGATCTCTGGTCGGTGCTGTTCGGCGATAAAATCGCCATCAAAGGCCTGTACCTCAACGAGCCGGATATCCGCGTGTATGTACTGAGCAATGGCGCGGCTAATTATGATATTACGAAACCCGAACCGACGCCGGCAGCCGCGCCCGCGGAAACAGGGGGTATCGTTCAACTTGAACAGTATGCTATCCGCAATGGCCGTATTTTGTACGACGACCGCTCGCTCGAACTGCGTGCTGAGCTGGACGGCATCGAACATACCGGCAGCGGGGAGTTCACCGCGGATATTTATGATCTGGTGACCCAAACGACGGTCGAGGCGCTGACGGTGGACTACGGCGGCCTGCAATACCTGCGCAAGGCGAATGCCAAACTGGACGCCACGATCCAGGCGGACATGCCGGCTATGAAGTTCACAATGAAGGATAATACGCTCCAGTTGAACGAAATGAACCTGTCCGCCGACGGATGGGTTGCCCTGCCCAACGAGGAAGATATCACAATGGATTTGCGCTTTTCTACCCCGCAAAATACCTTCAAAAGCCTGCTCTCGCTCGTCCCGGGTGCTTACACGCAGGATTTTGATCAGGTGCAGGCCAACGGCTCGATTCAGTTTGCCGGCATGGCCAAGGGTACCTACAACGAAACCAGCTATCCGGCCTTCCAGCTCGATTTTAAAATCGCCAAAGCCGATTTTAAATATCCCAGCCTGCCGCTCGGGGTGTCAAATATCAATGTGGATGCCCGGATTAACAGCCCCTCCAGCAAACTGGACGATATGACGGTGAAAATCCCGGCCTTCAGCCTTCGCATCGGCTCGAACCCGTTGGAAGGCTATTTTAACCTGAGTAAGCCGGAATCGGATCCCACCGTGGATACCAAAATAAAAGGGGTGCTGAATCTGGGCGAACTCTCCAAGGCTTTTCCAATGGAGGGCGTGCAGGAACTCAGCGGAATTATCCGCGCCGACGTGCTCGCCAAGGCTTCTATGAGCCGGATCGAACAGCAGGCCTACGATCAGGTGCAAATGGCCGGCGATTTCTCCATGCAAAACATGACCTATCGCGCCACCGGTACGCCCACCGTGCGCATCAATAATCTGTCCGCCGGACTGAGTCCCCAAAAACTGGATCTTCGCGCTTTCGACGCCCGCTTGGGCAAGAGCGACCTGCGCGCGTCCGGCGCTATTGACAATCTATTGGCGTATTTTTCTACCAATAAGACAATGACGGGCAACCTGACGTTCGCATCCACCCTCTTCGATGCCAATGAATGGCTGAGCGAGGAGCCAGCCGCCGCTGACGCCGGCAAGACGCCAAGCGACGTGCCGGCCGCGGAGGAAGCGCTGTTCGATCGCTGGGATTTTACGGTGGACGGCCGGATCGGTATGCTCAAATACGATGTCTATACGATTACCGGCATGGCCTTGCAGGGGCATTTTACCCCGAATAAAATGGATATTTCCAATTTCACCATGAAAATAGGCGATAGCGACCTGACCGGCTCCGGACAAGTGCTCAATGCCTGGAATTATCTGTATGACAACCAAACGGTTCGCGGCGTGCTCAAGCTGAATTCCAAATACTTCGACCTAAACCAATTCATGACCGAGGAGTCCGCCGCTGCAGAAACGCCGGCGGCAACTGGCGTGATCCCGGTACCGGAAAATGTGGATATGACGCTGAACGCCCAATTCGCAAAAATTATGTACACCAACCTCGCCCTCGAAAATCTCGACGGGCAGGTGGCCGTGCGCGACGGGGTCGCCCGCTTGAAAGACTGTACCGCCGGGGTGCTCGGCGGCCGCGTGGCGGTGGCTGGCGAATACGATACCCGCGATCTGTCGAAACCTGCGTTCAATGTGGACTTTGCCCTCCAGGATATGGGATTCAAAACGGCTTATGAAAATTTTGTGACCGTAAAATCGCTCGCGCCGATCGCCCGGTTCATTGACGGAAAATTCAATACGAGCCTCTCTATGAGCGGGATACTGGGGCAGGATATGATGCCGGATTTTAAAACGCTTAGCGCCGCCGGATTTCTGGAAACCATCAACGCGGTAATCAATAATTTTAAACCGGTCGCGGAAATCGGGAATAAACTCAACGTCGAGTACTTGAAAAACAACCTCGAATTGGGCAATACCCGCAACTGGTTTGAAGTCAAAGACGGCCGGGTAGCCGTAAAACCGTTCGATGTGAAGTCGCGCGACGTGGCGATGCGCATCAGCGGATCGCATGGCATCAACGCGGATATGGACTACCAAATCCTGTCCAAAGTGCCCCGCAAGGTGATGGGCGCTGCTGCCAACGCCGGCCTGAGCCTGCTTTCAAAGGAGGCCTCGAGATACGGTGTAAATATCGCCCAAGGCGAGTTCATCAATGTGCAATTCAACCTCACTGGTACGATGGCCAATCCCAAAGTCGCCATGAAAGTGCTCGGCAGCGATGGCGAAAGCAGCCTGCAGGCCGAAGCGGTGGCAACCGGACAGGCGCTCGCAGCACAGGTAAAAGACTCCCTGATGCGCGTGGCGGAAAAAGAGACGGAAAAAATAAAAGCAAAGGCAGAAGAAACCGTACAGCAAGCAAAAGATACGCTTGCGAAAGTCGCTAACCAGAAAGTGGAGGAGGCAAAAGAAAAAGCCACCGAGGAACTCAAGAAAGAAGCCGGAAAGGTGCTGCCGAAAGAAGCCGCCGACAAAGCCAGCCAAAAAGTGGATGAAGTGAAGCAGAAACTGGACAAGTGGGATCCGTTCAAGAAAAAGAAAGATTAGCACATCCAAGGCAGTGAACACATGCAGATACCTTTTTGGAAAAAATGGATGTCCTACTTTTCCCCAGTCACCCTAGAGGAAACCGGCACCGAACTGAACCCGGAACTGTGCGTGCGGCTGGATCGCGGACGCCTGCAACTGCTCAGCGGAAACGCTATTTATTCCTGGGACGATCTGTACCGCAATTTTACCATCGCACTGGGCGAAATAGCGCTTCATCGGCGGCCGGCGGAGCAGGACGTTCTATTGCTTGGCCTCGGACTGGGCAGTGTGCCGTACATCCTCGAAAAAGTGTATTTCTGTGATTTTCACTACCTGGCAGTTGAATGGGACGAGGGCATCGCAGAATTAGCCCAGCGTTATACGCTCTCACGGCTCGACAGCTCCGTAGAGGTGGTGATTGCCGACGCGGATTTGTACGTGGATATCTGTGAGGAGCAGTTTGATCTGCTGATTGTAGATATATTTGAAGACCAGAATACCCCGCCGCAATTTGAAAGCGAAGATTTTCTCCAGCGCTGCGCCGCGCGCATGCGTCCGGGCGCCCTGTTATTGTACAATCGGCTGTACGACCGACCCGGCGATCGGGAGCGCACGGAGCACTTCTACGATCAGGTGGTCAAAAAAGTATTTCCGAATAGCCGGTACGTGGATACGGATGGAAACTGGGTGATTATTGCGGAAAGATAAGGGCACGCTGTTTTTTGGGCGAGCCGATTTTTACTCCTCCTCCTCAAAATACACCTTATAATATTTCTTCCCTTTATCTTCATCGTACCCGCGCTCGATGAGGTCGCGCCGGCCGTGCACATAGATATGGAAGTTTTTATCCAGTTTAATAACGCTTTTCAGCGCTTTAAACTCTTTTTTTACCGCCTGTCCGCTGATGTCGAATCGGTCTTCCAGCGGCACGGCATAGGCGTTGGCGTACTTGTCGCGAAACGCTTTAAAGGCCTCCTGTTTTTCTGCCTCCGGAAACAAAGATGCGGCGTAGTCCTCAATTTCAAACGCCTCATTTTCTTTAAAATACAAGCCGGAGCGGTAGAGCAGATCCAGCTGATCCGCGCGCTCCGTCTCAAACTCCTGGGGTAATTTTTGCGTAATAAACTCGCTCGACAGTTGGATGTGATGCCGCGTATTGAAGTAGTTGTCTTCAATCGGCTGAAGGCGCAGGAAATCGTCTTTCCAGAAGGAGCGATCCGTTTTTTTGGTAACCGTATCGAGCGCGCATATCCGGTACCCCTCGTTTTCGTCCATTTCGAAAATCAGTGCCGCCGTTTCCAGTTTATCCAGCGGAATACCTTCCAGGATATTCAGCGCGTAGGTTTCCGTCGTGCGCTCCACCTTCAAATAAGCGTCTTTGGTTTGAATTTTGACGATGGCGATGGCGCGGGTGAGTTCACCTTGCAGGACGACCTGGTCGAACAGTGCGACAAAAAACTCGCCGCCGAGCATCTTCGGATTGTCCGAATGTTCATAGAGCCGCTTTGCCAGGTTGACCACTTCTTCGTGAAAACACTCCGGTCCCTTGAAGATATTCATGCAACTTTGAAAGACGGGATGATTGCTCACGTCCTCCTCGTGGAAGAAGTAAAAAAACTCTTCCGTTTTTTCGAATGGCCGCAGAAAGGTCGCCGTCAGCAGGTCGTGGGCGACGTCGTGGAGCGGGGTGAGGGTTTGTTTGGGGATATTCAGGCCCTCGGAACGGCCCTGGTTTCCGACCCAGGCAGCGCCCAGGCGTTCTAATTGTGCGGCAGCGAATTCCAGCATAAAATATAAAAGCTCTATTTTGGCCCTCAAAGGTACAAAGACAAACAGGACTGCGCATGCGAATAGCCGTAAATGCCCGTTTTTTATTGCCAGGAAAATTGGAAGGCATCGGGTGGTACACCCACGAACTGGCGCGCCGGATGGTATTGGCGCACCCGGAGGATGAATTTATTTTCTTTTTTGACCGCCCGTACGACCCGGCGTTCGTCTATGCCGAGAATGTCCGACCGGTGGTTGTCTTTCCGCCGGCCCGGCATCCGTTGTTGTGGTATTGTTGGTTTGAGTGGGCACTGCCACATTTTCTGCAGCGCTTTCGGCCGGATGTTTTTTTCTCGCCGGATGCTTATCTGAGCCTGCGCAGTGCGACCCCAACTGTACTGACCGTGCACGATATGCTGCCGCTGCAGCACCCGGAGCAGGTTCCCTGGGGGCCGCGCAGGTATTACCGCCATTTTTTGCCGAGATACATCCAAAAGGCCGATGCGGTAGTCACCGTCTCCGAATACACGCGCCAGGCTATCCTCGCCACCGTGCCGGTTTCGCCCGAAAAAGTGTCCGTCGTGTACAATGGTTGTCGCGCCATATTCAAGCCGCTGGCTGAATCCGACCAAGCAGCGGTACGCCAACGATATACCGGCGGTGCGCCCTACTTTTTTTACGCCGGGTCTATTCATCCGCGGAAAAACGTGGATCGCCTGATTCGGGCCTTTGACCGCTTCAAATCTCAAACCGGTTCGAATATGCGCCTCGTGTTGGGCGGCCGGCAGGCCTGGCAAACCGGCCCGGTGGAAGAGGCGCTTCGTCGGTCGCCAAATCGTGCGCATATTTTGCCGACTGGTTACCTGCCAGAGTCGGAACTTGCGGCCCTTATGGCGTCGGCAGTTGCTTTTACCTATATTTCTCTCGGCGAAGGCTTTGGATTGCCCCTCCTGGAGGCAATGCAGTGCGATACGCCCGTGATCTGTTCCGATACAACCGCCCTGCCCGAGGTGGCCGGCCAAGCCGCCTTGTTGGTGGATCCTTTATCTGAGCAGGCAACGGCCGATGCCATGAAAAAAATAGCGGCAGACGAAAATTGCCGCGCTGCTCTGATTGCGAATGGCAGAGACCAGCGTGCAAAATTTACCTGGGACGGCGCGGCAGCGCAAATCTATCATTTAGTGCAACAGCATGCCAGACAACCCTGATTACACGAGCTAATTCCATATACCTTTTGAGCATGTCTAAAATTATATTTCTCGCTAATATGAAAGTCTTTTTCAGCCAACCTTCGTTCCTTTTTTTCGCCGTAATTAGTCCCATTACGCCTGCAAAAAGCGCCTTGTCTGGCTAAAAAATCCTTTTCATATTAGC
>JBEIDF010000092.1:0-13042 GCA_040383605.1 Lewinellaceae bacterium
CCTGTTCCGCGTGGAGCCGGAGTTTATCCGCGTTCAGCAGTTGTTCCTGGTTTTCGATTTGATCCAGGATTTGTTGGCGCGCGTCTGGATCCAGCAGGAGTTGTTCCTGTCCTGCGATTTGGTTGCGGAGGTTATTTTTATCCTTATTGACTTCCGTTTGGATGTCGTCTAAGTTTTCCAGTCCGAGCATTTTCCGCACCATTTTGGTGCGTTTTTCGCCCTTGGTATCCGACAATTCAGTGAGTTCGCGTTGGCCGGAGAACACGGAACGTTTGAAGGCGTCGCGATCGAGTTTGAGCAGGCGAACGATTTCGTCGTTCACTGCCGTGGCGCCTTGCGCGATTTGCTGCTCATTTTTGTACAGCGTGGCCGTTACGGTTTCCAGTTTTTTTCCGCGCAATTCCCGGCGCACGCGGTAGCGGATGTCCCCGATACTGAAATCCAGTTCGAGCAGCACCTGCGATTTCATTTCCGCAAAGGCCGAGCGGATCAGTTCTTTATTATTGATTTCGTCTTTACCGTACAAACAGTACAAAACGGCTTCAAAAATCGTAGATTTTCCAGCGCCATTTCGCCCGATAATACCGACCAGGCCCTCCCGGAATTCGAGATCCAGGGCGCCGTATTGTTTGTAATTTTGAAGGCGTAGGGTATTAAGAAGCATTAAGCGTTTTTAAGTAGTTCCGTTTCTAAAGTACTTTTGAGCAAGTTGGGCGATTGCGGCGGCTGTTTCCGCCTCGTTTTTGTATTTTTTCTGGATAAAGCCCTCAAATAATTTATCGAGGCTGTCGAATGCGTGCGCTTCGATATCGTGTTGCAGGCCTTTCTCCTGTAGGCTTCGGCGGCGTGGGATCAGTTGGAAGCAGTCTGGGAAAATTTGGCGCAGTCGGTTGGCGCCGAGTTCGAGGGATTGTTCCAGGGTAATATCGAGCAGGTTGAGCGAGAGGATTGCGCCTGCGGTGGGCTGCGTTTCGGCGTACGTTTCCAGTTGTTTCCGGAGTTCGGCCACGGAAAAATCGGCGCAGTGCTGGATTTCCAGTTTGAGCCAGGGGCGGGTGGGGATGGACTCGAAAACTTGGGTACAGGCGCCGTCGGGTTGGATTTCCAGCAGGGTGAATCCCTTTTCTGTCCCGGCTTCGGTATCGCTAAAGCGTTCGGTGGAGCCGCAGTACCAGGCGTTGGGGTGCAGTTCCACCCGTTGAGCGTTATGCCAGTGGCCGAGTGCGACGTATTGGAAATCCTGGAGTTTGGTTTCAAAATCCGGCGGGAAAATTTGTTCGCCGTACTCCTCCATCAAATAGCGTTTTCCCAGCGAAGTATGCAACATCAACAGGTTGAAGCGGTTTTTGATCGGTTGCAGGCGCTCCAGTTCGCCGTTCAGTTGTTGGAGCTCATTGATATGCGGAAGGCCGTGGATGGCCAGTCCGTCCAGTTCAAAACACTCCCAGCGGTCGCCGAAAATCGGGAACACACAAGGCAGGCTGCGCAGGGCGCGCAGGATCGGGCTGGTATAGACCGTTTTGGGTGTTTCGTGGTTGCCGGCGATGACGTAAAACGGGATGCCGGCGTCACAGAGCCGGCGCAGTTGTTCCAACCCGTGCGTGAGCGCTCGGTTAGAGGGGCTGGGTCGGTGGAAAAAATCGCCCGAATGCAGCACTGCGTCGGGCCGGAGTTCCAACGCTCGGTCAATTACGTAGGCGAAGGCGTCGTACGCGTCTTGCTCGCGCGCGTTGACGCCCTCGTTGTTGACTACGTCGAAAGCTTGGAATCCCAGGTGGGTATCGGAGACGTGGAGGAGGCGCATAGGGGAAAGTTTCCGGCGATGTGATTTTACCTGTTTTTATTCAATTGCCGAATATTTTTCGGAACGCAACGTCGTTTTTTACATCTACAAATTTCATCACGTTATTTTGTACAAAGTTATCTGCTTTTTTTCATTTTCAAAACTATTTGTTGGGCTGCGAGCAACAAATAAATACGTACTTTTGTCCTTCTTTGCCGCTTTTCCACATGAGTCTTCAAAATACGCCCATCTTCGTTGCGCCCTCTGAATTGCACGGAACCGGTGTTTTCGCCGCGCGCGACATCGAACCCGGCGATATCATCGAGATATGCCCGGTGATTCTGTTTCCAAAATCAGAATTGGAACACGTGCGCCGCACGGTGCTGGATGATTACTACTTCGATTGGGGGGACGACGGCCTTCGGTACGCTTTCGCCCTCGGCTACGGTTCCCTTTACAACCATTCCTATTTTCCGAACGCCGAGTACGGCATGGATTTCGACGCGCAGACTATTGATATTTATTGTATCCGGCCGATAGGCGCCGGCGAAGAAATTCTCATCAACTACAATGGCACGCCGGAGGACCAGACCGTCGTCTGGTTTGAAAAAGACGGTCGCGAACGCTGAAAATATTCCTGATATGTCCAAAGAAAAATCTGTGGAACTTAATTACGAATCGGCCTACGCTGAACTCCAACGCCTGCTGCAAGAACTGCAGGAGGAAAGCGTCAGTATTGACGAACTCGCCGCGAAGGTGGCGCGTGCTAAGGATTTGATCCTGTTTTGCCGGGAAAGATTGCGGCAGACGGAGGAGGCGTTGCAGGATATGTAAGGAAATGCGGATTGGGGATTTCGGATTTATTTGCGTCCTCTGTTTCGGTTGTTTTGGGGTTCTTTTTTCCAAAACTTCCACTTCGGCTGCGGCTTTTCCCGCTTGGCAAGGATGTACCGCACCGATACCGAGGCGCCCGGCCACTCGAAGGGGTAGGCGGATTCCCCGATCAGGTGGAGTTCCGGCTTTAGATCCACCGACACGTTTAGGCGGCCTGCCGAAACTTCCGCGCCGCCGATCAGCGACAGGCCGGCCACATTTTCGGTAATCTGACCATCGCAGCGGTTGTGATCGTTGCCCCAGTAGTAGTGCGCACCGGCGCCGGCATAGAGGTTGATGCCGTTAAAGATGATTTTTTGATGTTTTTCAGCCAGCAAAGTTACACCCAGGTCGGCGACGCCAATTGGCGTATGCAAGATGCCCTCTAAGGCCCATTTGTCTGCGAGGTGCTGCTTGATGGTGAGGTTGACCCCTCTGTCCACTCGCACGCCGGCAGCCATTTTATACGATTGACCGGAAAGTGCGGGTAGGGTAGCGGCGGTCAGCAGGGTGGCGATCAGCAAAAAACGGCTCTTTTTCATACGTTGGATTTTGTTTTGAAACCAACATTAAAACGGGGGGTAAAAAACCGGATTATACCTAACCGGCGGATTTAAGTTATTTTTAACTGTTCGTACCTTTGCCCGTAAATCGCGTGGTCTTGCTTGCACAAAAATTATTTTACCGGTTGGGCGCCTGGACGCGCTTCTATGGGCAAGCGGTAACCAAATACCGCATCCATTCGCCGCTTGCCTTCGAATGGGCCAACGAGGTACTGGAGGACGATCGCTTTTACTATTTTTTTAAAGACATCGAACGCCGCCGACGGGTGCTGAAAGGGGCGCAGGCATCGCATCTTCACGCAGATTTTGGAATGGGGAAATCGGGCGTGCGCAGCAACCGCCAACTGCTGCAAAATGCGGCTGCCACGCCGGAAAAAGGCCGGTTTTTGTTTCGCATGGCGCGCTGGCGAAAACCCGCCTCGCTGCTGGAAATCGGCGTATCGCTCGGTATCGGCGCCCTGTATCTGCACAATGCCGTCCGAAAATCGCAGTATATCGGCCTGGAAGGCTGCCCGACCTGCGCGCAAATCGCCCGGGATAGTCTTTTCCGCTTTCAATTGTGCCAGGCAGAAATCTTAACCGGCGATTTTTCAGAGACGCTGCCGCAGGCGCTGCAAACGCTCGGCCAGGCAGAGATGATCTATTTCGACGGCAACCACCGCGGGGATGCCTGCCTGCGCTATTTCGAACAATGCCTGCCTTTCGCCGTGAAAAATTCGGTTTTTATCTTCGACGATATCTATTGGTCGCCCGACATGGCCGCAGCCTGGACACAAATTTGCGCCAATGAACGGGTTACCCTCAGCATAGACTGTTTCCGCTTCGGGATCGTCTTTTTTGATCCCGCTGTCCGGGAAAAGCAACAGATTAGAGCCATTCGGGCCGCCTGGAAGCCCTGGCAGAAGTTTTTTTAAACCACTCAAAAGGTTTCCCGCAGAATACGCGTATTTCTAGCGAAATCAGCGAATTCTGCGGGAACCCTATCACTCGCTTTTTACGATTTTCCGCACGATTTGCCGCTTATCCACCTGCATGACCAGCGTGTACACGCCCGCCGGCGCGGCCTGCAAGTCGAGCGTCAGCTGTTTGGCCCCGGCGCTGTGCAGCGTGCTTACCTTCCGGCCGACCAGGTCGTACACGACCAGATCCGTCTGCGCGTTGCGCCAGGATTCCGGCAGTACGATTTGCACCAGTCCGCTGGTAGGATTCGGGAAAATTCCCACAGCAGCCGCCCAGTCGGGCTCGTTCGCGGAAACCAGGCTTTGTACCACGATCCCGCTGAGGACTGTGGTACAGCCATTTGCATCCGTGATCGTCACAGCATAAGTTCCTGCCTGGAGTCCGCTTAGATCCTGTGTAGTATTCGGAATGCCCTGACCGTCTTTTACCCATTGATAGTTGTACGGTGGCAGGCTCCCGCTGATGCTGATCTGGATGCCGCCAATACCTTGATCTGCGATATCATTGATCACCGTATCCACGTTGGCAACGAGGGGCGTCAGGATCGTCACTTCGAAGGAACAGGCGCCGACATTCCCCTGACCATCGGTGTAACTGTAGCTGACCGTCGTGGCGCCCGCCGGAAATTCGGATCCGCTGGGCAGTCCGCTCACCAGCGCGAAGCTGCCGCCTGCGCCGAGGCAGTTATCCGTAGCCGTTGGTAGCGGATACGTGACGGTCGAATTGCCTGCGCAGCGGGTGATGCTGGGCGAACAGGTCAGGGTGGGCGGCGACAAGTCGGCGATCGTAACAGTGATGGTCTGGCTCGTCGAGTTGCCCGCTGCGTCTGTCGCGGTCAGGACGACCACGTGCGCGCCTAACTGATTGCAATTGAACAAATTCGGCGTGATTGTGTGCGTTACTTGCGGACAATTATCCGTAATAGATGCGCCCAAGACCAAGGGCGTCAGCGTTACGGAACCGGATGGGCCGAGCGCAACCGTGACATCGGACGCTACAATGACCGGCGGAACCGGGTCGTTGGCAGACACCACTACAAGCGCTGTGTGCGTGCAGCTGTTTTCGTCGGTGACGGTTACGGTGTATATGCCGGAGATCAGCGCGGTGGCCTCTGGGCCGGTCTGTCCGTTGCTCCATAGATACGTCAGGTTGCCCACGCCGCCGGCGCCGGAGGCAGTAATAGCGCCCTCCGGACTATTCGCGCAGGTGGCATTCACAATACTTGTAATTTGCACGATTAGCGGGGGCGGTTCGGATAGTGTGATCGAATCCGTGGTTTCGCAGTTGCCGGCATCCGTTACGGTGACGAAATATGTGCCGGCTGCCAGATTTTCGACGGTATTACTGGTGCTTCCGGTACTCCAAGTAAAACTGAGCGGCGGATTGCCACCGTTGACGACCGCCGTAATTTTACCGTCCAGGTTGCCATGGCATCGGGGCTGGATCGCTAGGAGACTCGTGAGCAGGCTGCAATTGCCTGTCTCTACCGCTGTGCTGTCCGAAGTGCTGCAACCGTTGGCGTCGGTGATGGTCACGAAATACCAACCGCCGGGCAAATTGGCCACGGCGGCCGTTGTGTCGCCAGTACTCCATATATACAGGTAGGGTGCGACACCTCCAACCGGCGCGGCGTTGACGGATCCGTTGGATGCGTTCGGTCCGGAAGTCGGATTCGCGCTTGGGTTTGCGGAAAGCAATGGCGGCTGGGTAATTGAAAATACCAGTTCCAGCGGACAATCTGCCGCGTCTGTGATGGATACAGAAATTACGCCTGGGCCGAGGTTCTCGACCGTTTCCGTCGTATCGCCGGTGCTCCAGAGATAGTTGAAAGGCGCCTGCCCTCCTGTAATGGTCACAGCGGCGATGCCGTTATTTGCGCCAAAGCAGGGAATCTGCGTCGGGTTGGGTACTGCGTTGAGCAGGCAGTTGAACGGGTTTACATTGACCGTTTCGACGCTGGTGCAGTTGTTTGCATCCGTGATGGTCACGGTGTAAGCCCCTGGAATCAGACCGAAAATAGACGCCGTCGTATCGCCGGTTTCCCACAGATAATTGTACGGCGGCGTTCCGCCGCTTGGGTTCGCGCCGGCAGTACCATCCTGGGCGCCGTTGCTGCTTTGCGGCGTTGCAAAGGCGTTGGCGATTAGTGGCTCGGGCTGGTTGAGCGTTGCCGTGGCGGTCGCGGTGCAATTTTGGCCGTCGGTGATCGTCACGGAATAAGTTCCTGCATTCAGGCCCGTCAGGGACTGGCCGGACGCGCCGTTGCTCCAGGCGAACGTGTACGTGCCGTTGCCGCCGCTTGCGGCGGCGGTCAGCGCGCCGTCGGCTGCGCCAAAGCAATTCGGGTTTTGCGCGTCTTCAATGGCGGCGCCTACATTTTCATAGCGGACGACCTCGATCGTATCCGTGCTGATACAGCCGTTGACGACGTTCGTAATCGTCACAGCGTAAACGCCCGCGGCGGCGGCGGGATACACCGCTACCGTCCCGGTTGTATCCTGGGCGCCGCTGGGCAACGACCAGACGTGCAGCAGATTGGCGGGATTGGCAGTACTTGCTGCGACGATATTTACCGTACTGTTGAAGCAGTTCAGGTTCCCGGAGACCGATAGGTCGGCGCCCGGTGGCGTATTATTCAACGAAACATCCGCGTTTGCTGTGCTGGTACACCCATTTTGACCAGTTATTGTGACGGTATATCCGCCTGCTGTCTCCACCGTTGGGTTTTGCAGGCTGGACGTGAAGCCGTTCGGGCCGGCCCAGGAAAAGCCGGGATTTGTTGCGGCTGTGACCGCGTTCAGCGTGATGCTGTCCGCTAAGCAGTTCAGCACGCCGCCGGTTGCCGCAGCGCCCGGCGGTGCATTATCGGCCAGGACGACTGCTGTCGCCGAGCTGGTACAGCCCGTTACGCTGTCTGTGACGACGAGCAGATAGTCTCCCGCCGTTTGCACGGACGGATTGCGCTGGTTCGCGCTGAATCCATTCGGGCCGGTCCAGGCATAGCCCGGATTTGCGGCATTGGTCGTGTCCTGCAAGGTGATGGCAGGCGACAGACAGGTGAGCGTCCCACCCTGCACCTCCAGGCTCGGCGGTGCATTCAACCGGCTTACGCTGGTGAGGGCGGTTGCGGAACAGCCGGTTTGCGTATTGGTGACGCGCAAGGTGTAGGTTCCGGCTGCATTGACGATGGGCGTCAGCGTATTGGCGCCGGAAACGATATTGCCGCCGTTGGAGGCCGTCCAGAAGTAACTGAATTGCGGTCCGGCGGAACCGGCGCCTTGCAGTTGTACCTGCGTGAGAATGCAATTGAGCACTTGCGGCGGCCCGGCGGAGGCGCTCGGCACCTCCAGGGAGCCGGGTACGGTGACGGTGGCAGTGTCGCGGCAGGCCCTTCCGCCGCCAAAATTTGTCACAATCAGCGAATATTGTCCCGGGGCGGTGGCGATGGCGGTCGGGCCGGTGCTGATCGTTTGTCCGGCCGCGTTAATCCAATTGTACGTGACGGTGTTGCCCGTGGTGGAGCTGTCGCTGGTCAGCGTCACCGTTGGAACCGCGCAAGTGATGGTGTCCGGTTTTTGCACGACGGCGCGCACCGGGATTTTGATGATGGTGAAAATAACCAGGCTGTCGCAACCCTGTGCGGTTGTGAGCAACTCCTGATGCGTGCCCGCCTCGCAGTAGTCGAAGCCGTTGATGGTAAAACATTCGCCTTCGCACAGCCACATAGGCGGCAAAATCCGCGTTTTTACGGGCAGGATCGTGATTTTCTGCCGCACCACACTGTCACATCCGAGATAAGAATCGTATGCGGAGGAAGTAAGCGTATAGGTGCCCGGAAAATTTAGCGCCGTGAAAGGCGCTTCCGGCCAGACGTACGGCGCCTGCTCGTTGCACACCACCTCGTCCGGCAGTTGTGTAATCGGAATTGGCGTATTGGATACCGGCTTACATTTGGAAACCGGCGGATGGCAGGGGTTGGAGGCCGTCACGCACACGGTACCTCCCACGTTGCCGAATTTTACCTCCACCTGAAACCCGGAAATGGCCGGTAAAACCGCCACGTTCGAGCCGCCGTTGATGGAGCTGCCGGCCGGGGCCGTCCACAAATAGGTGAGCGCATTGGAAACCGGCGGTACGGCATACGTGACCGTCGCCCCCGGGCAAACAGCAGAAGGGCCGATAATCGTATCAATCGGGGTGGGCGGCGGCGGGGTGGCGGAGCCGTTCGTGATCGAAATCTGGTAACGGCATATCGCGCCGTCCAAACCGTCCACCACCAGTTGGTACGGCGTGCCCACGACCAGGTTGTTTAAACTGATCACCGCCGGAAAACCCGGTCCAACGGTAATGCCCGGCACACAGGCCACCGGAAGCGTACAATTGAAAAACAAAGCCGCCTCCAGCGAACCGCCTCCCGGACAACTGATCGGCGAAATGACGATGGTAATGTTCGGAGAACCCGCAATAAACTGGTACCAGCGCGGATTCTCCAGGGTAATGTCGCCGTTGCAAATGATGGGTTGTACCGTGCCCGGAAGCACGACGTTGTTGATGTCCTCCAACTTGTTAATGTCGCAGTAGGTGCAGGCAAGCGCGCAGGTGGAGGCGCCGGGTACGGAGTTGTTGCAGGAGCCGGATTGTGCGCGCAAAGATGGGATGGCCGCCCACAGGCAGCAGAGGGTGATTAAATAGAACTTTGTCATAAACCAAACAGTTAATAGGTGATGTTTGATTGGGGAGTTCTGATTTCGGATTTGGGATTTCTGATTTCGGATTGCGGATTTGGGAGGGCAGTAAAGGGGGAATGATCCGCAGTCTCTCCGCAATCCCCAATCCGCAATCCCAAAAATACTGTTTTTATTCGGGGTGGGGCGAAAAAATAAGCATTTTTGCTAAAAATACCGGTTGTGCGGTACCAACTGGATGTGTGCGGCGGGTGTTTTTTCTAAATATTTCGTCAATGTCGTTGGTTTTTCCGGGAAATTAGGTTTATCGCCCTAATTTTGCGCCCAATCTAAAACCCTAACGCAGAACATTTTTAATACCGTCGCATGTCCAAAAAAGAAGATTTTATTGCTGAAATAGAAGCCGGCTACCAATTCAAAGGCGGTTCCGTCGTACTGGGCGGCGCTATGCTGGATGCGGAAGCGATTCCGGGTTTACAAGTAAAAGCGCCCCTGCGCACCTTCAACCGCCACGGCCTGATCGCAGGCGCCACCGGTACCGGGAAAACGAAAACCCTGCAGGCGCTGGCGGAGCAGTTGTCTGCCAATGGCGTGCCTTGTATGTTGATGGACATCAAGGGCGACTTATCGGGCCTGGCTATGCCCGGCACGGATAATCCAAAAATCACGGAAAGATGCGGAAAAATCGGCGTTTCCTGGCATCCGGTCGGTAATACGGTAGAGTTCCTGACGCTTTCCGGTGAAAAAGGCGCGCGCTTGCGGGCTACTGTCACGGAGTTCGGCCCGGTGCTTTTCAGCCGGATTCTGGCGTTGAATGACACCCAGAGCGGGGTCGTATCCGTCGTTTTTAAATACTGTGAGGATAACAACCTGCCGCTGCTGGATTTGAAAGATTTCAAAAAAGTGCTGCAGTTCCTCGGCAATGAAGGAAAGGCTGCCATGGAGGCGGAGTACGGACAATTCAGCGCCGCCACCGCCGCCACGATCCTGCGGAAAGTGGTGGAGCTGGAACAGCAAGGGGCGGACGCCTTTTTCGGCGAATTGTCTTTCGATGTGCAGGATCTCTGTCGAATAGACGAAAATGGCCGCGGCGTGATGAGCATCGTACGCCTGACGGACATCCAGGATCGCCCGAAGTTGTTCTCGACGTTTATGCTGCAAATGCTGGCAGAAATTTACGCCTCTTTCCCGGAAGAAGGGGATATGGAACAACCGAAACTCTGTATTTTCATAGACGAGGCGCACTTGGTTTTTCAGGAAGCCACGCCCGCCCTGATGCAACAACTGGAGGCTATCATCAAACTCATCCGCTCAAAAGGCGTAGGGGTATTTTTTATTACCCAAAATCCGGCGGATATCCCCGACAGCATCCTCTCTCAACTAGGTCTCAAAATCCAACACGCACTGCGCGCTTTTACCGCCAAAGACCGCAAGGCAATCAAATTGGCTGCAGAAAATTACCCGCTGACCAGCTGGTATAAAACAGAAGACCTGCTCACGCAAATGGGGATCGGCGAAGGCTTCGTCAGTGTGCTCAATGAAAAAGGTATCCCGACGCCCTTGGTGCACACCCTGATGCGGCCGCCGCAAAGCCGGATGGACATCCTGACGCCGATGGAAATAGACGCGCTCGTCGCACAGTCTGCCGTGGCCGCTAAATACAACCAGGTTGTTGACCGCGAGAGCGCCTACGAAATACTCAAAGAAAAAATTGCAGAGGCGCAGCAAATAGCCACGGCAAAACCCGCCGAACAACCCGCAAAAGCAAGCCCGCAAAAAGAAAAAGAGGAGGACAGCGTGGTCGAGACGATCATCAACAACCCGATGGCCCGGCAAGTCGGCCGGGTGGTCGCGCGCGAATTGACCCGCGGACTGCTCGGCGTGCTCGGTCTGGGCGGCAGCAGTACGCGAAAAAGAAAAACGAGCATGTTCTAATTCGCAAGCCACACTGGCATCCCGTATTTTATTTCCTTCAAATTTCTGACTCGTACTATGCATAAATTTCTGCTTTCTCTGGCTTTTTCTCTGGTCGCTGCGGCATCCTTCGCACAACTGACGCCCCAGCAGTGGCAGGCTGATATCGCTTTTCTTAAAAAAGAATTGCCCGCCCGCCATCCCGATTTTTTTAAGCGGATCACGCCGGAAATGTGGAATACGGCCCTCGACGGCATCGCCGCCGGCGCCGAACAAAAATCGGATCTGCGCGTCGCACTCGAACTCCAAACCGCCGTGGCGCGGGCCGTGGACGCGAAAACCCGACTCGAGTTTGTCCAACTGCTGCAAACCAATAAAGTAATCCCTATCGCATTCGGTTGGTACGCCGATGGTTTGTACGCCAGCGCTACCGTGCAAAAATTTGAACCGGTGTTGGGAAAAAGAATTCGCGCTATCAACGGGGTAGATCCGGAGACCGCGCTGGAAAAATTGAATATTTTCGTCGGCAGTGATAACCAGGCCGGACTCAAGCGCGACGCCCCGATGTGGCTCCGTTTTCCCCTGGCCTTCCGACTGGCCGGCGTCAGCCGCAACGATTCCCTGGCGCTGGAAGTGGAAAATCCAAACGGCGAAACGGCCACGGTATATGTTTACCCGCCCGATATGCGCAAAGCCGGCCGATCAGATATGATGCCGGCGCAGCTGTCCCCTAAAAATCCGGACTTGCGCTGGCAGCCGGTTTCTATCGAAGAACTCTACAAGTACCTGTGGATGGAGGAGCAGCAGATATTTTTCTTACAATATAATATCTGCCTGAGCCGTGAAATGGCAGAAGCGCGCGGCGATATGGAGAATACCGGGCAGTTGCCGCTTTTCCAACCGGTGGTGGATTCGCTACTACAAATCATGCGCGCTTATCCGGATGCCCGATTCTTCCTCGATCTGCGTTTCAACCGGGGCGGACTGCCGGAAGACGGCATCGCGCTCGCAAAACGGCTCGGCGCCGAGAAAGAGATCAACAAGCCCGGCCGTTTGTTTGTCGCCATAAACGGATACACCGCACCGGCGCCCACGCGCATCGCGCAGGCGTTCCGGCAGTTTACCCAGGCGCAACTCATCGGAGAACCGACCGGCGAACGTCCGGTGTACACCGGCGAAGAGGATAAATTCCAATTGCCCAACTCGAAAGTGTTCGTCGTACATCCGCGAACCCTGCTCGATGCCCCCAAAAATACGAAAGACGCGCTCTATCCCGATGTACTGCTGCCCCTGCAATTTGCCGATTTCCGGGAAGGCCGCGACCCGGTGCTGGACTACGTCCGGCAATTGCAACCGGGTTCGGTAAAATGAAAAATTTCGTTCTGCCTGTTCTGCTTCATGGCGCCCTGTTCCTGCACGCACAGCGATGGCTGCCGGTACCCGGGCGCGCGGATGATCTTGCCATCGGCCCCGACGGGCGCGTCTGGATCGTAGATACCACGCGTACAATCGGAAATATCGCCCTTTGGCAGGATACAACCTGGCTGCCGATGCAGGCCGAAGGCGTTTCCGCCCGCCGCATTGCCGCCGGGCCGGGGGAGAAGATTTGGTTCGTCAGCACCGCCGGTTCGGTTTATTACCTGCAGGACGGGCGCTATTTTCGGGCGCCGGGAACCCTGTCCGATATCGCCGTCGGCGCTGATGGCAGCGTGTACGCCCTGGGCGCCGATCAGCAACCGGGCGGTCGGGGCGTTTGGCGTTGGACGGGCGCCAGCTGGAACGCCATGGGAAAAGGCGCTGTGGATTTGGCCGTGGATGCCGATGGACGCGTCTGGATAGTAGATGATGCCGGGCGTATTGCTACAGCCCCAAACGGAAAAAGTCACTTTACGGATTTTCCCGGCGCCGCCAAGGCTATTGCGATCAATAAAAAGCACATCTGGGTGCTCCTCCCGGACGGAACGCCGGCCTATCGAAAGGGTGCCACCTGGAAAAAGAAGAAATGCCCATATACTGCGCTGGTTTTGGCAGTAGATACAGATGGACAACCCTGGATCGTAGATTCGGCGGGGCGCATCTCTAGACTGAAGTTTTGAAATCAGCCCAAAACTTCTTTAAAAAAAGTAACTGGTTAGCAGGATCGCTGTCTGGCCTAAAAAGTCCCATTTTCCGCCATACTTCGCGATTTTTTTTGACCATAGCGCTGCTATGGCCTGCAAAAAATCCCTTCGTCTGGCGAAAAATGGATTCTTTTTTGGCTCAGA
>JBEIDF010000093.1:0-12814 GCA_040383605.1 Lewinellaceae bacterium
CACATTTCTCATACGAGCATGTCTAAAATTATATTTCTCGCTAATATGAAAGTCTTTTTCAGCCATACTTCGTTCCTTTTTTTCGCCGTAATTAGTCCCATTACGACTGCAAAAAGCGCCTTGTCTGGCTAAAAAATCCTTTTCATATTCGCAGAGAATATAATTTTAGACACGCTCTAAAAACAATTTTTCACACGATTTGATGGTGATCGAAAAATCTGCGCTGCCGCCCGAACGCATTTCCAATCGGTATGCAGACGTGCCCGCAAAGTTAGTCGTGGAAGTAGATACGGAGATTGAATACGGAGACGCATTGCCTACCGAAACATATATCCACCGCAAAACACAGCAAACGCTCGATTTTGGAACCGAACGGGTGGTCTGGATTTTTACAGCCACGCAAAAAATGATGGTGGCTGCGCGAGGACAGGACTGGGTGATCTGCGGCTGGGATAAATCGGTTGAACTTATTGATGGAATCCAGTTAAATATGATGAATTTTTTGGCGGAAGCGGGCGTGATGTTGGATAGACCGGAAGAAGCGTGAATAAAAGGTACCCGGCTAGCCAAAGCCCGCAGGGCTGACATTTTTATAGGTTAGTTTGATTTTTAAAATTTCATGATCTAAAGTGTATGGCAAAAACAGCAATCGTGATCGGCGCCACCGGCCTGGTGGGCGCGGAATTAGTCCGCCAACTGCTGGACAGTCCGCATTATTCCCGGGTAATCACCCTGACGCGCCGCGCGCTGCCGCTGGAGCACCCCAAATTGCAACAGGAAATATTTGATTTCGATCATCCAGACGCGGCGAAGCTCGTGTGCGACGATCTGTACTGCGCCATGGGTACCACGCTGGCAAAAGCCGGCTCCAAAGAAGCGCAGTACAAAATTGATTGCACCTATCCCTATGAGGCGGGCAAAATCGCCCGGTCCAACGGCGCGCAGCGGTATCTATTGGTGTCTTCGATCGGGGCGAACGCGCAATCCGGAAATTTTTACCTGCGCACCAAGGGCGACCTGGAGGAAAAGATTGCCGGACTGGGCTTTGACGCTTTTGTCTCGGCGCGGCCTTCTTTTCTGCTGGGCGACCGGCAGGAATTCCGGCTGGGCGAAAAGGTCGGGATTGTGCTAACGGAGGCATTCCGTTTTTTGATTCCGAAAAAATACCGCGGCATACAGGCAGCCCAAGTGGCTGCGGCCCTGATTGCCTGGGCTAACCAGGACTTTAGAGGTATTGAGTATTTGGAGTCGGACGCGTTACAGGATTACCAGGCGGATGCCCGATAGTTATTTATATCCCGGCGTATAAATCGGCCAAGCGCAATACGAGCTCCCATTCCGAAAGTTCCAAGGCGTCTTCCGGCTTCGTCAGAGCGGCCAATTCCCAATTTTCGCCGACGCGACGGAAAAAATCTACGGACATTTTATCCTGTGCGATCACAAGGTAATAGCGCATGGAGGGCAGTGCGCTGTACTCCTCCCACTTCACGACGCGATCGGTGTGGTAAGAATCCGGAGAGGCAACTTCGATAAGGAGTTGCGGTTTTTCCATGACAAATTGATCCGTGATATCCGAGGCGGCTACGGCCATCAAATCAGGATACCGATAAACCTGGCCATTTTTAACGGCCAGTTTGATATCATGCGTAAAGACGCGGAGACTTTGCGCGTTGAGCGGGCGACGCAAGAGTTCCAGACAGTTGTTGATAAGCTCGTTAGCCGTGATGGATTCGCCGGGCATCGCAAGGAGTTTACCGAAGTAGAACTCATGCCGCTGTTCGGAGGCGCGTTCCTTTTTCAGGTACGCCTCCGCGCTGAGTGCCGCTTCCGTGATTTGAACTCCTGCTGTGGTCATGTTTTAATTTTGGTGCAATTTAAAACATTTTACACAAACGCCCCAAATTAATTATACAAATACATCGAGCGATTCCGATCCAATTCCCGGAAATACGGGTCTTTTAAATCTTTAATAAAATAAATCGCCTCGCCGGTGGATTTCATTTCCGGGCCGAGGCGTTTATCCACGCCGGGGAATTTTTCAAAAGAAAAGACGGGAATTTTAATCGCATAGCCTTCCAGTTTTTTCTCGATCGTAAAATCTTTGAGTTTGTTGGCGCCCAGCATGACTTTCGTCGCGATGTTGAGATAAGGCACCTGGTAGGCCTTGGCGATGAAGGGCGTGGTGCGGGAGGCGCGCGGATTGGCTTCGATGACGAACACCTGGTCGTCTTTGATGGCGAACTGGATATTGATCAGTCCGCGGATATTCAGGGTGCGGGCGATGCGCTCGGCGTATTCGCACATCGTTTGCACGACTTTTTCAGACAGGCTGTAGGTTGGCAGCACGGCGGAGGAGTCGCCGGAGTGGATACCGGCCGGTTCGATGTGTTCCATGATCCCCATGATGTGGATCTCGTCGCCGTCGAAGATCGCGTCAATTTCCGCTTCCTGGGCGCGTTCCAGGAATTGATCAATCAGCACCCGGTTATCGGGCATGTGTTTGAAGATACTGAGCACATGGCGCTCCAGTTCGTGGTCGTTGATGACGATTTTCATGCGCTGGCCGCCGAGCACATACGAGGGGCGCACCAGCAGCGGGTAGGGAATTCTGGTGGCGACGGCGAGCGCCTCGTCCACATCGCGCGCGACGCCGTACTTGGGATAGGGGATGCCCAGTTCCTTGAGCATATCCGAGAACCGGCCGCGGTCTTCGGCGATATCCATATCATTGAAGGAGGTGCCGATGATATTCCAGCCATTTTTTTGGAGTTCGTCGGCGAGTTTCAGGGCCGTTTGGCCGCCGAGTTGCACGATGACGCCTTCAGGCTGTTCGTGTTCGAGGATTTCCTCGAGGTGTTCCCAGAAAATTGGTTCGAAGTAGAGTTTATCGGCGAGGTCGTAGTCGGTGGACACCGTTTCCGGGTTACAGTTCACCATAATCGCCTCATATCCGAGTTCCTTAATCGCCAGCACACCATGCACGCAGCAGTAGTCGAATTCGATCCCCTGGCCGATGCGGTTAGGGCCGGAGCCGAGCACCACGATTTTCTTTTTATCCGAGCGGACGCTTTCGTTTTTTTGGTCGAACGTCGAGTAGAAATAATTCGTTTTGGATTCGAACTCTGCGGCGCAGGTATCCACCATTTTATACACCCGGCGGATGCCGAGTTCTTTGCGGCGGAGGGTGACTTCGCGTTCGGTGATGCGGAGCAGCCAGGCGATTTGTGCGTCGGAGTAGCCGTTCTTTTTGAGTTCCAGGAAGAAGTCGTAGGGCAGATCCTCCGCCACATTATAGCGGAGGAGGCGGTCTTCGAGTTTGACCAGCTTTTTGATTTCCTGGATAAACCAGTTGTCAATACCGGTCATTTTCTGCACTGATTTGGAGGGAATACCCAGTCGGAGTGCGTCTTTGACGCGGTAGATGCGGTCGTCGGATACCTTTTCCAGCCGTTCGAGGATATCCTCTGTTTTCATCCACTCCTTTTTATCTGCGCCGAGGCCCATGCGGCTGTTTTCCTGGCTTTGGCAGGCTTTCTGCAGGGCTTCGTTGAAACAGCGGCCGATGGCCATTACTTCACCGACGGATTTCATCTGGAGGCCGAGCAGGTGGTCGGCGCCGTGGAATTTTTCGAAATTCCAGCGCGGCATTTTCACGATGACATAGTCGAGCGTAGGTTCGAAGTACGCGCTGGTAGTTTTCGTGATTTGATTTTTGAGTTCGTCGAGGTTATAGCCAACGGCCAGTTTGGCTGCGATTTTGGCGATGGGATAGCCGGTGGCTTTGGAGGCCAGGGCGGAAGAGCGGGACACCCGGGGGTTTACCTCGATGGCGATGAGTTCCTCAGTTTCCGGGTTTACGGCGAACTGCACATTACAGCCGCCGGCAAAATTGCCCAGGGCGCGCATGATTCGGATGGCCTGATCGCGCATGCGCTGATAGGCCGTATCGGAGAGCGTCATGGCCGGCGCGATGGTGATGGAATCGCCGGTATGCACCCCCATGGGGTCGAGATTTTCGACCACACAAATGATCGAGACATTGTCAATGCTGTCGCGCAGGAGTTCGAGTTCAAATTCTTTCCATCCGAGCACCGCTTTTTCCACCAGCACCTCATGCGTGGGCGAGGCGTTGAGGCCGCGTTTGAGCGCTTCGTCGAATTCCTCCTCCTTCATTACGAAGCCGCCGCCGGTGCCGCCGAGGGTATAAGAGGGTCGGATGACAAGCGGGTAGCCGATTTTCTGGGCGGCCTCCTTGCCTTCGAGGTAAGAATTGGCGATCAGGGACGGCGCGACATCAATGCCGATTTGCACCATGAGTTTGCGGAACTCCTCCCGGTTTTCTGTGCGTTCGATGGCGGCGGTGTCCACGCCGATCATGCGGCAGTTGTATTTTTCCCAGATACCCTGGTTTTCACATTCGATGGCGAGGTTGAGCGCCGTTTGACCGCCCATAGTCGGCAGCACGGCGTCAATATCGGGCAAGTCCGGGCTTTCCTTATGTTCCCGCAGGATACCTTCGATTTGTTCCGGCGTCAGCGGGCGCAGATAGATATAATCGGCCGTGACCGGATCGGTCATGATGGTGGCCGGATTAGAGTTGATGAGCGCCACTTTGATGCCCTCCTCGCGCAGGGAACGGCTGGCTTGGGAGCCGGAGTAATCGAACTCGCAGGCTTGTCCGATGATGATCGGCCCCGAGCCGATGATGAGGAGGGTGTGGATGCTGGTATCTTTCGGCATAGGAAAAAAGTACGGTTTTAAAAAAAATGCCGGAGAGCGTTTCTCAGAACGCTATCCGGCATGTCCGACACGGTTGAAATAGAATGAAATCTTCATGTCGGGGTGCAAAGGTAGGGATTTGATTGGGAAATAGAACGGAGGGAAGAAAAATTTAATTTCGGATTTTGGATTCCGGATGTCGGATTGTGATTAATGTCGTATTTTGCCGAAAAATAGTGCATCCATATGGTTTCCAGATCATTTACCCTCGTTTTTATCTTCTTTATTTCAACGCTTTGTAGCCTGTTGCGCAGCCAGCAAATCATCTCCCACACCCTCATCGGCGCCAAAACCCAGGCCCAACTGGCCGCCCAGTTTAACCTGCCCTTCATCCAATATGGCGCGCGGTACTACAAAATCCGCTACACCTCGCCGGATGTGTACGGCGTAACGGACACGGTGTCGGGCCTACTGGCGGTACCCGATAACGCCGCAAAAGTTTTTCCGAAGCTGGTGTACCAACACGGCACCTCCTCCTCCAAAACCAACGTACCCTCCCGCTACGGCCAACCCGGCGGCGGCGAGGGGGATATTCCCGTGCTGTTTGCCGCCATGGGCTTTGTGGCGCTCGCGCCGGATTACCTCGGCCTGGGCGATTCCCGTGGCTTCCACCCCTACGTCCACGCCGCCAGCCAGGCCTGGGTGGCCGAGGATATGCTGCGGGCGTTTGAATCCCTGCAGGGTCAGATCAATGTACACACCAACGACCAGTTGTTCATCACCGGCTATTCCCAGGGCGGGCATGCCGCTATGGCGCTGCACCGGACGGTGGAACTGGATCCGACAAATGAATTCACCGTCACGGCCGCCGCGCACCTGTCCGGCCCGTACAGCATCGGCGAAATCATGCGCGATTTTATCCTGGCGGACGCCGTGTACTATTACCCGGGGTATATCCCCAATACGCTGCTATCGTACCAAACGGTGTACGGCAACCTGTTCAACCAGATCACAGACGGCTTTAAACAACCCTACGCGGCGCTAATTGAGCAGTTTTACGCCGGCCAAATCAATCTTGGCAACCTGAACGACCAACTGGTGGACTTGCTCATCGCCACAGAGGGCGCCTGCCGCCCCACGCGCATGCTGAATGATTCGCTCCGGCAGGTGGTGGCTACCAACCCGGATCACCCGGTGAACGTCGCCCTGCGCGACAACAACGTCTATCAATGGACGCCGGAGGCGCCCACGCGCATTTTTTATTGCAAAGCCGACGATCAGGTGCCTTTCCTCAACAGCGTGCTGGCGCGCGATACCATGGTGGCGCGCGGCGCCCTCATGCTCGCCGCCGCCGACCTGGACTCCACGGCCGACCACGGCGAATGTGTCGTACCCGCACTGACCAATGCGCTGTTTTTCTTCCTGGGCTACCGCCAAATCGGCGACGTTGTGGGTACTGGCGAGCCTGCGCTGCTCGATCTGTTTTCCGTCATGCCGAACCCGGCAAGTCAGTATGTGCAAGTTCAAACAGACCACGAAGGGCTGCTGGAAGCGTACGACTTCAACGGCCGCCTGATGCTGCAACAAGCAGTGCAACCCGGCGCGCAGCAAATCGAACTCGGCGCCTGGCGAACCGGGTATTATTTGTTTGTTTTTAAAAATAACGCGGGGGTGGATGTGCAGACGGTGGTGGTAGGCGGCGCAAGTAAGTAAAATAGCATAGCGGGTTAACTTGTTCCTGTTTTGATTTCCGGGAAGTTATCAAAACAGGAACAAGCGCTGCAAATGCTAAAAACTATTCCCCCCATCCGCTTGTTTCCCTCTCAAAAAAATCCATGCTGCTGACCCACGACGACGTCATGACCTGGGAGCGCGTGCCGCGCAGCACGCTCCTCAATGCCCTTTCCGGCTACAAAAGCGCGGTACTGGTCGGTACCGCCAACGCGCAGGGCCAAACCAACCTGGCTGTTTTTAACCAGGTCGTGCATATCGGCGCCAATCCGCCTTATCTGGCGCTGGTGATGCGCCCCACGACGGTGCCGCGCCATACGTACGACTACCTCAAAGAAACGGGCCATTGGACGATCAACCACGTCCACCCGGAATTTGTGCAGGCGGCGCACCAAACCTCGGCGAGTTATCCCGACACGGTATCGGAATTCGACGCCTGCGGTTTTACGCCGGAATACCGACCGGGCATCCCGGCCCCTTTCGTGGCCGAAAGCCGGGTGCGGCTCGGCCTGGCATACGAGGAGGAGTACCTCATCAAAGCGAGCGGGGTGCTGCTGATTGTCGGGAAGGTGCTGGAATTGCACCTGCCGGATGACGCCGTGGCAGCCGACGGGTTTATCAACCTGGAATCGCTCGAACTGGTGGCCTCCGGCGGCCTCGACGCCTATTATGAAGGCCGGATGCTGGTGCGGCTGCCATACGCGCGGGTGTAGCGCGCACAACACGAATTGGTGAAAATCACAATCCATATACGCAGCGTTTCCTGCTTCCTGCTCGGATTCGCTTTCTTCGCCTGGCCTGTCGGGCTGAGCGGCCAAACGACTTTTCAGCGGCAGTTGGACAGCCTGAACGGGCTCTTCTGCCTGGAACAAACGGCCGACGGAAATTTCTGGATTGGCACTTTTTTAGGAAAATTACTGCGCTTGGACGCCAGCGGCAATTTGCTGAACGGCTACAACCTGCGCCAGGGCGATACCGCCTCGGCCCGCTATGTGTACGACCTCGCGCGCGCGCCCGGCAGCGGGGTGTATGCCTTGTTCGATCGTTCAAACCAGAATACCGCCCTCGACGACTGGCTGATCCTGGCCCGACTCGACCAAGCCGGCCAGCCGATGTGGCAAACCGCGGCGCACTATGGCGAAGTGCAACACTGGGCGCACAACCGCATCGCGACGGATCCGGACGGCATTGTGTATGCGATGTCTATCCGGACGGAATTCCAGCAGGGCGGCGGCGCCACGTCCAACAAGATCATCCTGACAAAGGTGTCGCCCGATGGCCTGGTCGTCTGGACGCGCCGGCTATCCAACGACGGACTGTGCTATCCGCGGGCTTTGCTGCACCTGTCGGACGGCAGCCTGCTGATCTGCGGCAACGCGCAGCGCGCCGCCCCCTTCGGTTTTATCCTGCGGGTGTCGCCCAACGGCGAAGTGCTGCAGGCCTGGCGCTCGGCGCAATTTCTTTTCAAAGCAGCCGCCGAAATGCCCGACGGCTCCTGGGCCTTCGCAGCCACGGAAACCGGCCCGCTGCCGCAAACGACCTGCGTCCTCCGCATCAGCCCGACAGGCGATCTGATCTGGGCCCGGCGACTCGAAATACCCAATGCCCTGAACTGGATTCCTGCCCTGAACTGCTCGCCCGCCGGAGAAATCACGATCGGCAATTACGAAACGCCCGGCGGACAGCCAACGGCCGATCTGATCGGCCTGCACGCAGACGGCAGCCTGCACTGGGCGCGGCGCTTCGATCTGTGTTATAATTACGGCGTATCCGCCCTCGTGAACACCCTGGACGGCGGCCTGGCCGCGCTGCGCTTCCGCCCGGGCGGACAACTTTTTTTAAAAACAGATGCGGCCGGCAATTGCGCCGCCTGCCCGGCAACCGACGTCGCGCCGGCGTTGACGCCGGTTGCCGGCAGCTTTATAATTGACAACTGGCAATCGGAACCTGCGTCCGCGCCGCCCGCCGCCGCTACCGGCTTCCTGCCGTTCAGCGTGCCGGTTCGCGATTACTGCGGCCAGACCCCGCCGGTGGGCGGCATGCAACTCTCCGATGATACGCTCTGCGTCTTCGAGCCGCTGTCCGCACTCGCGTACGGCCCCGGCACGGCAGACAGCTATAGCTGGATTTTCCCCGGCGGCACGCCCGCTGCTGCTGCCGGAAAAGCCGTCAACGGCGTGGTTTTTAGCGTGCCGGGCGACCGGGAAATCACGCTGGTCAGCAAAGCCGGGTTTTGCCGCGATACCTTCCGGCAAACCATCGTGGCGACCGACGGCCCGCGCCAGTTTGAGCTCGGGCCGGACACGACCCTGTGCGGCGCCCTCGCAACGCTCAGCCTGGACGCCCGCACGCCCGGCGCCGTCGAATATCTCTGGGAAAACGGCGCTTCGGATGCGATCCGAACCATCTCGGCCCCCGGCCGGTATATTGCAACTGCCCTGGCAGGCGCCTGCCGGCAGTCGGACACCATCGAAGTCCAGCTGCTGGCCGATTTTCAACTCAAGCTGCCCGCCGATACCACCCTGTGCGGCGCCGATACCATCTGGCTCGACGCGACTACACCCGGAGCAGACGCCTACCGCTGGAACGACGGACTGGAAACCGCCCGACGACCGGTGTTCCGATCGGGTATTTATGCCGTTACGGCCTATCGGACACCTTGCACCGCCGCCGACCTCGTGTCGGTGGATTGGTTTCCAAGCCCGCCGCCGCTGCCGGCGGATACGGTGATCTGTGTCGGCGAGCAGCTGGTATTGTCTGTGGGCGGAAGCCTGGCCGGACAAATCTGGTGGAACGACGAGCCGGGCGCCGCAACCTTCGAAGCGGAAGGGCCCGGACGGATTCGCCGGCGCATCGAATACCGGCAATGCCGCTTTGAAGACGAAACCCTGCTGCGGCAAGTGGAATGCCTGGACGGATTCGCCGTGTATGCCCCCAATGCCATCGCGCCCGAAAGCGGGAGCGACAATGCGTGGTTTACTTTATTCGGACCCGGGCTGGAAATACAAACACTCCGTATCTTTGACCGTTGGGGCAACCTCCTGTTCGAGCAGACCGGCGCGCCGGATGCGCGCTGGGACGGCCGCGTTTCCGGCAATCGGGCCTTGCCCGGCGTGTACCTCTGGACGGCTTTGCTGCGACAAAACGGCAAAGAGGGCCTGCTCAGGGGCGCCGTAACGGTCGTCCGATAATCCATTCGTCACTTTACGCCACACACCATGCGTTCCACACTTTTTATCCTGTTTATTTTCCTCTCTCCCACCCTGTCGGCGCAGACCGGCCCGCGCGCCGAGACCGCCATCCGCGCCATCATGGCCCGCCAAGAGGCCGCCTGGAACCGAGGCGATCTGGAGGCTTTCATGGATGGCTACTGGCACTCCGACAGCCTACAGTTTATCGGCAGCCGGGGGCTTACCTACGGCTGGCAGCAGACGCTGGACAATTACCGCAAGGGCTATCCTGATCGGGCTGCGATGGGCACGTTGACCTTCACTTTGCTGAGTGTGGAGCCGCTATCGCGAAAAAGTGCTTTTGTGGTGGGAAAATGGCATTTAAAACGCAACGCCGGCGATTTGAGCGGGCATTTTACGCTGTTGTGGAAAAAAATAAAAGGGGCATGGGTGATTGTGGCGGATCATTCCAGCTAAGAGCATGTCTAAATTTATATTCTTTGCTAATATGAAAAGGATTTTTTAGCCAGACAAGGCGCTTTTTGCAGGCGTAATGGGACTAATTACGGCGAAAAAAGGAACGAAGTATGGCGAAAAAAGACTTTCATATTAGCGAGAAATATAATTTTAGACATGCTCTAAGGATTTAATATGATGAAGAAACTTTTATGCGCGCTCCTGCTCGGGGCGATCGGGTACGCGGCTTCGGCGCAAAACGGGCGGTCCGGACTCGGAACCTGGAACGTGCTCAATATCCAGTATCAATACAACCCGCGTTGGACCTTCTTTGGGGAGGCGCAGCTGCGCAGCCTGCGTTTGTACGATCATTTTCACTATTACGAGTACAAAGCGGGATTTGCCTACCGGATTGACAAGTACTTTTCCTTGACCGCCGGCATCGGCAATTACGACACGTATCGGGAGGGCGGCGATTTTGTCACGCCCAGGTTAAACGATGAAACCCGCACCTGGCTACAGTTGAATATGCGGCAGTATCTGGATCGGCTGAAATTCGAGCATCGGTACCGCGCGGAGCAGCGCTGGACCAGCAACGGATTCCGAAATCGCTTTCGTTACCGCCTGCAGGCGCTCGTGCCGCTCAACGGGAAAGAAATCAAGCCGGGAACAATCTATGCCGGTGTTTGGAATGAAATTTTCTTTACCAATCGCTCCCCGTACTTTGAGCGCAACCGCTTTTTTATCGGCGGCGGGTACAGCACGCGGTCGTGGCTCAATGTAGAGGCCGGCTGGGTGCGACAGTTCGATTTTCGGTTGAACGACGAAATTGGGCGGGATTTTTTGCAGATCACCCTGCAGTTCCGGCTCGCGCGCAGCAGCCGCGCCCGCTCAGAGCGTGCCTAAAATTATATTCTCTGCTAATATGAAAAGGATTTTTTAGCCAGACAAGGCGCTTTTTGCAGGCGTAATGGGACTAATTACGGCGAAAAAAAGGAACGAAGTATGGCTGAAAAAGACTTTCATATTAGCGCGAAATATAATTTTAGACATGCTCTAACGGAGCGGAGGCGAATCGGATCGTATGCACTCAAGAGAAATAGCAAAACCATTATCTGAACCCCATTACGCTTTTGCGCCGTTAACAATCGGCAAAGTGCACTTAAGTTTAGGACACAGCAGAAACCAAGTTTTTTAACACATTAGGACACCTTAGGAGGAAGCACATTAGAACACTTAAGCGCCAGTGGGTTGATTCCTTCTTCGTAAAGCAATCTGACTCAAATGTTAAATCGTAAACTTAATCACGTTTTATATTCAAAACTCTAAAACGCCCAACAGCCTAATGCCCCCACAAGCGCCTCACCTCGAGAAATTATACTCCAAACCGACCACCCGAATCCCGTTGATGGGCGAGGTTGCCTGCGTTTGTGGGAAACCCACTGTAGGCCCGACGGTAGCAAACAGGTTGAACCAGCGTTTGTAGGACAGCGTATAGCCGACAAAAGGTTGCCAGTCGTAATACTGCCAGGATTTGCCCGCCTGTTCCGGCTCGATCCAGGAAAAATTAGCGGCACGCACTTCTACGCCCATGATGGGTGAAATCTGCCAATTGGCGCGTTTCCCGATTCTGATCGATCGGAATTCGCCCGGTTTTTTAAAGTTGAGCGGGTAAAAACGCGCTTGCAGGCCTACGCCCAGCCCATTGGCTTGCGGCAGGATGTTGTTAAAGTTATTCTCATAGTGATAAAACGTACCTTGAACACCTAATAATATGGCCTGATTGATCCAGTAGTTTACCCTTGGGGAAATGGAAAACTCGCGATACCGTAGCAGGGGAACATTGCCCGGCTGATCAGGGAATGGCTCGTGTTGGGTTGCGATGGCGCCTGAAGATGTCAACCCGATATTCCATGTCCGCTTACGCCCGTCTTTCCAGTAGAAACTTCGTGCTTCTTTGGGAAGCGGCTCGTTCTTTTTAATGAATCTGGATTTAAAAGGCGTTTTGTATTTATCGGCAAAATAAAAATTTATACCCACAAACGGTTGCGTCCAGTTGTAAACGTCGTTGTGTTTTTTCAGCGGCGTATAATTGATGAAACCTGCTTTTAAATGCAATTTTGAGGTCATTCGGTAATCGATTCCTACTCCCAAACTTCTGAAGTGATTTAATGTATCGCTTGTGTAGGGTTCGGCTATCCCGCAGGGGCAGAAGTTGCCCACCGTATAACCGCCCTCTACGTAAATACCCAACCGCTTCCGGGCGGTAAAATTGTATTGCGCGGTGAGCCCAAGCAACTGCGAGCGGTCTTTGGGCTCGCGTATCACGGCTGTGATTACCAGCATATACTGGAGCCCCAGCCGCAGTTTGGCATTGATAGGCAGGGTACCCATCACATTGGCCGTGCTTTCGTATATTCTTTCATCCGGCGACAATCCGGACGACAATGCGTATCGCTCCATTTTCAAGGGCGTATAATAAAACCCGATCGAGGGTTTTTCGGACCATTCTGAAGTTTGTCCGGCGAGATGGACGGAGGCAATGAGGCATAGGAGGAGGAGCGGCAGATTATTCATTTGTATAACTACATTTCATACGCACCCCACAAATTTCCCGCCCTCGTCCCCTTATTTGCAAATAAATCCGTCCCGGATTCCGGGACGCGAAAAAAAATCGTCTCAAATTCCGGGACAAAATGGCCGCGAGACGCGTTTTTGTCTCAGATTCCAGGACAGCG